>JABDAO010000101.1 GCA_013289095.1 Bacteroidota bacterium | reverse complement strand
GCTTCATGCAACCTGCTGTGGCTTGACGTGGCTCTGCCAGGAAGTTTAGCGCCTCATTTTTTCTGCATCACCTGGATTGTTTTCTCCATTTTTCCGCACACAAATTTCACGGTATTCTCTCCCCAATGAAAGGAGTGGACATAAAGCTGATTCGTGAAGCAAAAGTATTCAGTGCCTCCCGTCTTTGAATGATCGACCTGAACATTTACAATCGGGGTAAGGTCTATCTCCTCGGCTGTTTGATATTCACCTTCCGATGGGATAAAATGTTCGTTGATATGTATTTTTTGAATATAGGGCTTCCACTCGCCCTGATAGGGTAAATGTCCTCGGATGGTATAGGCTACCAACGATTTTGTGTTGAATAAACTGAGGGTGCTTTGAAGAATTTCTACAGAAAAAGAATCGATCTGTAGCTTATCCTGGTTCGACCACCAGCCAAGCGCATAGGTTACCGGGATTTCCAGCTTGACTTTCTCCTGCCGGCGATACAAGGCTTTTTTTACCGAGCATTGGTTCAGAACGAGGCACAAACAGAAAACAGACAATAGCTTGAGCATACACATTCCAGCTGATTTTAATTGTCTCAGCGGATATAAGCCGTCATACAGAGCAATTCCTTCGGAGGGTATCTCGTTAGCGCTAACAGGCAAATGTCGGGTGTTGGGTCTTACGTGGTGTTCGGTTCTTTTACAACTCAAATCGGTTTGCTTTGATCCTGATAAAGGTAACAAAAGCAAAGGAATTCAAGCGTTGTGTTCTGAGAGCCGAGAATGCCTGTTTATTCTGTGTTTTATACCCGATAGCAATTCTGAGGGGGGCGTCCGCACACAACGTCTCTCTTGTTCAGTGTATACTTTATTTGATCAGCGAAACAATTCCCTCATAGTTGTGAGGAACCCCAAACACATCTTTGAGTGAAATTTTCCAGACATATACATCCTCCTGGGCCAGCTGTTCACCATCTGTTCCGTTTTGGACTTTCCCGTTCCACGGCTGGTTCAGGTCTGTGCAGTGATAAAGGTTATTTCCCCAACGATCGAAGATCCACATTTCAAAGTCGAAGACGTTATATGCTTTGCAAATAAAACCGTCGTTCAGACCCCGCTTATCGGGTGTAAATGCATTTGGAACATAGAAACTCCACTCGGGTTCGATCACTATTTCTTTCGAAGTAGAGTCCAGACAGCCATACTGATTTTTTACATAAAGCCAGATGGTATAATCACCCGGATTGGCGTAGAGGTGACTCGTATCCTGTGCAATCCCACCGCTGGCATCTCCAAAGGTCCATCTCCATGCGTTGGCGCCGGATGAGCCGTCGGTAAAGGTGATGAAAGGAGTGGTGATGGTGGTCTCACTCGGACTGGCAAAGAAATTGGCGACCGGACTCGGGTATGCGGTGATCATACTATTCCAGGCCAGGCTTTGCGTGCACATATTGGTCGTCGAGACATTCAGCGTTACGTTGTAGGTGCCCGGTATTTTGTAGCAATGCGGAGGGTTCTGAACCGATGACCCTGTGCCATCGCCAAAGGTCCAGGCCCAGGTGCTGATTGCGTCAGCCTGAGAGAAGCTCAGATCAATAAAATTGATACAGAGCGGGGCGCATCCATTGTATTTATTGGCATCAAAGCTAACCACCGGCAATGGCACAATATTGAGCGGGAGCATGATGCTATCGACACATCCAAATTGCGATGTGACCACCAGGGATGGATAATACACCTTCGAAGAATCAAACACATGGGTCGGGCTCTGGAGGTTGGAGGTGTTGTTCTGGATATCGCCAAAAGTCCAGCTCCAGCTGGTCATAGTGCCTGTAGGTGTGCTCAGGTCGTGGAAGTTTACAGGCGACCCCAGGCATATAGGATTAGCATTGAAATTAGCTACAGGCAATGGGTGTACCACCACCAGGAGTGTTGTGTCTCTGACACAGCCTCGGGCCGTGGCAACGATGAGTTGTACCGGATGCGTGCCTGGATACAAATAGAGGTGGGTAGGGTCGGTACTGCTGCTAAACGCTGTGCTATCTCCAAAATTCCAGACGCGGCTTGCCAGGCTATCTGCAGGGTCGCCCGGGCTTGAATGATCGGTGAATGAACTGACGTTTCCGACGCACACATTATTGGCCGTAAAATTGGCCACGGGCAAGGGCCATATCTTGATGGTTTTACTGGTGTCATTCGTACATCCCCGGTTGGTGACAATAGCCATGTTGATGGTATAGGTGCCAGCCACCGGATAAAAATGAGTGGAGTTTTGCAGGTTGCTGGTGGTATTGTTGTCTTTAAACGTCCACGTCCAGCCCGTTATCAATTGACCCGATCCTCCCACTTGCGAACTGTCTTTAAATGTAACCGTATTCCCGGCGCAAACGTCTGTCATGGTAAAGTTGGGAATGGGTATGGGCATAACACGTACAATTTTCTGAAGGGAATCTGTACAGCCGTCAATATTGGTAATAACCAGGCTCACGGTATAGGTTCCCGGATTGGAATAGACATGCGTGTTGTTGGCAGCAGAGGAGGCGGTTCCATCGCCAAAATTCCAAAGCCAGGAAGCGATTGCAACTGCTGTATTTGTTTTAGTATCGACACTATAAGATGAATCGGTAAACGTGATTGGAGCTTTGGGACATACAATAGCCGGGTTGACCAGGAAATTGGCTTTGGCAAATACCGGATAGAGGCGTGTGCCTAAGGTAGTGGTACACCCGGTCACCGAAGTCAGTGCAACAGAAACCGAGTCGCCGGGGCTGGGGTTATAGACATAGATTTGCTGTGTTGTTTGTCCTCCCGGGCTCCATTGATAACTGAACCCATCTGGGGCTGTTAACAACATCGAATTGTTTCGGGTGCAGACTTCAGTCTGCAATTCAAAGGCGTCGCAACGGGAAGAGATATACGCATACCCGAAATGCCCGCCCAGACCGCAATCCCAGGTCTCAAACTGAAGTGTGATTGTTTGCCCGATGTAAGGACGGCAATCGACCCCAACCGTTGTCCAGGCACGGTACACCACACCGGCCGGGTTGGCCGGATTTCCCCCGGCTGAAAGCAAGCCTGTCAACGAGCAGTTCCTGAAACCAGGCACACTGGAGTCAACAGTCACCGCAAAATAACCGCAGGTGGGGTCGATGAGCCCTCCGCTGGAATCGAGGATGGAAACAATAAACCTCGGACGGATCGGGGGAGCATGTGGTGGGTTGGTTGTGTCATTATTGGGGTCTTGTAAAACAACCGCATACTTATAAGTGATGAGGGCATTCTGTGGAGTGATGAGCAAAGAATACGAAAGATAGTCGCGTTGCCATTCCACACCGTCTCCCCACCAACCAATTCCTCCATTTCCGAGACGCGCACAGAAGGGTTCATTTGGAGGCAGCATGAGTACCGAGTTACAGGTATACGGATCGGGGGTAGCTGCGTTCATGATTGTTTGGCGGCCATTCACAATCCCTGTGTTGTAATAATAAGGGATATTGATGTTTGTGCCGGTTGTAGTGGGAGGATAAACCGAGGTGTGACCCACCCAGCCCGTAAAATCGCCTCGGCGAAAATCCATATTGTCGCATTTGGAGGCGGGATTGATTGTCTGAGCAGAGGGATTGGTTGTCTGGGCAAGCGTTGGTTGAGCACAGGCAGTCAAGACAATCAGCAGCAGGAAGAGTAAGATTCGGTTCATGGTTGCTTGTATTAGAAAAATTTTTATCGGATGAGGTTTACGTGACCACGCAGGAGGGTGAGCAGGGTGCCATCTGCCGGATTGGTAAAAAACACTTCATAGACATACACATCCTGCTGGCATTTGTTGCCCCTGAAGGTTCCATCCCAACCGGTGATAATGTCGTTCGTCGTGAGGATCAACATTCCCCAGCGGTCAAAGATGTTCATCTCAAAACCGGCTGTCTGATAGATGCCGCACCCGAATGGCCTGAATACTTCATTGATCCCGTCGCCATTGGGGGTGAACGTGTTTGGAATAAAAAGGGCAGATTCTGTGCGGAGTTGTACAAGGTGGTAAACACTGTCGGAGCATCCGAAAATGTTTGTCACATGAAGCCAGATGGTGTACTGGCTGCTGTCTATGTTTTCCAGATAGGTGTGTGAAATGGGTCCTGCTCCTGAGTCGGTCTTCGTGTCGCCGAATGTCCACCACCATTTCACCACATCAGCCGAAGAAGCATTTGTAACCTGTACGGTTGGCTGATAGACGGTGATTACCCCGGTGTTTTCGCTAAACGCGGGAACCGGGCTGGGGTAGACGTGGATGTAAGCTGTTTTTACAAGGGTATCAACACATCCATAGTTCGAAGTGCCGATGAGCCTTGGTGTATAACGCCCGCCTCCGGTATAGCAGGTTTTGGCCGAAGCGCCGCTTCCGGTCTGTCCGGAATTGAAGAGCCAGCTCCAGGAAGCAACAGAATCGCTGCCGGGCAGGGGCCTGGCCTGAAACTGTGTACAGAAGGAGGGGCAACCTGCGGTATCGCTTGCTGTGAAATCAAATTTAGGAACAGGATGCACCACCACGCTTGCCAGGGCGGTGTCTGAACAGCCAAAGTTGTTAGAGGTGATGAGCTGAACGGAATAGATGCCCGGAGCGAGATACTGGTGAAGCGCATTCCGGTTGGTTGACATGGTTCCATCACCAAAGCTCCAGTTGTTGTTGTTTCCGTTCGAGGTGTTGTCGAATTTCACCGGATCGTATAGGCAGGCAGAGAGCGGTGTGGTTGTAAAGGAAGCAATGGGGTTGGGATTGAGGTTGATGACTTCCTGTGTGGTACTCACACAATTGGCCGCAGAGGTGACAATCAGTTGTACCGTATAGGTATTGCTGCTTTGTGGATAAAGGTGAAAGGGGGCCAGGTTGCTTATCAGCGGCGAACCGTCGCCGAAATTCCAGATACACTGCAGGATTGTTCCGGCACCCGGAACGCTTGAGGTATTCACGAATTTCACTGAATCGCCTTGGCAGGCAGCGGTGGAAGTAAAATTGGGCAATGGTAGCGGAGAGACAAGAATGACTTCAGCGGTGTCGTCTTTGCAGCCGTCGTGATCTGTAACGGTAAGATTTACAGTAAAGGTGCCTGCAATATTGTATTTGATTACAGGGTTCTGCACAATGTCGAAAAGGTTATTCCCAAAGTTCCAGTACCAGGTAGTGATTCCGCCCGTAGCTGGGCTTGTTGACTGATCGACGAATGAAATCCGGTCGCCCACACAGGAAACAGCCTGTACGCCGAACTTTGAGGTAGGCAGCGGATGCACGGTAACTTGTAGCGAATCTGTTAGGATACAGGTGGCCATCGTGGGTTTGCTGGCCGTCACTACATAGGTATAGACCAAATCAGTGGTGCCGTTATTGATCAGGCTGAGTTTGGGGTTGAAGATGTTGGGGTTGCTTAAACCCGTGACCGGAGTCCAGGTATAATTGGTGAGCAAGGCCGGTGTGTTGCCTAGTGCAACCGAATCGCCTGAACAGATTGAAACATTCGGCCCGGCATCAAGAGGGCCAGGATCA
The DNA here is from genome assembly GCA_013289095.1 of Bacteroidota bacterium. Classification (GTDB taxonomy): domain Bacteria; phylum Bacteroidota; class Bacteroidia; order Palsa-965; family Palsa-965; genus Palsa-965. Next base: position 2,424 of record JABDAO010000101.1, on the reverse strand, counting down.
ACAATCTGAAGATTGATGGTGTCTGTCAGGGGGCAGAGTCCATGCTGGTAGATAATCTGCACACTTTTGCTGCCCCCTGCGTTATTGGGCAAGGTTACTACATTGGTGGTAACGCAGCTCTGTAAGGCAGGGATGACAGCAGATCCTGAGAGAGGGGTATAATCAACACCGCTCACTGCCGTACCCCCAACCGTATAACTGACTGTATATGCCAGCGTGGAATCTCCGGTGCGACAAAAAGTGAAACTGCCGTTACTACAACTTTTAATTGCGTTGGTGTTGGTGGCAAGATTGGTATAAGCCTGTGGGGCACACCTGATAGAATTGCCCTGAATAAAGACTCCGGAATCGAAAATCCCGTCCAGGACATCGGATATGGCTAGTTTGATATGATATTTCACGCAGGGTGTTACTGCGGCCACAGCCACAAGCGGGGTCGTAAACCCATTGTATTGGATTGTTGTTCCGGCGGAATTGTCAATATAATATTGAGGATTATTTCCCGGATTAATGTTGTTTATGCAAACCGGGAGCGCTGTGCCAGGGACTACAGCTATGTTCTGCAGACCGGTATATCCCGGGCCTGATATATAAAACGCAAAAACATCATTGAATTTCCGGTTTACATAAACCAGATATTCCTCCGAACCAAAAACATAGGTAATTCGAATCGTATCACACGAGGGAATGATATCAAACTCGAGTGAGCATGCGTCGTACGTGGCGGTTCCAGACAACGTGGTCAGATCGAAATCTCCCGGCGCTCCATCGTTGTATCCGGCATTGGGTAAATTATTCGGGCCATTGGCAATGCTTGCTGCGCCGTTGGTCAACAGGATTCCGTTTTGAAGACCAATATTTGAACTCACATTGGTGAAAATAGCTTTGGCTGTGTCGGGGCACACCAGTGCCGCGTTGGTTACCATGCAACCATTGCCTACTATGGCCTGGGCCAATTGCTGTGCCGTGACGTTCGAATTGAGTTGGAGCTGAGCCTTAGAGGTTTTTGGGGGTAGAACCAACAACAGCAAGAGAAACAAGAATGTGGGGACAGCGAGGGCAATGGGGCAATCACGGTAGTTTGTTGAAGCATAGGTTTTTTTTGGGCGCTTCGCACGGTTGTTTAAGCCGGCTCGTTGCTCATACTGGTGATTGGTATGTTCTCGTTCGATCATACGCAGCAGGAATTAATGTAAACAGGCGTTTATACCGGCTTGTAATCACTTCAACGATTTTTTAACCGCCAAAGGGGCTTAGAGCCGGTTGTACCGAACGGTGTGATCCTTATTCTCATGTTCATTCGGTAAAAGCGGGAAGACGTATGTCTGTTTCTACGCTTCCTGCTGTATTGCTATAAGAGCTAATTTTAAAAGAGGTCAACCGGGTAGCGCACCGCTCAAAAATCAATTCTGCTTCTTATCTTACAAATCCTGCTGTGAATGGATCACAGATTCAGGTGCTACGTTATTTTCTTGTTAATCAAATGTAAGAGATATTGTTGTTTGAATCAAAGTGAAATTAGTAGGTCATCTGTGTTTATTATCTATATGGAACAATATAAAGCGGGTGCATAGATAATATTTGAGGTGATAATATCGTAACCTTTTCGTAAATGGCCTGATAACGTGGCATTTAGATGGGCAGATAAAAGCCTGTAAAATCAGATGCTGTCTAATTTTTGTGTATACAATAGAAATAAAATTGAATTTGGCAGGCAAGCCAGGGGCAGAAGTAGCTTTGGAAATGCAAAAAATGAAGAAAACTGAAATGGAAAGAATAGGCAGGTTGGCAATGGTTAGCCGAAATGTATTCCCCGGATCTGTATAGAGCTCCTGGTATAGATGTGCCCGGGAAACTCAATTATTCCTGATCTCCCCATCCTTCAGCCACGGTAGTACTGCCTCCATTAATCTGATGCGTCTACCCTTAGCAATAATGAGTTCGTCTAAACCTGACTCAAACTCCTGTCTGGAGGCAGACCCAAATGATAATCCCGCATGATGCATTCGAAGCAGGCATTCGCGCTCAAAAGGCGAGCAGCACAACGAACCCGCTGCCTGCCTGCCGTAACGCCAGCCTGTGCAAGGGCAGACAGGGATAACCCATCCCGACGACTATCGGAACCGCACAAAATCCAAACGCACTGAACAGTAGTACACTACATTTCTACTGTTCATCTTGGGATAAAAGACACATCTGATTTGGAGACATACTGTTTTTCGATACAATCGCCCAAAAAAATAAAATTATTTTATTCCACACACAATATTCCCTCTTCTTTTCAGTTTATATAGATGCGATAAAGCATCTTTAGCATAGCATACAATCGTTCATTGAAAAAGAGATGACTACCGGCGATTCGCAGCCTGCCATCACGAACCATAGGCAGGGCGGATATTTTCCGGAAAAACGCGATCAGAGTCG
>JABDAO010000100.1 GCA_013289095.1 Bacteroidota bacterium | reverse complement strand
AGAGGTAAGTACAGCGGGCTGGGTAATGACAACAGCTTGAACCTGTGGACAACCATTTACATCATGAATGGTGCAATTATACGTACCATTGCCAAGACCGGTGGCAGTAACAGTTCCTTGTCCACCTCCAGGCGCAGGAGCCCAGGTATAGGTATAACCGGGAGATCCTCCACCGGCTGTGATCGTAGCATTTCCATTTGCTGACCCATTACAATTGACATTGGTTTGCGATGAGATGGACGAAGTAAGTGCAGCAGCCTGCGTAATCGTAACCGACTGGACAACGGGGCAACCGTTGAGGTCATGTATCGTGCAACTGTATGTTCCATTGCTTAAGCCGGTAGCCGTAACAGTTCCCTGTCCGCCACCCGGAGCAGGAGCCCACGTGTAGGTATAACCGGGGCTTCCTCCGCCTGCAGCCACAGTGGCCGCACCGGTGGCTCCGGCATTGCAATTAACATTGGTTTGAGTAGAGAGCGAAGCGGTAAGGGTAGCAGGCTGCGAAATGGCTACGGTCTGGGTTTGGGTACAACCATGTATGTCATTAATGGTACAGGTATACGTTCCGTTGCTCAAACCGGTGGCAGTAACAGTGCTTTGTCCTCCTCCTGGCGCCGGGGCCCAGGTATAGGTATAACCGGGAGAACCGCCGCCGGCAGCAACAGTAGCTGCTCCGGTAGCATTACCGTTACAATTCACATTGGTCTGGGTAGAAATAGACGAAGTGAGGACTGCCGACTGGGTGATGGTAACAGCCTGGGTTTTCGGGCATCCGTTTAAATCGTGTATGGTGCAGGTATAGGTTCCGTTGCTAAGACCGGTTGCGGTTACTGTTCCTTGACCACCGGCTGGAACCGGAGCCCAGGTATAGGTATAGCCGGGGCTGCCGCCGCCGGCAGAAACCGTAGCAACGCCTGTGGCAGCTCCGTTACAATTTACATTTGTTTGCGAGGAAAGCGAAGAAGTGAGCACAGCAGGTTGCGTGATGGCCACCGTCTGGGTCTTGGCGCATCCGTTCAGATCATGAATAGTACAGGTATATGTCCCGTTACTCAGGCCTGTTGCCGTAACCGTACCTTGTCCTCCACCTGGCACTGGAGACCAGGTATAGGTATACCCCGGACTTCCTCCGCCAGCGGCAATCGTAGCCGCGCCGGTAGCACCTGCATTACAGGCCACGTTTGTTTGTGATGAAAGAGAGGATGTTACGGCAGCAGGATCGGTGATGCTGTATGTCTGCGTTGAACCACAACCGTTGGCAGTAGTTACCGTACAGGTATAGGTGCCAACGGCAAGACCGGTGGCAGTGGGTGTACCTTGTCCGCCTGAGCCATAACCTGCGCCGGTCCAATGATAAGTATAGGTTGGATTACCGCCCGAAGCGGTTGCTGTAGCTGTGCCATTGGCCGAACCGCTGCAAGTTCCGTCGGCTTGTGTGGGAGTGATGGTAGCCGCGGTGGCAAAGGTTACAACCGTACTAACTGAATAACTACATCCATTACCTGGAGTTACGGTCACGGAATAGGTACCATTTTGATTGACCGTGATGATCGAACCAGTAGCAGATCCAACGATGCCACCGGCAGGGCCTGTCCAGGCAAAAGTAGTACCCGTGGGGCTTGAAGGAGCCGTAACGGTCATGGTTGAGCCTACACAGGCAGCCGGAGTGGATACATAAAGTTGTTTCGGTCCGCAGGAACCCGATACATACGCATATCCAAAGTGACCGCCCCAGCTGCAACCTGCTGATGAAAAGTAAAGTGTGATGGTCTGTCCGGTATAACCCGAGAGATCCAGCGTATTACTCTGCCACCCCGAATAATAATCGCCAAAACCATCATCGGTATAACCGGTAGGAGGATGGCCGGAAGTACATTCCTGGAAATATTGCAGACAAGGTATGGGGGCGCCTGCACCATCGTATACATCTACCTCAAAGTAAGGCATGTCGCCTGTTGGGTGACCTCCATCCTGGAGTACAACAGAGTAATTATATGTATAAAGTGCGTTGGTAGCATCAACCGTAAATTGTTGCTCGATGAGTTCTGCCCCGCTGTAAAACCCTCCTCCATCGGTGGCGGTGGTTGATGTCTGTGCGTACGAATACGGGGGGTATAGCCAATAAGGAGGCGTGGGTGCGTAGTGAATATTGGGATCTTGAAAACCGGTATAACCACCTATGCTTGGGCCACAGCCAGAACCCTCGGTGTTATAGCTTTCATCGCCAAGACGACAGGAGTTTGCTCCGGAAGGAGGATTCATGGATAACCCGGAAATAGGATCCGATCCCGACGAACCCGCTACGGTACAGATAGTCTGGGCATTACAGGAACCAAAGGGTGCATTATTGCCCGAAGGTGAATAAATATTGCTGCCTGGGGCTCCGGGGAATAAAAACATACTCAATGAATTGGCCCTTACACCGGCATTAAAACCAACACCTCCGGCCCATCCGGTAAAATCGCCTGTACCAAAATCAGCATTATTACAACCCGATTGAATGGTCGGGTTTCCGCTTGCTTTTTTATTTTTTATTTCCTGGGCTAATTTTTCCTGTAGTTCTTTGGCGCGCGTAGCCCGGTCAACACGCTCGGGCATAACTGAATCAGAAATGTGGTATTTGTTTTTAATGTAATGCGCTTCGAGGTGCCACATGTAATGTTTTTGCTCAGAACCTGTCCACCGGCCGGTTGAATTGGCCCTGTTCAGATCAGCAAATGCAGCGGTGAAATCAAAACCCGTGAGGCTGTCGCCCCGGAAGAACGTATAGTTATTCGGAGTTTGCAGAGGCGCCGGGTCAAGATGTTTCGGGCCATGGTGGGTTATGACCGGAGATCCAGGCTTGATACCGGCCGGAGCCTTGACCGTTCGAACCAGCGGTTGTACAGGGGCAGGCGTCAGAACACCAGCGGCCTCAGGCGATGTAGTGTTTTTTTGCTGACCAAAGCCAAACACCGTGATCATCAAAAAAAGAAGCAGTGAAAGTAGTTTTTTACTCATCGGTTTGTTTTAATGATTATCAAGGTTAATCAAAACAAATACAAGCTATCAAGCGCCAATTCAATGGCTTAGAGGCTTGTTTCGAAAAAAATAAGGTGTCTGCTTAGATCCTTATACGCGTAAAAACAAAAATAGATATCCTAAATGCAAAATAAATATCGACAAACCATAATTTCTTCACCTGACACCGGCACCCGACCCCTGCATTTCTCGTTCCAGAACATCCATACTACGCACCGGAGCTCAGTTCAAAAAAAACACGCTTTATGGAAATCAATTCAGATGCCCGGAGTATAAAACGGGCAACGGACAAATCAATATTCCAACACAAATGTGTTTTACTGAATGCTGTAACTTCAAGATAATCCGATAAATGAGCTTACTTGTTGGTAGAAATCAGATGTAATTTCGGAAAAATACCAAAGCCAGCGACAAACCAGCTAGCAAGATTAGACTAATTTGTTTTTATTTTCGACAAAAGCCATTTAATTGCCGACCAATATTATACATCCGACCCCAATTAAGTGGTTTTATGGAACCCATCTAGCTGTTAATCGGGCACTTCGCTTCATTCGTCCATTCATCTTGCACAGAAAATCAGCTGCACCTTTTTTCATTCTTCATCCAAAACTGTCATTGATTAATCCCTACTTTGTCTATCCTTATACCTTGTTCGTCAGTATATCAAGACATGGTAGTTTCTACTGCCCTCTTCATCGAATCCGTGAATACAGATTTAGTACAGAATTACGTTGAGGAAGTAAATAAACAAGTACATTTAACCGCTTATCGAACAGCGTTTCCAACTCATTTACCTACACGTAATGTATAAATCCATTTTCAGCCTCCTGCTGCTGATCGTCATCCATCAGGCATCCGGCCAGGACAATAATTACTGGATGCAGATGCCGGGATCGAAGTCGGCTATCATGGGAGGCATGGTGGTTGCCGGAGTACGTGATAACAGCGCCGTGTTTTATAACCCCGGTGCTATGGGGTTTCTGGATACAAGTACGGTTTCGTTGAGCGCAAGTACCTACCAGTACGAATCCAGCAGCATCCAGAATGCAGGGGGGCTGGGTGTTAACATGACATCTTCTAAATTTCAGGCCTTTCCACTCGTTTCCATCAGCGGCATTATTGCCCCCAAAAAAGGCTCCAAACATTCCTTTGGGTTTATGCTGTTCACAAAAAATCAAACGGCTTCAAACTACTCCTATCGGTTTGACGGGATAAAAAGCGATACCATCTTTGCCGGCGATGGCTATCAGCCAAACAGTCCCAATCATGGAGTAGAGTATATTGGCGATTATAATCTGCAAACACAGCTCAATGAATTGTGGTTAGGATTTACGTATGCCTATGAGATCAACCAGCATATCTCCATCGGACTTTCCCCCTTTATTGCCTACCGTACTGAAACACTCAACGAGTCGTTTGTAGCCAGGGCCTTTGCCGGCGATTCATCAAATTTTTTAAATGCTCCAACCACACAAACTTCCACCGCTCAGCTCAGCTCCATAAATTACAGCGACATACAAAGCATCACTTTTAACAACTTCCGTGCTTTGGGAAAACTGGGGATTGCCTTTGATTACGGCAAACTCAAACTCGGGGCTACCTATACCTCACGGAGCATCAACCTGGGTGGCAGCGCCATGATTGCGAGAGATATCACTTATAACGGAGGCAGTGTCTATGCTCAACCAAGTGGAACTCCGGCTGTTTATACCGATGATTTTGTATTGAACGACCGGCAGCAGAATTTAAAATCAACCTATATTTCACCCTATTCCATGAGCGCCGGAGTTGATTACCAGATTCAAAGAACCACCATTGCCATCAATGCCGAATATTTTGGGGCCGTTGCTCCGTATAACCTTGCAACCCCACAGGCAACCAGTTTTTTCAGACCCGTTTGGGCAAACCATGGAAACAATCTGGGCAGTCAGATCAACAGCGATGAATATCTGCGCATCACCCAAGCAGCAAAGAGTGTGACAAATTTTGGAATCGCCGTAGAACAGCAGATAAAACGTAACCTGAGCATTGTGGCCAGCTTCAGGACCGACTATACCAGTTACACCAAGGCAACCAACGATATCATGGAACGGCTCTTTGTGGGCGACACGTCACATCCGGCCGGTCAGAAACTTGACCTGTCGAACATCAACTTGTATCACCTCTCCCTGGGGGCCATTTTAAAAAACAAACGATCTGACATTCACATCGGTCTGGCGTATTGTTTTGGGAAGAACACATTCTTTCAACCTTTCTGCAACATTGCAAACCCACAAGACATCAACGCCACCGGCGAGAATTTACTGGGAGCTTTACCAAATTATACGGCTACCCCGCAAGGCTCAGGAACCTATGTTCAGAATGCCCTCTATAAATACCAGAATTTTTCGTTATTATTGGGGTATACGTATCATTTGGGGGCGAATAAATAGACCAGCGGCCTAAACACACCTCAGACAAGCCATGGCACGGGGCTATGAAAACCAATTAGTACCGGTAACCGCAGATGCAGGATTAACCGGGGTTTTGCAGGATTAACTTGTTTGAGGCACTGCCCTTTTTCTCAGCTTCTCTCGGAATAAAATAGCCCACTTAATTTTCAAAAGCCAAACCCGGACGAACGGAAAATGTTTTAAAAATATTTTTGGTTTATGCATTTATGTTTTACATTCGTCATAATCTCCCACCCTTAAACCTTACTCGTATGATAAATCCTTTGACAAGAAGAATTTTGACAGGAACTGTTGTGGTGATTTCACTGTCGGCGCCTGCATGCAAAAAAACAACCACCACCCCTGCACCTCCCAAACCCGTAGCTGCTTTTGCTGCTACGATTAACGGAACTGCAATTTCCAGCGGCTGGATCTGGGTGTCGAACGGAAACCCGGGGACAGGTTTTGTAGAGATTTCGGCAGGCGTAAGCGATGCCAGCAGCGATGGTATTTTGTTACAGGCAAATAATGTCGTTGCTCCGACAACCGTTACCCTCAATTCGAATGCAAGCCTGGGCTCTTTTGGCCAATATTCATCCGGCCCGGCCGCTACAGAAATCATGTATCGAACGGATGCCTCGCACACCGGGACAATTACGTTTACACAAGTGGATGCAACCAATAAGTTGCTCTCGGGAACATTTACTTTTACGGCCTTGCAGTATTCGCCGGCAGGAACTCCTACGGTGAACGTGACCAATGGTTCATTTTCGAATATAACCTGGTAGATACATTTTACCCGGAATTATTATCTTTATTGGCAGCTATTGGCAGACAACAAATCCTAAAAATAAGCATGGCAAAAACATCCATCTATCTCAACTTTCAAGGCAATACAGAAGAAGCCTTTAACCATTACAAAAAGGTTTTCAAAACCGAATTTACCGGACAGATCTTCCGGATGAAGGATGGACCAGCAATGCCGGGAGCGCCCAAACTTTCTGAAAAAGAAGCAAACAGCATCATGAACATTGCACTACCCATTTTAGGCGGCACCGTCATCATGGGTACCGATATGCTGGAATCGATGGGGCATAAGCTGAAGATCGGCAACAACACCACCATCAGTCTCGAAGCCGATACGAGAGAAGATGTAGACAGCTTATACAAAGCACTTTCCGAAGGCGGTTCAGAAATGGCACCTCCTATGGATATGTTCTGGGGCTATTGGGGTGTTTGTCTTGACCGTTTTGGCATCCGGTGGATGTTTAATGGGCCTTTGAAGAAATAAGGATTAACCATTTCTTTATGGCTTTTGATATGCCTCCGAATATTAGGACGTAAACCGTAAACATTGCAAAACAGAAAAGCCTGGCTATTGCCAGGCTTTCTTTGTAGCGGGGACCGGACTCGAACCGATGACCTTTGGGTTATGAGCCCAACGAGCTACCAACTGCTCCACCCCGCAATATATCTTGAAGAGAAGGGCTCTTTTTTTATCGCGTTGCAAATATAGGTAAATAGTTGGTTTGTGGATGACTTATTGTTATTAACAATTTACAAGCCGTTTCAGCCAGTTCAATTAGCCCCCGACAAAATGCCATTCATCATCAATATCAAGGAGTTGGAATTGTCATTTCCTAAAACTTCATCACAATCCCCACCTGACAGGCAGTAGTGGCATACCCTACTTCTCCAAAAACGCCAAAGCTGTTTTTCACCATGAAGCGGGCTCCGATGGTAACCTGTTCGTCAAAATTGAGCACCGCATTTTTATGGCTGTCGTTGGCACCCGGTGTATTGTCGGCCACCTTATCGACCGTATACAAATATCCAAGACCTACTCCACCGTAAATATCGACCTTGTCGCCTATGGGGTAATGCCCGTTCATACGCAGGTAGGCCCCAAAGACACTGCGCGAAACGCTGTTGTTGTATTCGGTTGAATTTCCATAATAGTTGTAATTATAGCTTCCGTTGGCGGCAGAATACTCGAAATTAAGACCGATGCCGAAATATTTGTGGAGCCCATGTTCATATTTCAGAACCCCGGTTCCATAGTTATTAAGCTTGTAATCGCTGAAATTCGGATTGGGATCGTAGCTCTGTGTGAGTTTCGAACCCGGAGGAAGCCCAAAACCGATAAATACCAGGTTTGTTCCGTCGGCAAAAGCCTGTGCCGATATAAATGCCGGGGTTGACAGCAAAACCAGACCCACGATTAATTTTTTGAACTGATGCATGTAGGATTGTTTTTAGATTCGTGTCTATAATCGAAGAAACAGAAACCGGATGAAAGAAGGATTCTTAAAGATTGCAGGAGGCAACCATCACCCAATACTCAAGGCATAAATGTATGAATAAGAACCGAAGGTGCAAAATAAAGCGGGCAAAGACTGCATCGCAAACAGTTGATTACCAAAACCAGCTGTGCCTTACACAAAACACAAGGCAGGCCCGGAACAGAAAAACAATTCCCTTCACATTCAGTGTTTTTCGTCACTCTTTTTAGTGAGGCTAATCATGTATGTGAG
>JABDAO010000099.1 GCA_013289095.1 Bacteroidota bacterium | reverse complement strand
GCAATTCATCGTTTACTTTCCACCGGCAATAATCCGTTTCCGGTGTTTCGCTCCCCACTTGTGTAATTCGCCAATGAGCGGTTTCAATGTCTTTCCGTAGGCAGTGAGTTCGTATTCAACGGTCACCGGCAAGCTGTCGTAAACACGGCGTTCGAGCAATTGATTTACTTCCAGCTCTTTTAATTCTTTCGAGAGCATTTTGGGCGATAATCCGGGGATCTCCCGTTGCATCTGTTTAAACCGTTTCTTGCCAAAGGTGAGGGAGAGGATGATTTGCAGCTTCCATTTTCCGCTCAGCAGATCAAGCGCATCCTGCACCGGAAGCAACATGCGTGTACATTCCGGTTTAGAGAGCGAAGAGGGGCATTTTCGTTTGTCGGTATCAGTAAGTTCCATGTTGGGGGAATGTCTGTACAAAGATATGCTTTCCAGGGCCAGTAAACACAGGCGGTATACTTTTGTATAGCGGTATACAAAAGTATACCGATACCTTTTGTATAGCAGCATTCTCTATCTTTGCCCTGAAAAATCAATTCATCTAAACAAAGCATATGGAACTCATTGAAAAGTTAAACTGGCGTTATGCCACCAAGAGAATGAACGGTACCAAAGTGCCGAAAGAAAAGCTGGATAGAATCCTGCATGCTACCCGTCTTGCGGCTTCCTCCTTCGGGCTTCAGCCCTTTTCTGTACTTGTTGTTGAAGATATGGAAGTAAGGAAAAAACTTCAACCCCTGGCCTTTGGTCAGCCACAGATTGTGGAAGCTTCGCACCTGCTTGTGTTTGCTGCCTGGGACAATGTAACCGAACAACGCATCGACAATTACATCCAGGATGTTGCAACAACCCGCAATGCTCCGCTCGAAGCGCTGGCCGGATTCAAGGGGTATATGAGCAGCCTGCTTAAAAATACGCCGGAACATAACTTCAACTGGGCTGCACGTCAGGCATATATTGCCCTGGGCACTGCGCTGGCCGCTGCCGCTACCGAAGATGTAGATTCAACTCCGATGGAAGGTTTTAGCCCCGATGGATTTGATGAGGTATTGGGTCTGAAAGCAAAAGGGCTCAAAAGTGTTGTCATCCTTGCCCTGGGTTACCGCGATGCGGAACAGGATCAACTTAGCAAAGCGCCTAAAGTAAGACGTGCTCATGACAAATTTTTTATTCACATCTAAACCTATAAACAACATGTCACCAAAAGCAACACGTATTTTGTCAATCATTCTGATGTTGATTCCCAGCCTGATACTCATCATGAGCGCATGGATGAAATTTTCGGGAGCGCCAGCTGTAGTTGATGGGATGACAAAGGGCGGTCTGGGTTCGTACATTAAACTAATCGGGGCCATTGAAATCATTTCTGTAGCCTTGTTTCTGATTCCTAAAACCAGGAAAATCGGGTTCTTGCTGCTTAACGGTTATCTGGGCGGAGCCATTTGTACGCAAATGGCGGGAGGTCAGGTACCCGCAGCCGCCTTGTTTCTGGCAATCCTCTGGATCTCGGTTTTTCTGAGCAACCGGGAGATGTTTTTGCAGACAACAGATACGTCGGCAAAATGATTCTCCGAAAAAGAGTCAGACATTTTAGCATAACAAAAGGGGCTTTGTATAGCCCCTTTTGTGTTGGTATCACATGTACGTAAATTTCAATCAAATATACTAAAAATGAATGTGAATGCGGTTTATAAATAAGTGCTCATAGACGCAGCGTCCTTTGCTGGATAAAATAAGGGAGCCGCTCAAGTCTAAACATCAAAACAAATACACCGTCGCTCCCCTTTTCCTACCTTTGCCCCCATGACCCGCATTACCCTCTTCGCCGATCTGATCCTGCCTTTGTCGGTGCCCAATCTGTATACCTATCGTGTACCGATGGAGTGGAATGAACTGGTCAAACCCGGGCAGCGGGTCATCGTTCAGTTTGGAAAGAACAAGCTCTATACCGCCCTCATCCGCCGGGTTCATGACCGGGCGCCTGGGATATATACAGCCAAGTATATCGATTCATTGCTGGATGATGAACCGGTAGTGCTCGAACAACAGTTCCTGCTTTGGGAGCAGATTGCCTCTTATTACATGTGCAACCCCGGTGATGTATTGAATGCGGCTTTGCCGGCAGGTCTTAAGTTATCCAGCGAAACAAAGATTACCCTCAATCCCGATTATACAGGCAACCGCGCTGAACTGAACGAACGTGAGTTCATTGTGGCCGAAGCCCTTGATGTGCGTAACGTGCTTACCTTCCCAGAGGTGTCAGAGATTCTTTCTGTAAAGATTGTACAGCCCGTACTGAAAGCGATGCTGGAGAAGGGAGTTGTCTTGGTAAGGGAGGAAGTGAGAGAGAAATACAAACCCAAGATGGAAACGTATCTCGAACTCGCTGAAGAACTCGAGAACGAAGAGTTGCTCAGGCCGCTCTTTGATAAGCTGGAGAAAAAAGCCCCCAAACAACTCGAAGCCCTCATCGCCTTCATCAAATATTCCGACAGGTATAATGTCACCCGTAAACTGGTTAAAAAGGCTGACATTAGTAAAGACTCTGATGCGGCTGCCGTAGCTGCATTGATAAAGAAGGGGGTGTTTATTTCCTATGCTGAAGAAGTAGGAAGGATCAGACATGAAGAGGGAATGGTATCCTCCGAAAAAGCCTTCAACCCCGATCAGCAGGAAGCCTATGATAAACTCACGACAGATTTTCTGACCAAAGAGATAGCGCTCATTCACGGCGTTACTTCGAGCGGCAAGACTGAGATTTATTTACGGATGATGAAGGAATGCCTCGCTGCCGGTAAGCAGGTGCTGTATCTGCTTCCCGAAATTGCCCTGACCACGCAGATCATCACCCGTCTGCAAAACCATTTTGGGGGAAGCATCAGTGTATACCACAGCCGGTTTAATGAAAACGAACGGGTGGAAGTATGGAAAACAGTATTGGGCGATGGGCCCGGGGCCACAAAGAACAGCCTGGCTGCTTCGCTCATACTCGGAGCCCGTTCGGCGGTTTTTTTGCCATTTACAAATCTGGGTCTCATCATCGTCGATGAGGAACACGATTCATCCTATAAACAATACGATCCTGCTCCGCGTTACAATGCACGCGAAACGGCCATCTTCCTGGCATCGCTTCATAAAGCCAAGGTCTTGCTCGGCTCTGCCACACCATCGGTTGAAAGTACCTGGAACGCACAAAGCGGCCGTTTTGGTTTTGCCGAGATGACCAAACGCTTTGGGGGCATGGAGATGCCCCTGATAGAAGTGGTAGACATCAAAGAAGCGGGCAAGCGTAAACTGATGAAGTCGCATTTCTCTCCTCCGTTGCTCGACAAGATCCAGGAAGCCCTGAATAACAAGGAACAGGTTATCCTGTTTCAAAACCGGCGCGGGTTTGCGCCCATGCTCGAATGCGCCACCTGTGCCTGGACCCCGCATTGTACGCAGTGCGATGTAAGTCTTACCTATCACAAACAGGTGAATCAGCTGCGTTGTCATTATTGCGGGTATTCTGTCAAACCCCCGTCTACCTGTTCTGCCTGTGGAGATACGAACATACGCACCAAGGGCTTTGGCACCGAAAAGATAGAAGACGACCTGGTCATCTTTTTCCCTACCGCCAAAATAGCGCGCATGGATCTCGATACCACGCGTGCCAAGTATGCCCACCGTCAGATCATCAGCGATTTTGAAGAACACAACATCGATATCCTGGTAGGAACCCAGATGGTCACCAAGGGACTCGACTTTGATAACGTAGCCCTCGTTGGCATCCTCAATGCCGACAGCATGCTCAACTTCCCCGACTTTCGTGCTTTTGAACGCAGCTACCAGCTCATGGCCCAGGTATCGGGCAGGGCAGGGCGCAAGAACAAACGGGGCAAGGTGGTGATTCAATCATACAACCCCGATCACGCCATCCTCAAAGATGTGATCAACAACAATTATTACGGCATGTATGCAACCGAGCTGAACGAGCGGAAAAATTTTCAATATCCTCCATTCTATAGGCTCATCCGCTTTACCTTACGTCACAAAGACCTCGATCTGATCAATCTGGGGGCGGCGCATTTTGCCGATGTGCTGAAAGGGCATTTTGGTAAACGTGTCCTGGGCCCTGAGTTCCCTGCCGTTGCTCGGATCAGGAACGAGTATCACAAGAATATTCTGCTGAAGTTTGAACGGGAAGCATCGATGAACAAGGTGAAGGAAATTATCCGTTCAGAGATTGATGCCTTTAAGACGAATGCAGATTTTAAGGCCATTAAGGTTGTGCCTGATGTTGATCCCCTCTGAAAAGATGTTGGAATTGGGATTTACGATTTGAGATGCGCTTAGATGCAATGATGCTTAACGCCGTCATCGCAATCAGTTTTTTAAATTTCACGTATAAAATCCCAATTCCTTTATTCCTTTCTTTCTTCATCATCAATATGGAACATGTGCATCACCCGGTGCATGGCAGGGGCCAGCACAACAGCAATTGTGGTCAGGAAGGCCACTCCGCTGAAGATGGCATAGGCCGAGGCAAAGAGTTTGGAGGGCGTGTCGGTCATGGGGTTTACTGGGCCCATGCCGGTGAGTATCATCGAGGCGTTGAGCAGGGCATCGACCCAACCCAGTTTGCAGATGAAATGATACCCGAATATACCAATGCCAAGCGAGACGGTAAGCATCAGCAGGGCCATGCTGCCTCCTGTGCGAAGGCGTTGCAGGAATACTTTACGGGGTGCGAGTTTGTCTTTCTTGAATTGCAACATAGGGTCAGTTGGCGCTTACTACGGCAATTCGTTTCCCGTCACGGCTTATCGCCATGCGGGTGATATTCTTAATTCCAAAACCGCTCAGGTCCTGGAGCGGCACACAATCTGATACCTGGCTGCTTTGTGAGGGCACAAACTGGTAAAGCATGGCGCCCTTACCCATGAACAGCATACTGTAATCGTCATTCTTCAGCACCACAAAATCTTCATACCCGGGTGTCAGCGTGGGGAGTTCTGATAGACCGAATGGATGCAGGGCACGCGTGCCTTTGTCGGATATACGGTCGAAACGCCAGGCTTTTTCGTTCTCTTTGTTGATGAAAAACACCCCCTGTGCATCAGCCATAAAACAGCGGCCGGCATTGGCAGCAAGAAACAAGGGCTTTTGTTTTTTGATGCTTACTGCATTGATGCTTTCGGGATGGGTGAGCAAAAAGACAATAAGGCTGTCGTTGTTTACCCAGGAGTAGTAACCCACTTTCGGCACATCTTTCAGCACAAGGCTTGGTTCGCCTCCATTTACCGGGAACTTCCAGATACGTTGCGTAGAATCTTTCTCCACCCTTACCACCGAAACGTATTGGCCATCGGGTGTAAATGCCGGACTGTATTCGCTCTCGGGTGTTTTACAAAAGGCTGTTGTTGTCGCAGAATCGATGTTGTATTTATAGATATCTGATTGCCCATCGCGGTAGCTGGTGTAAAGAATATATTTGCCGTCGGCCGAAAAGACAGGCTGGTTATCATAGCCCGGGCGGTTCGTGAAGTTGATGGGGTTTGTCAGGAACAAGGCATTATCCACCTGTTTCAGATCGAAGAGCCAGATATCCGTTTCGGGCATCTGAGCTTTGAGCAGGGAGGAAAGAAAGAGGAGGGCAAGAAATGGAAGGTGAACGAGTTTCATAATAGGGAATACAGATAAAGAGATGTAGGTTGATATGGGCTTTGGAAAAGGATGCGGTGCAAAAGAAAAGAGCTGGACAAGAATACTGTCCAGCTCTTTTGAGAATGGGGGCTATCAGTAACAGTATTTGTTTTCAGCGATGAGCTTTGCAGCCACACTGCGGCGGGCTTCCTTGCTGTTGAACGGTTCGGTCTTGGTGAAACGTTTCAGACCCATGAGCATCATGCGTTGTTCATCGCCTTCGCTGAATGAGTTGATGGCTTCTTTCCCGTTTTTGTTGATGCGGTCGGCAGCATCGTTGATATAAACACGCATGATGTCTAGTTGTTCCTTGCAAGCACCTTGGCCACGGATGCCGGCGAGTTTCTCCACACGCAGGAGCACTGATTCAGATACATAGATGTCGATGAGCATATCGGCAATATTCATCAATACTTCCTGTTCCTTGGCCAGTTCCATCATCAGTTTCTGAACAGCGGCTCCGGCAACCATAAGGGCTGCTTTTTTGAAGTTTTTAAGGTATTTATGCTCCAGTGCAAAGGGGGCTGTATCGTCAGCGCCGAAGTCGGGTACGCTCATCAGTTCGGCAGCAACCTTGGTGGCAGGGCCCATGAGGTCGAGTTCGCCCTTCATGGCGCGTTTCAGGAGCATATCAACGGTAAGCAGTCGGTTGATTTCGTTGGTGCCTTCGAAGATGCGGTTGATGCGTGAATCGCGGTAAGCACGTTCCATGGGGGCATCGGCCGAGTAACCCATTCCGCCATAAATCTGAACGCCTTCATCCACGCAGTAGTCGAGCGCTTCCGAACCTGCCACTTTCAGCATGGCTGCTTCGGCGGCAAACTGTTCAACACCTTTCAGGATGGCACGTCCGTGCTCCATACCACCGGCAGCGAGTGAATTGACGGCATCTTCCACATTTTGGGTGCAACGGTACATGGCCGATTCAACGGCATAGATACGGATGGCCTGTTCGGCAAGTTTGTAGCGGATAGCGCCGTATTTAGCGATCGGGCGTCCAAACTGCTGGCGCTCATTTGCATAGATGATAGATTGTGTGGCAACACCTTTTGATGCCCCGAGTGCAGCAGCACCCAGTTTGATACGGCCCAGGTTGAGGATGTTGACGGCAATCTTAAACCCATTCTGACGGTCAGAAAGCAGGTTCTCGACCGGAACCTTGCAATCGTTAAAGAATACCTGACGTGTAGAACTACCCTTGATGCCCATCTTGTGTTCTTCGGGGTTGAGGGTAATGCCGCCAAAGCTTTTTTCAACGATGAAGGCACTCAGGTTTTCGTCGTTGTCGATCTTTGCGAAAACGGTAAAGACCTCTGCAAAACCACCGTTGGTGATCCACATCTTCTGGCCGTTGAGGATATAATGCTTGCCATCGGCCGAAAGGACAGCCTTGGTCTTTCCCGAATTGGCATCCGAACCGGCGCTTGGCTCGGTGAGGCAATAACAGGCTTTCCACTCGCCATTGGCAAGTTTGGGGATGTATTTCTTTTTCTGGGCTTCGTTGCCATAGTAAAGAATAGGAAGCGTACCGATACCGGTATGAGCAGAGATCGTAACTGCAAATGAATGTGCCGCCCCCAGTACTTCGGTGGCCAGCATACCCGTAACAAAATCTTTTTCAAAACCACCGAGTGACTCAGGAACGCTCAAACCGAGCAGACCGAGGTCAGCGGCTTTGTCCATCAGTTTCTCGGCTAAACCTGTTTCCTGAGAATCGATCCGGTCGAGGTTTGGGGTGATTTCCTGAGCAATGAAATCGCGGCAGCTTTGGGCGATCATCTGTTGTTCTTCGTTCCATTCTTCGGGAATGAAAATATCGTTGGCTTCTGTTTCCCGGATCAGGAATTCTCCACCTTTCAGGGCAGTTTTGGTTGTTGTTTCCATTGTTTTAAGGATATGAGGAGGGTTATGAATAAGTATCGTTTTTTTAGAGCGATAAAGGTATATAAATTTCTAAGAAGGAAGGAGGAGATTACCGAAGATTTTGTCGGTCACAAATCCCTTCACAGAGGGGCCAGAACCTACATTTGGGTATCTTTATGCCAGACAGTAAACCGTTCCTGTTTCTCCCCCAAGGGGCTTGCAAATCATACACAATTACCGATGAAAACAAACAATACCCCGCATTTTACTCCGCGTCGAAGCTTTCTGAAGAAACTAAGCGGTGGTCTGGCCCTGCTTGGCGTATCTACCCTGCTTGCCCCTGTCAGGGCTTTTGGCAACGAGGAGACCCTTCAACCCCTGCCCGCAAAAGAGCGGCACAAGGCCGAAGCCTGGTTTGATAAAATAACAGGGCAACATAAGATTGTGATAGATGTGACCAAACCCGAGGGCTCCTTTTTGAATTACACCTTTGCTTATCTGGAATCAAACAATCTTACAGGCAGCAAGGATGATGAGCTGAGCACGGTGGTTGTGCTGCGTCATGCGGCTGCCATCCTGGCCCTGGGCGATGCCGCCTGGAGCAAATACAACCTGGGTCAGCTTTTTGAAGTGAAAGACGATGCCACCAAGACAGACGCCATC
>JABDAO010000098.1 GCA_013289095.1 Bacteroidota bacterium | reverse complement strand
CGCAGACATTGATTCCGGTTGAATTTCATGTGACGAACTTGTGGATGAAAAATCTGCGAATGGATGATCGATATTGAATCATGTTCGTATGATAGAACCCCTCCTCTGGCGGGGTTGCATCATTCAATGCCGTCTCCCATACAATACCGCTATGGTTATCTCAAATGGTGCTCAATCAAACGCACCGGAACCGATCTAACAGCCATCCTCATTCACATTCAATGATCCTTACCCGTTCTTGTTCCTTGAGCACATTCCAACCCGAACGATCGGTTTCGATAAAAACGAATGGAGTCACCAATAACTTTGCTTCATGACATTTGGGTTGGAGCGACAAGCGTATAAGCCGTATCACCAGCTCGCCTTTGTTTATCCACAGACTGTCGGCTTCCAGACCGTTTGTCTGGGTTCCTGCAAAACAGCCGATAATGAGCTTTTCTTTGAAATCAACCTTGGGGGCTTGTTCGGGCAGGGAGCCATCCTCTTTCCGAAGTTCGAGCCAGGCTTTTCTGAATTGTTTTTCGTTGTGATAGATCTCGGTCTTCTGTTTCATACAACCGCTGTTTTTTCCCGAATCAAGGATTTTCCATTCAAAAACAGGGTCAGACAAACGAAAAGCGGAAAAGAGGATGATTGGAAGCAAGAGAAGCAGACGCGGCATGCCGAAAGATAAGGATTTTGTCCATATCCGGCCTTGCCCTCCCCGCTACTCCCCCCCGGCCTCCTCTCTGCAAGCAGAAGAGGGGCCCTGCATCAGGGAATAAGCACATCAACCACAGAGCGATACGGCCCCCGTTTGGATTTATCATTGTCACTAATGTTCCTTCCCAAAACCGTCTTCTGACGAAGGATGTTCCTTGTCTGAAAACAGGTGTACTGTGTCTGATGACGCCTGTTCTATGTCTGAAGACATCCGTTCTTCGTCTGACGACGTACGACATGGTTCGTCATACAAATCTGATTTAAGGTGTAATAGGAGTGTTTTTTTTCTGGTCGCTCTTGTTCCTTCCCCCAACCGTTTTGGCAGAGCTGAGGCGTGAGCTTATGTAGCTGGGAGCAGTGCCTTCGGTGGCGGACGGAAGTTGAATGCCTGTATTTGATGTGTTTTTATAGATATTCAAGGGCTTGTGAATCCTGGGATAGGAGGAATTTAGCTGTTTTTATTGTTTTGCAAAACAATTGCTTGTTTTCAGGGAGAATGAATGGTTATGTTTGGAATATCCGGGGGCTGGTTTTGAGAATAAGTGGCTGGGTCAGGGGCACCGGATCTGCACAACAAAATTGGCGCAGCAGGGTGGTGGCGAAATTGGTTTGAGAAGTATGAGGGAATACTCTTCTACTTTTCGGAAAAAAAAGTAAAGTGGCTTTAATGATCATTTAGGTGATTTATTTGGTGACTCCTATTGTCAGATTCTGATGAATTAATGCAAGAACTCATCCTCATTCTGTAAACAGAGAATCTCAATAATCACGATAATCATAAAAATCACAGTTCAGACAATCCAGCCGTTGCAACCTCCCTCAAACAAAAACGCCGATCTGCTGAACAAGCAACAGACCGGCGTCCTGAACAAAATCCTGGGTTGTTAGCGATGTCCACCGCCTCCGTGCGATCCACCACCGCCTCCGCGTGATCCACCGCCTCCGCTGGGAGCTCCGCCATGGCTGCCTCCCACACTATTTGTTTTTCCTCCATACGTACCCCACGATTGGGCATGATACGTATTGGAGTTTGATTGATTGCTTACCGGGCGGCTGGCTGGGGCCGGAGCCGCCGGACGCTGGTAGTTGGCCGGGCGATGATACTCAGATGGAGAAGTAATATGTTGCATCCTGTTTTCGCCGTTTGGATGAAAATGATTTCCGGCTTCGCTCATAAAACCATGGTTCACCCCGCCCATGACCCGTCCTTCAGAACGGTTGTGTTCGTAGTAATTACCAAACTGATGATACAGATGCGGATACCGGTTGTAACGCCCCCCGTGGAAGAACCAATTCGAGAAACCGTAGGACGGGAACCCATAAAACCCAAACCCGCCTATGCCCATATAAAACCCCGATTCGTACCAGAAACTTCCGGGGTACCAAACCGGTGTTGCATACCAGTAGGGGTAGCCAAACCAGTAGGAGTACGAATTGTCATAATATGAGTTCGGGTTTGACATATCGTCATTCTGTTCGGATGGGGGTTCATATCCGTTGTCGGATGCATAATCTTTTGCAGCCTGTGTCAGTTCGGCTGTGGCCTGAGGGTCGTCGGCCAGTTGTTTCTGAAGGGTTTGGTTTTCATACTGGTTTTGTACGTTCAAACTGTCGTGTATGGCGCTTAAGCGGTTGTTGAGCTCGGCAGGGTTGCTTTTGTAATGTTCGCCCAGACGGGTGGTCAGGTCGATGTTGTTGGTAAGCAAGGTCAGTACATCGGGCATCGTTTCAAGTTTTTTGAAGGCTGCAAGGGTAGGAGCGCTGAGGGTGGAAATGGTTTTGTCAAAATCCTGTTCGGAGGCCGTTTTTAGATTGTCAATTTTTACGAGCATTCCATTTTCTTTGCGGTAAACTTCCCACGCGGCCTCCTTTAAATCAGGATGCTGATTGGGCAACAGTTTGTAGATATCTTCCTTGCTTTGTTTTTTGGGAAGCGCTGCCAGGGTATGTATCAGGTCAGGATACCGGGTAAGGGTATAAAACCACCCTTGTTTTTTCTGGTTATAGCCTTTGATGAGTTTTTGAAACGATTCCACGCTTTGAGCCTGGCTTTTTTGAAGCTGTGTCAAAACGGTTGGGTACTGGCTTGCTTCGAGGATGGCGGTACGTACATCGCTCTCGTATGGGGCAATGGAGGCGGCAATGCCCTTGTCGGTTTCTAACTGATTGGCCTGGCCAAACCCCGCAAGGTTTGAAAACACCAGGATGACCAGCAACGCGTTCTTGGCGTTTATGCCGGTTTTTAACATTTTTTGGATGATGGCTTTCATGTTTTATTTTTTTTGGTAGCAGACATCTATCAAATAGTATGCCTGTGAATAAGGGCAGCAGCACAGCATCGAACCTGTCCATACCTCTGCCTGACGGGCACAAAGATTGGGGACATCGGGCTGTATTTCATTGCAGATTTTAAGGTGAAACTTGTAAATTTTACAGATGGGCTGCAACGAATAAACCGGAATTCTGCATTAGCCGTGTAACAGGCTAATGCAACGTGCGTTAAATCTTGTCTGTGTCCCGATATCTATCGGGACGGTTATCCCGCTGGGTGCATGTGCTGTCAGCCTTTTGAGCAGGAAGGCCGATTCCTATTGAATAATGCGGGATAAAAAGATCCACAACAAAATTATTGATTTGCTCAAAGCCATTCAGCAGAACCCGTTTAAAGGCTTAGGCAAACCAGGACCCTTGAAACATGAACTGAAAGGTTGTTGGAGCCGAAGGATCAGTGAGGCCGATAGGCTAGTCTATCAAATCACTCCCGATCCTATTATTGTTATTCCCTGTAAGTTTCATTATTGACCCATCGTCCAGCTAAGCGCTCCTGCTTACAAAACCACCGGCCTGGGCAAAAAAAATGGTCAGCCCCGGCATTACCGGTTTTGACCATGTTTGAAGAAAGAAAGTTGAAGTAAAAAATTCTTACTTGTAACCAATAATCAGCACCATACAACCCGTTTTGTTGGTAGAACCGTCGAGCGCCGCCGGGATTTCGTATTCGATAAAGAAAGTGCCGGTACGTGGAGGCTCAAAACTCCAGAACATATTGTCGATGCCGTTGGAGCTGTCGTATAACTTCTGACGTTTGGGGTTGTTTTTGTTTTTGTCGTAGATATTCACCTTTACCTCTTCTTTGAATTCGCTGGAACAGAACACCAGTTTGTATTTCTGACCGGCATAAGCCGTGAATTCAACCGAAATGGTCTGGGGTTTGTCTTTGAAGGTAAATGAATTGTCGGCAAACCCATCGTAGGTAAAGGGTTTGAGGTTGCCCTTGCATTTTTTTGCAAGTTCCTTGGCATTGCACTGGGCCTGCAAGGATGCAAAAGAAGTGAATGCAAGCAGAACGAAGAGTACGAATTTATTTTTCATAGCGTGTTTGTTTGATGTCAGGTCCTCCGGGAGGACCGGTTTAATCGGGTTGCTTTTTTTGTATGAATAATCTTGTTTCGAAAGTACTATCCAGAACCCAACCCCGCAAATTTTCCTGATCGCTCTCCCTTTCTGTTTTTTCTCTTTCTTTCTTATTGGTATCCGAGCATAAAAAACACACAACCCGGAGTGGCTGTTGAATCAGCAGCCGGTATCGAATAATCCACAAACACTTTCATGGAATGGGTATGTTCCCAGACTTGCTGTTTTTCAGCAGCAGGAGTACCCTCGGTGCTGAACAGGAGTTTCCGTGTCCGGGCATCTTTGTCTTTGTTGTAAACACTAATAATTACCGGTTTGCTGATGCCTTCGGTATTGAATACAAAACGGTATTTTTCGCCGATAAAAAGGGGCACCTCCACCTCTTTCACCGATTCCTTTGTTTTATAGGTAATCTTGGTAAGCTTGGCCGAATCGTATTTAAACGGGTCGAGCGTTTTCTTGGCCCTTTCACGCAGGTTCTTCGAGTCGCAGCTTGCCCCGTCCGAAGCCTGAAAAGCCGAAAAGACCGAAACGCAGACAAAGAGAAAGAGACAGGTGGTTAGTTTATGCATAAGGCTTTGTTGCGAAGCTTATCCTTTGATGATCCTGGCCCGTATTTCGTCGATCTTTTTGATCAATTGTCCGATTTCATCCTCTGTTATCGTAATCTTTGAAAAATCAATATCCTCCTGCGAGTTGGCCATGGCTTTGACCCCGGCAAAATTTTTGAAGATCTCACGGGTGGTAGTCAGGTCGGCAATGACCGGGGTGATGGATGCATCTTTTGCTTCATACGATTTCAGGGCTTTAATGATGTTTTCAGCAATGGCCATCTGTTCTACAAGGCGGAATGATACATTCTTTGCCTTGCCTTTTTCGTACACTTTTCCGCCTATATACATGCTTTCAACCCAGGCTCCTGCAAAAACGGTGGCAGAGATGTATTCCTGTTCATGTTCTTCGAGGATCAGATCGGTCTGCATCTGCATTTCGGCAATGATGGAGGCCAGCGAATCGTCGACGCTCAGGTTTTTTTCGAAGCGTTCGGCCAGGTTGTCGGTCTCGAACACCTTGCTCAGACCAAGCTGCGATGCCAGTTCCCGGCTGGCCTTCATATAGCTCTTCGATTCCTGGTTCTGTTTGTTCAGGGCGCTGTAGCTCAGATCGGCGCTGTAGATACCCAGGTTGAGGGCCTGGCTGATCTTGCCTGAATTGTATTTCGATACGTTTTCGGGAGCATTGGCAATATTGGGATAATACAACAACCCGGCTTTTTTAAAGATCGAAGCAATCTGCAAGGGCGAGGGAAGCGTAAAACTTGGCTTGTCTTCGGTCTGTGCATCGGTCTTCACGGCTGCCACACTGTCTTTTGGGGATGCATTTGCATCCTGATCTGCCTTTGGAGCCGAGCCGCAGGAGCTCAGTGCAAGGCAAAAAGCTGATGTCACGAGCGGGGTGACCAGAAAGGATACTTTTTTCAAATACATATGAGTATTGTTTGTTGGTGAATTTTTCGGAAAAGAGGATTTGAAAACTGGGCTAAGCTATACAATTTTCTTGAATACAAACCGAAAAGCCCGTAACTATTCCTGCCCGATACAGAAAGATGACTGAGCTTGGCAGCAGGACAAGCATGAGTGAATCCTGTGGATCCATGAAATGGGCTCATTGGGATGAACCTCAGCCTTGATGTGAATTCAGCTGCACGCGCTGCTCTGCGTATTACACGTACAGAAAATATTCAGGCAAAACAAAAACTGGCCGACTGGCTGAGCGAATCGCGCATCGCCAATTACGACCGGTTTAGTTCTTACCTCTGGAGCCAGTCGGAACAAAATGCCCAGCATATAAAGGCGGTACCGCCCAGGTATGAAACAGATTTTAAACTCATAGACGGTCGCGAAGTGTTGCGCGAGAATTTCAACCAGCTCCTGGCTATCTACCCCGAAGTGGTTATTTTTGGAGAAGACGCCGGCAGGATTGGCGGTGTAAACCAAGGGCTGGAAGGGCTACAGGCGAAGTATGGTGAAATACGAGTGTTTGATACCGGAATACGCGAAGCAACCATCATTGGTCAGGCGATAGGTTTGGCTGTACGTGGACTAAGACCCATTGCAGAAATCCAATATCTCGATTACCTGCTCTATGCCTTGCAGGTGATGAGCGATGATCTGGCAACATTGCAGTACCGCACCAAGGGCGGACAAAAAGCCCCGGTCATCATCCGAACGCGCGGCCACCGTCTGGAAGGTATCTGGCACAGTGGCTCGCCTATGGGCATGATCATTAACGCCATACGAGGCATCCATGTCTGCGTTCCGCGTAACATGACCCAGGCTGCCGGTTTTTACAATACCTTCCTGGCATCCGACGAACCGGCCCTGATCATAGAACCGTTGAATGGGTATCGGTTGAAAGAAAAACAGCCTGCAAACGCCGGTGAATTCCGCACCCCTCTCGGAGTTCCAGAAATACTCAGCGAAGGAACAGACCTGACTATCATTACCTACGGATCCTGCTGCCGCATTGCAGCCGATGCGCTGAAACTACTGGAAGAGTGCGGCATTTCGGCCGAGCTCATCGATGTACAAACCCTCCTTCCGTTCGACGTAAACCATACCTTGGTTGAATCGCTCAAAAAGACAAACCGTGTTATCTTCCTCGATGAGGATGTGCCCGGAGGAGCTTCGGCCTATATGCTTCAAAAAGTATTGGAAGAACAAGCCGGTTATCAGCATCTCGATTCACCTCCTCAAACCATCAGCGCAAAAGACCACCGTCCGGCTTACGGCTCTGACGGAGATTATTTCTCCAAACCCAGCGCCGACGATGTGTTCGAAGCGGCTTACCGCATGATGAATGAGGTGGATCCCGTTCGGTTTCCTCAGATTTATTAATGCTTAGAAATGATTTCTTCCTGACTTGATGGCAGTCATCAACGCTTCAGCAATACTGATTCCACACTAAAAAGCGCCCGTTCTCCTGCGGGCGCTTTTATTAGTTGGAAGATTAAATAGAAGCCGGTTTTAGTACAGAATAATTTTTTGGGCAGAACGTTCTCCTTTCGCGTTCGATACCATCAACATATAAATACCTGGAGAAAGCACCCCCTTCTCGAATGTATAGGTTCCACCCGAAGTCATGCCTGTGTGGACGAGCTTCCCGATAATATCAAACAACTCAATCGTATGGATATCGTTGTTGGCGAACACCACATTCACTGAACCAGTAGACGGATTGGGATATACTTCCTGCAAAAGTTCGCTGATGTAGTTAAGTGTGCCGGTAATAGCCGAACAAGGCAACGGAAGCGTGGTTGAGCATGGTGTATAGGCATACAAAACAGGGGCTCCTACTGGTGCATCGGGTGGCTGAAGCGGAGTGCAGGCGATTCCCAGACGGGTTAGGAGAAAGTCGCGTATAAAATTCACCGTCGTATCCATATACGCTGCAGATCCGTCAAACGGAACATGCTTTGCTCCGTACCAGGTATAGAACGGGTTTGTAACACCCACGGCAAGCGCCTGTTTATTGATCATGAGGCTTCCATCGGTATACATGATTGGGATGATGGGATCTACAATTCCCCGTCCATACGGCACAACGGCATCGGCAGTGCCGTGCATAGAACAACAAGGCACACTCCCGGCTTCAAGCCAGGCATATACGCCAAGGGCCCCGCTCAGGCTTATTACACCTTTAATGGTGCTCGAATAACACGGGTTACCGCTATTCCCTTCTATTCCACCCAACAGGGTAAGCAGAGAGTCGGCTATATGCGAATTGCTGGAAATATAAGGCTCTATTTCGCACGTGCGTCTGAGGTAAGCTACATGAAGCGCCGTAATAGCTCCGGCAGAGGCTCCACCTATATAGATATTGTTTGTGTCGATCGCATAGGTATTATTGGTCAGACGGTCTTTGTAAAAAAAACGGATCGCGGCTTTCATATCCTGTTCAGCACGAATTACGGCCTGTACCATCGTGTTAGAGTCGAGTAGTAATTTAGAACCCAGACGGTAATTGATAGATGCACATACATACCCCATTTTGGCAAAGTCTTCAGACAGGGTCTTGACATCATGATCCAGACTTGTTCCATACATAAAACTTCCGCCATGCGCCCAAATGATCAACGGCCGTGCCGTGGCGGTATCAGCAGCCGGCTGGTACATATCCAGCGTAAGCGTCTGGTGCAGTCCGCTGAAGGTGGTATTTTCACCATAGGGAACTGCAAAATCAGTTGAAAGCAGAGGATATACTTCGCTGGCATAGCGCACCCCATTACAGGTCTGGGCAGAGGATGCCCAGGTCAGGGCCAGGGCACTCATGGCAGTGAGACAGAGTTGTTTCATGATCCAGGGTTTTGGATAATGGTTATAAAAGAAAACAAACACCTTTGCGTGAAGCGGCATCTACCGGTGGAATGGCTGAACCCAGGTCAAATTCAGGGCGTTGATAACCCCCTGGGCAGAATTTGCAATCCCGATCTGATTCTTTTGGATGGCATCCAGTAAAAAACTCCCGCCGCTACACGCTGACTGCG
>JABDAO010000097.1 GCA_013289095.1 Bacteroidota bacterium | reverse complement strand
TAGACATTTAAGCGCAAGCCTTGGGCCCAGTCTGGTCTTCTCGGTTTGCAGGTTTAATTTATCGAGGGTAACATGGGTTGAGTCGTAACTGAACAGGGTGGTGAGTTGGCGTATGTGCAGCCCGCACTTTTCCTGAAGTGCAAATTCACGAAGATCGACCGATGCTTTTCCTGGGCTTACCAGGGCCCGGTTACAAACAAGTGTGAGATCCGAAACAGCGAGGTGATGATAATCAATGCCTGCCTCGGCTAATGGGCTGTTCTCGTCATTATATACAAACGAATTGCCCCTTGTTTCCAGTTGTGCCACATCAAACATCCAGGTTGTTTGATGTGCCGTTTCTGCCGGTGTAGGTGTGTCAATTTGCCTCCCGCCAACCAAAGCAGCCTCTGGCAGCTTACCCTGGGTATAACATGCATGTGAACCGGTAAGCAACAACCGGTCAATTCGAAAAACGGTTGAAAGCAGATTGGAGGAACGAAAGTCCAGTTTCAGGGTACCGACATCAAGCACGAGTTTTTGTACTCCAACCGTGTTTTCGTAGCTGGTTTTTACGTCAGAAAGCAGCACCTTCGTTACGCCGATATCAGGCATGCGGCTGTTTGCCTGACTGCCCGGCGCCGGGTAATCCGGCATCTGAACAATACGGGCTACTGAATTGTGCAGCTCAACTGCTTCGAGATGAAACTTTAGTTTAGGCAGATCGAATGTATCAACGGTGGCGCTGAGAGAACCAAGCTTTACACCCAGGTTCAATCCACCAACGGCATCACAATACGTAAGTTTGATGTCGGTCAGCACAATGCACCGGATAGAAAAGGTCCAGGGGGCCGCATTGGCCGAAGTTGTTGTTTTTACAGGAGCTTTCGCGGGGCCCGAAAAAGCATCCACAATAAACGTATAGTTAAACGCCGAATCACCTTTATTTCGCCGGATATGGCTGACGAGTGTTTGCAACTGCAATTCGTTGACGATGATTTTTCTGGAAAATAAATCGGTCAGGTTAAGATTGAGTTTCAAGGTATGCAAACGCAGCAGTGTATCCTGGTGAAGATCGCTTAGAAAAAGGTCGGTCAAAACAATGCTCTTTGGAAAAGCAATACTGATGCCTCCTACCGAAACCTTTGTCCTGATTTTTCCCGAGAGCCATACTGCAGCTTTTTGTGTAAGGAAGGTCTGCACACGCGGAATCCTCAGCGTGAGCATCAAGGCAAAGATCAGCACAATTATTCCTCCCATCAGCCAGAGCAAGGCTTTCACAACGTTCAGAACAATACGTTTTCCGACACCCGCTGATCGGGGTTTTGAGTCATGCATCATGGGAGGCCGGTTCGTCGTTTTGCTTGTTTTGTCTAAACTAGTCAACTACCGCTTCTTACAGAGCCCTAATTCGGTAAAAGGGCAATTCTGTATGGTGAAAAACTTGAATTCTGAACGAATGTAGAGTTCGGAGGGAATCTGACGTCTACCAAGAGCATCTCTCTAAGGAGGCTTTATCCCGCATCATGCATTCGGAATTCGCTATCGCGCTCGAAGAGGCCACCAGCACTTATAACCCACGGGATAACCGTCTCCCGATGTCTACCGGGACTATCGGGACGCGCACAATTCCTAACGCACTTTGCATTAGCCTGTTTCACGGCTAATGCACAATCGGGGTTTAGCCGGCGTCAATATAGTCAATAACAACTATACTTTACTTTATAGTCAATATAGGCAATATTTTTACATATAGCAACAAATGACTATATTTGACGCATGAAATATGCTGTCCTGACAGGAGATATTGTTCGGTCCTCGCTTCTGATTGACGCTGAGGAAAGGCAATTATTGACCCGTAATTTAAAAGATTGCCTCCTGAAGATCACCAACAATGAAGCAGATTATTATCTGCACCGGGGTGATTACTTCCAGGTGTTGATCCATAACCCGGAAGATGCCTTGAAATATGCGGTTATCATACGGGCTTTCCTGAAATCAATGTTTATTTATGACCAGGTTCAAACGAGAGAGCATCCAGATTCAAAGACCGACTTGATTGATTTGAGCGTGCTCAGCCATTCAAAAACAGAAGTCACTCCCGTTTCACAACGAAAAAACCGCTCTGCTGATTTGGATGCCAGGATAGCCATTGGAATTGGTACAATTACGTATCGTGCCAAGAATGTTTATGAATCAGATGGGCCTGCGTTTCATAACTCCGGACGCACTTTTGACTCCCTCCGAAAGGGTCAGTATTTATCGATCCTGACAAAACAAAACCATACCTTAGATATAACATTAAATTTAATTTGCGATTTTGTGGATGATATCATCAAAGGCTGGTCTGTACATCAGGCCGAGACGGCACTGAAATTGATGGAAGCAGATGGAAACGAAGAGATAAAACAAGAAGAACTGGCAACGCATTTTGGCATCAAACAGCCTACAGTCAGTGCACTAATCAAAGCCGCGAAATGGGAACTCCTCAAAAAGGCGCTGAACGTGACCAAAGTATTGCTGGCGGCTAAAAATTCAAACCCGACATCACTTGCAACGTGACACATGGTACCTACCATCCTCTTCCTGAAATTACTTCTTGGTCACCTGGTAGCTGACTTCATTCTTCAGCCTATTTGTACGGCAAACTACAGAAATACCCGGTTAAAATATCTGCACCCATTTATTCATACAGCGCTTGTGTCGGTTCTCATAGGGTGTTTACTGGGGCGGTTTCAAGATTATGGTGTAGTGTTATTTATCTTCCTGTGTTATTCCTGCCTCGAACTTAGCTGGAAACTGTTCCCTCGAACTGCAATCAAGCGCTTTATTATCAGCCAGGTATTCCATCTGTTTGTCTTAGGACTGTGCGGAGTATATCTGGTCTATGGCTGGGAAGGCTTTTGTTTCAAATCTGTTTCAGTTGCATTCGATCGTTTTTTTGAAAACAAAAAAATAGTTGTTCTCTCCGTCGGCTATCTTACTGTTATCTGGCCTGCCAGAATGCTTCTAAACTACGTAATGCAGAGCTGGTACGAAAAAATAAAAGATTCGCTGGGCGATGATTATCTGGAAAATGCCGGAGCCTGGATCGGAATATGCGAACGGGTCATTGCCCTGACCTTTGTACTCTATGACCAATTTGCGGCAATCGGACTGCTTATTACAGCTAAATCAATTCTTCGTTTCAGGGAAGGCTCAACACGTGGCGCTCATGACAAGCTAAGAAGCCAGACCGAATATGTACTGATAGGCACCTTGATGAGTTTTGGGATTGCAATTCTGGCGGGTATTGCGGTGAAAACCATACTTTGAGGGGTGCAGGCTGAAATGTGACGGATGTTTCCGCTTTCGCCCCCGGAGTGAGTATCTCAAAAAGGCTTTCTCAACTTTCAATAAAAAACCTCATCCCCCTCAAGCCGGAATCAGAAAAGCGCGTTTAACCCGGATTTGATGACATTGTGAATATAGAATCAAACAGCCGGCGTTGGCTCAGAACAGCCAGTAAAGCCTGGGTAAAAAAATGGCGATTTCAATCCCGTCCCGGCTGTTGGTTGAAATGTGAACGTCTTGTTTAATCACAACCTTTGAAGTATCATTTGCCGACTCCTGTTAAATGCAGATCGCGTATGGAATACGTATAGCTCTGAAGTACATTTCCTTGTTGTTTACTTGTATTATAAACATGAGTGGAGTCCCCGTTACCATTGATGATGTGCAGCGGATCGTAGAACAGTTGAGACCGCAATTCCCTGGGCGAAACCTGAATTTGAAGCTCATCAGGGACAGTGTCATTGCCAGTATGCTCAATGAGCGGGGATTGCCACTGGAGCAGGTCCAGATTTTCGCTGGTCATCGGTGGATTTCCAGTACAGCCAGGTATCAGCCCCAGAATATGGCAGAACAGCGGGAACTGCTGAATAAGTGGTTTCCGCTGTGAGAAAGAATGGATACTTGAGGAAAAGAATCCTTTTCGTATATTCACAGTATTGAAATGAAGATTGATATTCAGAAGTTACCCGAATTTATTTTATGAAGTACCTTGAGTCGGTTCAGTTGCTTAATTATAGTGGGTTTGATAAAAACTTAAAGAAGTTCTTACCGCCTTTAAGAAAGGGCTATTATCAAGTCATTGATATTCCAGTTGCTGGGGATGCCCCGAAAGATTTCATTCGTGTATACGAGTTCGGGGAAGGGATTCGGAAGGATTTTAAAAAGACTTGGCCTGCCCATATCGCAAAGGTTGGTCACAAATGGTATCCTATTGAATCTGTAACGGAACACATGCTCAATAGGATTGGGTCTGAATTAGGGCTAAACGTAGCTGAATCTAGGCTAATGATAGCTGGAAATCAGGTACGGTTTTTGAGTAAGTACTTCCTGAATCCGCATGTGACATTGGTTCATGGAGCTGAAATCTTTGCAGGATATCTAGGAGATAGGGAGTTCGTTGAAGAAATTGAAAATAAAGGACTCGCACGGGACTATTATACCTTTGAATTTGCGGAGAATGCCATAAAAAGCATGTTTCCCGACCAAGGCGATGAAATAATGCAGGAATTTGTTAAAATGTTGGTGTTAGATGCAATAATTGGCAATAATGACCGTCATTTCTATAATTGGGGTGTCATAACGCACCTGAGGACGACTAAAATACCTACTTTTGCCCCCATTTATGATACAGCTAGGGGGTTATTTTGGAACCAAAGAGAGGAAAAAGTCGTTGAATACTTTGAGCACCCGAAGGAGATAGTAAGGCGTTTGACAAAATATGCTGATGCTTCTCAACCTAAAACAGGATGGAATGAGGTTGAGAACATCAATCACTTTCAGCTCATCGGAAGAATATACCACGATGACGGCAGATACAAGAATATTTGCGATGAGTTAATAAAAATAGAAAGGCTGGAAGGCATATTCAAGCTGATTGATACTGAATTCAAAGATTTAATGAGTGCTAAGAGAATAGAGTTAATAAAGCGGTGTTTGAGTTTGCGGATGGAGAAATTAATTCACGTATTAAAACCTTAGAACTATGATAAAAGGAATTTATAGCCAGATAAAGAACCTCTGGAAAACAGAGGAACATGAGGACATCATTACCCCAATGGATGCGAAAGCAGAGTTTGTTCTGCATCACAAGCAACTGAATATCGGGAAGCTGTTTGTAAAGGATGGGGTCTGGACGTTTGAGTATACCGATGATTTCAGGAATAGTCTGTACCAGAAACTAATTGATTTTCCTGATGTGAACAAAACATATCATTCGAATCATCTTTGGCCTTTCTTCTCTTACCGTATCCCAGGGCTTGCGCAACCACAAGTGCAAAAAATACTGAAGGATGAGAATATAGATAAGCACAACGAGGTTGACCTACTTGTTCGTTTCGGTAAGCATACAATCGCTAATCCTTTCCAATTGTCAGCGATTCCACACTGATATAAATTCATTTAAGTAAGAAGCTCAGAACCTAAATAGTTTTGAGCTTTTTTGTTGTTCTTATTTTGATACTTTTGGCTCGGTTCTTTGAGATTTTGAAAAAGTGTATGGGACGCTAGGACTAGCCGTTCCGTAAATAGCGGCACGGAGATGACCTCCTCTTTCTATTCTTTAAGGGACCGTTTTTTGTTGCCCTGGCTCTGTAAAAACAACGCTTTCATCCCGACCATACGGAAATTGCAGTGAAACTTGCCTGGAAGTGCAATGAGCAGCTCGTGCTAAGGATAAACCGGAATTTTGCATTAGCCGTGCAACAGGCTAATGCAAAGTGCGTTAGGCCTGTGAGGTGGTATCCCTGTTATCCCGCGGGCCAGCAGTGCTGATGGCCTTTTGAGCGTGAAGGCGTGTTTTTTATGCATGAAGCGGGACAAAGCATGTGGGGAGGTGGAAGAAAGGACGATGGACGAATGAGGAACGTGTACTGACGAAGGAAAAATGTGTGAATACGCAGAAGATGCATGTATTTACGAAGAAAAAGAGTCGATATACGAAGAGAAAGCGTGTATTGATGAAGGGAAAGCGTGTATTGATGAAGGGAAAGCGTGTAATGACGAAGAGAAAGCGTGTAATGACGAAGGAGAAGCATGTATTGATGAAGGGAAAGCGTGTAATGACGAAGGAGAAGCGTGTATTGATGAAGGGAAAGCGTGTAATGACGAAGGAGAAGCGTGTATTGATGAAGGGAAAGCGTGTATTGATGAAGGGAAAGCGTGTAATGACGAAGGAGAAGACCGTATTTACGAAGGGAAAGCGTGTATGCCTCTGCCTGGAAAGGGAACAAACAGGGTGCTGACAAGACACGAAGCCCTGATTTCAAGACGTTGGAAAAGAAGAGTCAAAATGCTAACTTTCGTTTGAACAAGTGGCAAAGCCTTTTCAAAGGGGCCCTAAAATGACACCCCCTCCCTGGTATCCAACAATCAAATTACCAATGGTTTAGCAGAAGTAAGATGGAATTTTACAGAGGCCGTGTAACAGGTTGCTGTAAGGTGTGTTCGGGTTAAAACCTGGGTATCCGGGTTATCCCGCAGGTCGGCAGTGCTGATGGCCTTTTCAGAGTGAGGGCCTGACTCAGCGGTAAAAAGCGGGTTTAACGATTCAGGCTGAGTACAAGTCAGGGTCAATTTCTATGCGGTTCAGCTATCAAACAGACTGAACCAATCGTTCTAAACAACCGGGAAACACTACAGACACGTATTCACAAAGCGCCACGCCACAGACTCTGTCGGTGAAACCAACCCTTATTTTGCGTACCTTCGCACCTCATTAAAAAGAGACAAGCAGAGATGAATAAATTTGAAGCGCTGGGGATTTTACCGAATATCGTTAAAGCTATCACCGAATTAGGTTTCGAAACCCCTACCCCTATTCAGGAACAAGCCATTCCGGTACTCCTGAAAGAAGAAAAAGACCTGGTGGGTCTGGCCCAGACAGGCACCGGCAAAACAGCCGCTTTTGGCCTTCCATTGATACAAACTGTCGACTTTAACTCCCGTAATACTCAGGCGCTTATCCTTTGCCCAACACGCGAATTATGTCTGCAGATTACAAAAGACCTGCAGAGCTATACCAAATACATGCCCGGGGCCAATATTGTGGCCATTTATGGAGGGGCGAGCATCGTAAACCAGCTCAGAGATGTAAAAAGAGGGGCCCAGATTGTGGTCGGAACCCCCGGCCGGATGGTAGACATGATCAACCGCAGAGGGGTGACCCTGAGCACCGTAATACGTGTTGTACTCGACGAAGCCGATGAAATGCTGAACATGGGTTTCAAGGAAGACCTCGATATGATTCTTTCTGAAACACCTGATCAGAAATGCACCTGGCTTTTTTCGGCCACCATGCCACGCGAGGTAGAGACTATTGCCCGTAAATACATGAGCGACCCGTTCCAGATCACCGTGGGTAAACGGAACGAAGGGAATGTCAACATCGAGCACCAATACTATGTCGTACAATCACGCGATCGCTATGCTTCGTTAAAACGCATTGTTGATTTTTACCCCGATATCTTTGGCATCGTTTTCTGCCGCACCAAGGCTGAGACACAAGAGGTTGCAGAAAAACTGATCCGCGATGGATATAACGCCGATGCCCTGCATGGCGATCTGAGCCAGGCTCAGCGCGACCAGGTAATGAAACGTTACCGCTCTAAAACACTGCAGGTGCTGGTTGCAACCGATGTGGCTGCACGCGGTATCGATGTGGACGATGTGACCCATGTAATCAACTACAACCTTCCCGACGAGATTGAAAATTATACCCACCGCAGCGGACGTACCGCCCGTGCCGGGAAGACAGGTATATCCATTGTAATCCTCAATATCCGTGAAGTTGGAAAAATACGCATGCTCGAAAAGATCATCGGCAAGAAGTTTACGAAGGTAAAAGTGCCCAATGGATCTGAAGTCTGTGAGAAACAGTTGTTTGCGCTGATCAGCAAGATTCACGATGTGGAAGTGAATGAGGCTGCAATTGCCCAGTACCTCCCTCAAATTTATGCCCAGCTCGAAGAACTGAGTAAGGAAGAACTCATCAAACGCTTTGTTTCAGACGAGTTCAACCGTTTCCTCGAATATTACAAGAACGCTCCCGACCTGAATGTCGAGAACCGGGGTATGGAACGCGGACCCGAAGTCACGCGCGACCGTTTCAACGAACGCGGCAGCGGAGAACCCCGTCAGCGTGTCCCCGACCGCGATTCGAACATGACCCGTTTCTTCATCAACGTAGGCGAGATGGATGGCCTCGATAAAGGTGGCCTGCTCCGTTTCATTTGCGATACCAGCAATCTCGAAGGCAGCAACATTGGCCGGATTGATATCAAAAGC
Source organism: Bacteroidota bacterium (assembly GCA_013289095.1). Lineage (GTDB taxonomy): Bacteria > Bacteroidota > Bacteroidia > Palsa-965 > Palsa-965 > Palsa-965. The sequence goes on along the minus strand of JABDAO010000097.1, from coordinate 441 downwards.
AATTTTTCGTTCTTTGATGCAGCCAAGGAAGTTGAAGATTTCCTCATGAATGCCTTCAAGGACCAGACTTACAAAGGCCGTAACGTGCGCATCGACCCATCGAACGGGGCTGGCGCAGGCAGTGCAAGCAGCCGCGAAAGCAGCTTTGGCCGGGGTAAACGTCCGTATGGTGGTGGCAACAGTGGTGGAGATACCGGTTACCGCAAGAAAAGCTATGGAGGAAGCGGAAACAGCTATTCTGACGGAAACAGCACCGGTGGAGGTTATGCAAAACGCAGCTATGGATCGGACGATAAACCGGCCGATAGCGGAAGCTACACCGACCGGAAAAGCAAATTCGGAAAACGATAAGTTTACCTTCAATATCCTATTCTAAACCCTGAAACAGTTTGTTAGCCGATGGCTTACTGATTGGTTTTCAGGGTTTTTCTTCGGAATTAG
>JABDAO010000096.1 GCA_013289095.1 Bacteroidota bacterium | reverse complement strand
ATATCGGTGGTGGTGGTGTTAAAATCGGCAAACGGACTGATATGTATATACACCATATCAACACCCAGGTTCATAGCCTGTTTCAGGGCGGCGTTGGTATGATGCCAGGCCAGGTTATCGCCAGGCTCGGCATTCTTGCCATACTCGTAAATCCGGGTTTGACCTTCGGGATAAGCATTCCTGATCACATCCGAACTGTCGGCGCTGTAACTGACTGGTGCATTGGCCTTCTGTTCGCTCAGATGGGCCGGAAATCCAATCGTGAAATTGCCGGTAAACGGATTACTGCCCGATGCTCCTTCTGTGGCTGTACTGGCAGGGGTGTTGGCATCGGTTGCAGTGGTAGGATGCACAGACGCCAAAACATCCTGTCGCGCAGCAAGAAACAGGAACAAGACCAGAAATTTCAGAAGCAGAGGTGCTTTTGTAAACATGTCTATTTTTTAGCCGGACACTAAATTACTGAAAATCAGCTTACCTGGCTTTCTCAAAGAATGATTGTGGAGCGATTATCTGTTAAAAAATGTAAAGCCTTATCTAAGTTCGCTCCGGTATCGGGATAGGAATAGTGACAGTTTCTGCTTAAAAATGAAGCCTTAGTTTGTTCATGAACTCCTCGTAAGTTGCTGCGTTGCAGGCCACAAGAGATTTTCCAAAGATGAAATCGATACCACCTTTAAAATCGCAGACCTTCCCCCCGGCTTGTTGAACGATGAACGCTCCGGCACAGACATCCCAGGGCTGCAAGCTGTATTCATAAAAGGCTTCGAACCGGCCACAGGCTACGTATGCCAGGTCTGTTGCAGCCGAGCCTAACCGGCGCAAACCGCGGGTGCTGTGCATGAGTTCTACAAACAGCTGCATGTATTCTTTTTCACGGGCATGATCATAATACGGGAAACCGGTTGCTATGAGCGAATCTTCCAGCCGGGCTGCTGCCGATACATGGATCTCTGTCTGGTTCAGAAAAGCCTTGCTTCCTTCCCAGGCATAGAAACATTCGTCGAGGTTTACTTCGTAGACAACTCCGAGTACAGGCAGCCCATCGCGAAGCAAACCGATGCTTACGGCGAAACAGGGGATGCCATGTATAAAATTGGTGGTGCCATCCAGGGGGTCGATCACCCAATTGTAGTGTTCGCCGGTTATGCTGGTGGTTTCTTCTTCGGTGATAAACCCGGCTCCTGGAATCAATGGAGTAAGCGCATTGACCAGCATCTGTTCGCTTTGCTTATCAACATAAGTAACCAGGCTGTTGCGGCTTTTGACCTCCACCTGTGCAGCTCTTATTTTTTTTTGTTCAGCTCGGATAAATGCCCCTGCATGACGCGCCGCAGCACAAACGTCTATGCAGATTTCGTCAAGGTTGGGTGTGTTCATGGGTGAGTTCGGGTGTTTGACGGGCCCTTTTCCGGAAATAGATCATACCGGTTATACCAAGCAGGATCAGCCCTATGGCAATAAACATAGCCTGGGTAACCGAATAGGCGCCGATCTTGAAAAGGGTGGTATTCTCGCGGATCTGTTCGATGAAGAAACGCTCGGTGCCGTTGATGATCAGATAAATGGAAAACAACATGCCCGGTATGCGGATGCGTTTACGCAAGGCAAAGAGAATGAAGAACAGCGAGATGTTCAGAACCGCCTCATAAAATGCCGTAGGGTAGACACGTGCAACCAGAAATGGGGTATTTGCCCAATCGCAATGACAGTTCATGTGTTCCCAGGTACCTTGTATAAACGGATTGCATTCCTGGTTTACATTGTTGGGGTAGTTGTAAGACCACATCCAGTCGGGCAGGAAACTGAGCCAGGATGGCTTGGCATGGTAGTTCGGAATACCCCAGTCGCCATCGCCGGCAACATGGCAGCCAATGCGCCCTACACCATAGGCCAGCAAAAGACCCGGTGCACAAGAGTCGATGACGGCGGCAAAATCTAAGTTGTTCTTTTTTGCATAATAAATAACCGACAAACCACCTACAATGAGTCCTCCATACATCGTCAGACCGCTGAATGAAAAGATCATCCCGCGTGGATCGGCTACGAAATCAGGCAGGTTTTCGAGGATGTGAAAAAGCTTGGCCCCAAGCAGACCCGCAATGGCGGCGATGAGGGTCATGTTGCTGACATGTTCATAGGGATGATATTCAACATCCATGAGTTTAGGCTCAGGCAGGCGGTTTTTTTCTTTTTCCCGGTACTTCATCAGCGTAAATGCCGCTGCAAGCAGGATACCTCCAATCACGCTGCCTTGTAAGGAAAGCATATACTCCCTTGGGTTGGCCGAAATGAGTTTGTAATCCCAGATAAAACCAATCAGTTTATAACCCAGCAGAAAACCAAACACCCCATTGGTGATGAGCTCTGTTTGTGTAGCCGCTTCGCCTTTCATCACTTTACGGATCACGCTGTGTACTAAACCTTCGCGTTCTTTGCGTTTGAGCTCAAAGGCAAAGAAATAGCCGGCCAGCAAAAACGCAATGGCCACAAAAAAACCGAAGCTTTGTAATATTTTCAAAAAAGGGAGATCGACTCCAAAAAGGTCTTTTACTGCGTGGTATATGGTTGGATACATGGTTTCTGATTATTTTTTTTTTCGCTACGAAGCGTAAGCCCTTTTATCTTGTTTTTGAGGAAGCGCTAACAATCAACGGTTCCTGATACACGCCTCACCCTCCTGAGTCAAGAATCAACCCAGCGCCTTTTCTTGCATCCGTCTGCTGATGCTCAAAAAGGCTCTTTCATCAATATTCACCAATCCATCGGCTGAAATTCCAGTCAGCTTCACTTCTACAAGCTCATTCTGGAAACCCGGTCGGTAGGCTGTGGTCACCTTTACATAGTTATCTGTAAACCCATGCATTACTCCGGTCGGCCCCTGGTGTTCGAAGAGTACGTTACGGGTAGTGCCGAGCTGATGTTCATAAAATTGACGCAGCTTTTTGACAGACAGGATGCGCAGCATCTTGTTGCGTTTTTTTCGTTCGTTCATCGGTACCTGATCGGGCATGACTGAGGCAGGAGTATTGTCGCGTTGGGAATAGGTAAAGACATGCAGATACGAAATGTCGAGGGTATTGAGGTAGTTGTATGTCTCCAGAAAATCGGCTTCTGTTTCGCCCGGGAAGCCTACGATTACATCCACTCCAATACAGGCATGTGGCATCACCCGGCGGATGTGGGCAATCCTGTCGGTATAAAGTGCGGTGAGATAACGCCTGCGCATGATCTTCAATATCCTGTCAGAACCACTCTGTAAGGGAATGTGGAAATGTGGAACAAACCGTTTCGAAGCGCTGACAAATTCAATAACCTCATCTGTAAGCAGATTGGGTTCGATGGAAGAAATACGGAAACGTTCTATACCCTCCACTTCATCCAGTTCCCGGATGAGGTCAATAAAAGTGAGGTCTTTTTTCTTGCCCCCGTTCAACCCTTTGCCAAAATCGCCCAGGTTGACACCGGTGAGTACAACCTCCTTAATGCCGCTCAAGGCAATAGCGGAGGCATTCTTTACCACGTTTTCCACAGTATCGCTTCGGCTGTTGCCACGGGCCAGGGGGATGGTGCAAAAGGTGCAGGTGTAATCGCACCCATCCTGTACCTTGAGGAAAGAACGGGTCCGGTCGCCGGCCGACCAGGCTTCGACAAAGAAATTGGCCGTTTCTATTTCACAACTAAACACCGATGCGGAAGTTTTCTTGCTCAGGTCATCCAGGTAGTTGAGGAGCTTAAATTTTTCGCTGGCGCCAAGGACCAGATCAACACCCGGTATGGCCGAGATGGCTTCGGGTTTTAGCTGGGCGTAACAACCCACGATGACGACAAACGCTTCGGGCGAAACAGCCAGGGCATTGCGTACGATGAGTTTGCATTCCTTATCGGCATTGGCCGTTACGGAACAGGTATTGATCACATATACATCTGCAGGTTGGCTGAAATCAACCACCGTGAATCCTCCGCCTTCGAGCGTACGCGAAATGGCCGAAGTCTCGGCATAATTGAGTTTACAACCCAGTGTATGAAACGCAGCTTTGCGGGTGATGTTCATGACGGCGCGAAATTACAATTTATCCTGCATTTTCTGTCGTAAATGACCAACTCGCTGAATCGGGCGAAAAGTGTGGGGTGATAGCACCCCGCCGACGCCTGACAAGCGCGGATTTAACGGATTTTCAGGATAAAAATGAATGAATGAGACATCCTGTCCTTATTCTTATGTTCTTTCGGTGTACTTCGAATTCACGTATCTTTGTTCCCCGATCTGACAATGTATGAAGACCTGTTTTTCTTCCATCCTCTTTCTACTTGTTCTTGCTTCTTTTCCGGCCCATGCCCAGTTTACGAATGTCCTGATTGGCGATAAACATGCACCGGAGGAAGTCTCTATTTGTATCAATCCAAAGAATACCTCGCAGATTACGGCCGGGGCCAACCTCAATAATGCGTATTACAGTACCGACGGGGGATTGACCTGGAGCGGACATACACTCTCGTCGGAAGCCAACGGGGTATACGGCGATCCTGTCTTGTTTGCCGATACCAGCGGGACCTTTTATTTTTCACATCTAAGCAACCCCCCAGGCGGACAGGGCAGCTGGGTAGACCGCATCGTTTTTCAACGCTCTGTTGACGGAGGAAGAACATACAGTTCCGGGACTTCTGTTGGGAAGAACGGTATCAAGGTGCAAGACAAACCCGGAACAGGCGTTAATCCTTTCAACAATGAAATTTATCTGTGCTGGACCCAGTTTGATGTCTACGGTTCACACAAGAAAAGCGACAGCAGCATAATTTTCTTTAGTAAATCAACCGACCAGGCCGAAACCTGGTCTTCTCCGAAACGGATCAGCCCCCAGGCAGGCGATTGCCTGGATTCAGACAGCACCGTTGAGGGATGCGTTCCTTCTACCGGACCTCTGGGCGAGATCTATACCGCCTGGGCCGGCCCCTTGGGGCTGGCATTCAATAAATCGGTTGATGATGGGAACACCTGGATGGCTCAGGAAAAGGTGGTTTGTACAATTCCCGGAGGATGGGACTATCCCGTTTCGGGCCTGTTTCGTTGCAACGGCCTGCCCATGACAGCCTGTGATCTGAGCAAGGGGCCGAACCGGGGGACAATCTATATCAACTGGAGCGATCAACGCAATGGTGTAAACGATGCCGATGTATGGATTGTACGTTCAACAAATGGGGGGGCTGACTGGTCGGCCCCGGTACGCGTCAATACCGATCCTCCGGGTCACCAGAACTTCATGTCATGGATGACTATCGATCAAAACAACGGCGATGTGTATGTAGTGTATTACGACCGCCGGAATTTTTCATCGGGCGATTCGACAGATTTTTATCTAAGCCGCTCGGTAGACGGAGGCCATACCTTTGCCGATTTTAAACTCAACAACAAAGCATTCGTTCCTTCTCCTGCGGTGTTTTTTGGCGATTATGTAGGAATCTCTGTGGTGAAGGGGATGGTGAGGCCCATCTGGATGCAATACGAAAAATCAGGCCTCAGTATCTGGACAGCCTTGGTAGATGCCTCTATGCTTGCTGTAAAGGAAGACAGGCCGGTGAGAATGGGCAGTCTGGTACTCTGTCAGAATATCCCGAATCCTTGTCGAGATTCAACGGTCGTTCATTTCGAGACGTTGAAGAAAGGAAGAATAAATTTATATGTGAGCGGTATGCAGGGCAAACGCGTGTCTACATGTATTGATCACCTCAAAATGAAGGCAGGAGGACATGACTTTACGATTTCGGTGAAAACGGCAGGATTGAAACCGGGCGAATATCAATATACGCTTGAATGCGGCGAGGATCATATCACCCGAAAGCTGACCGTTTATTGAAGCGCTCCTGTTCCGCACACATGAATAACTTAATAAACGAAAAATGAATACCCCGGCTCCGAAATCATCTCACTTGCCAAAGCATAAGCGCAGGAGGATAGGATTCAGCCTGATGCTGGTACTGTTAGTTTGCTGTCTGCAGACGGCATCGGCCTGTAAATGCGAGGATCATCCCCCGCTCACAAAAATACAATGCAACCCCTATGACCTGATCTTTGAAGGAACGGTTGACTCGGTTTCGGGCAATAAAGAAACGTTCGGGTTTGTGTACTTTTCTTCCTCTGCCCTTTACAAAGGCTCCCTGCCCGACCACGGCATGATCCGTTTCGACGCATCATCCGATTGTGCTATGAGTTTTCAGAAAGGAGAAACCTGGATCGTTTATGCCCAATACTACAAATATGCCCTGGCAGGGGTTGATTTCTGCAGCCGCAGCCGCAAAAAATTTACAACGGGCGATGATTATTATGCAGCCTTGAATGGCATGACTTTTTTGGATGAAGAACAGTTTTTGCTGAAGACCTTTGGCGTACATGCCAGTGGAACTCAAACAAAAAGCGAGATGCCTGCACGCGTGCTCATTCAACCCACCGCATACTGGAAGCTCTGGCTGTTGCTGATCTCTGTAGCGGTGATGTTCCTGATTAATTATATTGTTAAAAAACTTCCCTGAGTATGAGCCTGCAATTCAAACGTCATCCCTGGCATGGAGTGTCTATCGGGCACGAAGCCCCGGAGCTTGTTACTGCATTTATTGAAATAGTGCCTACCGATACGATCAAGTACGAGATTGATAAGGAGAGTGGATATCTGAAAGTGGACAGGCCCCAGAAATTTTCGAATACCATCCCTACCTTGTATGGATTTATCCCTCAAACCTATTGCCACGAACAGATTGCCGGGCATGCCCGTAAGGCTACAGGCAAACCCATCACCAAGGGCGACGGGGATCCGCTCGATATCTGTGTGTTTTGCGAACGTACCATCACCCATGGCGATCTGATCCTCAAAGCAAAACCAATAGGCGGGTTTCGTCTCATCGATCGGGGGGAGGCCGATGACAAGATTATTGCCATCATGCAGGGGGATGCGTTCTACGACCAGTGGAATGAACTGACAGATGTTCCCGAACTGATTCTCAACCGTCTGAAACATTATTTCATGACCTATAAAAACCTGCCCGGTCAGCCAGCCCTGTGCGAAATAGCAGGGATCTATAAACGGGCGGAAGCGTTGGAGGTGATCAGGCTCAGCCAGGCAGATTATAAAGATAACTTTGGAAGCTGAGCGCTCAAGCGCTACGTGATCGTCCTTTTTATTGAGACACATGAAACCAGTAATCTATTGCATACCAGGAACAGGCGTAGACGGAAGGATTTTCGCCAAACTCGATTTGAGCGGATATGACGTAAAACATATACACTGGATCGTTCCCCACAAACGTGAACCTCTGAAGGACTACGCCCTCCGGTTAGCAAAACAGATCGATGCCTCCCGACCCTTTGTATTGATCGGTGTCTCATTTGGAGGGATGCTTTGTGCATCACTGATCGAACATCTGCATCCCAGCCTGGTGATTCTGATCAGCAGCAGTAAATGCCGGTCAGAATTGCCGCCCAAAATCAGGTTTCTGAAGGCATTTCCGTTTTACCGGCTTATGCCCGACTCGGCGTTTATCAATGCCGCTGTCTTATCGCGGCGCTTGTTTGGTTTTAGGCGAAAAGAAAGCGGAAACCTGTTTCTGGAAATGCTCCGCACAGCACCCAAGAATTATTATGCCAGGGCAGCTGACAGTATTGTGCATTGGAATGCGAAAACCTATGACCCGGGCATTGTCCATATACACGGTACAGCAGATAAAATCCTTCCGCTCCGTATGGTCAGGGCCGATTATGTGATAGAGGGAGGATCGCACAACATGATCAGGACGCATGCTGAGGAGATCAGTGCGATTGTAAGGATGGAACTGGGGAAACTCAAGTGACGATAGCGTCTTCACTTTTCACATAAACTCCTCCAGATCGCCCAGCCCCTGGCGTAAGATGCGGAACTCATCGTTGGTGCAGTCGACTACGGTAGAAGCCTGCATGTTTCCATACCCTCCCGATACAACCAGATCAACCTTGTCTCCAAAATTCTCATGAATCACCTCCGGGTCTGTGGTGTATTCTATCACCTCGTCATCATCATGTACCGAAGTAGACATGATGGGGTTGCCAAGTTCACGAACAAGGGTACGGCAGATGGTATTGTCAGGAATACGGATGCCAACTGTTTTTTTGTTGTTTTTGAAAAGCTTGGGAACATTGGCGCTGGCTTCCAGGATAAATGTAAACGGCCCCGGCAAAGCCTTGCGCATCACCTTAAAGACTGGAGTTGAAACCTGACGGGCATAATCGCTCAGATGAGCAAGATCGTGACAGACAAAAGAGAAGTTTGCCTTGGCCAGATCGATTTTTTTGAGCTTGCAGATACGTTCCACGGCCCGCTGCTTAAAAATATCGCAACCAATTCCATACACCGTGTCGGTGGGATAGATGATCACCCCTCCGTCTCGCAAACAATCAACCACCTCTTTGATATGGCGGGGATCGGGGTTTTCGGAATTGATTCGGAGTAACATCGGCGATTTTGGAATTGGGATTTAGGAATTGGGATTTTTGGAAACGAATATTTTACGATCAGCATCCTGAGTCAGAATCAGATGTATTCCTAAATCATTCCATGATCGCAAAATCTCAAATCCCAATTCCAAAATCCCAAATCATTTTTTGGCATCCAGCAGAAACTGGGCAAGACCGCTATCGGTAAGGGGGTGTTTCAACAAGGCCAGGATTGCGCTCAGCGGACATGTAGCGATATCGGCTCCGATCTTGGCGCATTGGATGATATGCATGGGGTGACGAACCGATGCGGCCAGGATTTCGGTGGCGATGCCATAGTTGTCAAAGATCTGACGGATATCGGCAACCAGGTCCATGCCATCGGTGCAGACATCATCCAGACGGCCTACAAAGGGAGATACAAACGAGGCTCCGGCTTTGGCAGCGATGAGCGCCTGACCTGCCGAGAAAATGAGGGTACAGTTGGTACGGATGCCTTTGCCCGAGAAATATTTGATGGCCTTCACGCCTTCCTTGGTCATCGGGAT
>JABDAO010000095.1 GCA_013289095.1 Bacteroidota bacterium | reverse complement strand
CATCACGATGAGCAAGGTGCCGATAGATCCATACACCTTGTTGTATTTTCCAAAATGCCCGACATAATATCCAAAAGCCAGGGAAGTAACCGCACAAAGGATGGTTGCAAGCGTAGACCCGGCTGAAATAAATTTCCATCCTATTTTGGACGCAGGCCCCAGATAGAAGCACGAAGAAATAACGGTAAACAACAACCCCGAAAGGATGATCCAGTGCGTTGATTTGATGAGCATAAAGGCCCAATGCCCACGCGGAACGATGTGTTTGGTGATATAATCGCTGCCCACGATCAAACCCACGGCCAGGGTAAGCAATGCGGCAAAGATGATGACCAGAACCAACGATACCAGACGCTGTTGCAAAGGCTTTCGGGTTTCGGTAACATGATAGCTTGTATTAAAAGCGGTGATCATGGAGTTAAACCCGTTGGTGCTGAAATAAAGCGCTGTGAGAAACCCCACCGAGAGCAGTTTTCCGTTTTGTTTCATGACAATATCAACCAATGTTTCTTCGGCCGCTTTAAACGAGGCGGGAGGAAGGATGTCTTTTATCATTTTCAGCACCTGGCCCTGAAAATCATGAATGGGTATATAGGGGATGAGCGTAAAAATGAAAATGATGGAAGGAAAGATGGCCAGAAAAAAATTGAAAGACATGGCCGAGGCCCTTGTAGGCAAGCCTCCTTTATCAAGACCATGGTAAAAAAAATTGGCTGTATCGTACAGACTGACTCCTTCAAGCCCGGGAGGATGTATTTTGCCTGCCCATTTTTTAAGAAAATGAAAGAATTTTCTTTTTTTAATGAAAGCAATAAACGGGTCAATTTTTTCTGTTGCTTTCATAGCCTTACTGCCTTCAGGCTCAGATCTATACTTTTTACACTGTGGGTGAGCGATCTGAATAAACCGTTAAAACGGTTCACTAATCCTTTTTGCATTGCCAGCCCATGATTAAAATCGTGGGCTATGTGCTGACGCATGAACCATAGCCCACGGATTCATCCGTGGGGGCAAGCAATCACACAAGAGGGGTAAACGCGGCACCCTGTGTCCTTAAACAAGACTTTTACATTTCAGCCAAAATCCGGGAAGGGATCGAAATCACCATTTTATGCCTGGGCTTTACTTGCTGTTCTGGGCAAAAGTTAGCTACTTGATTCTACATTCACAATGTCTTCAAATGCGGGTTTACTATTTCCTTTGTGAATTTCGTCATCATCCTGAAAGGATTCATGATACTTGCAAAACTTTTCAGTATTCATGCATTCTGGTTTAAGATGCATGCAAAACGATTCATTATGCATGCATTCTGACTTTGAATTCATGCAAAACGGTTCATTATTCATGCATTCTGGTTTTGAATGCATACATACTGATTCAGTATGTATGAATAATGGATTAGAATGCATGCATAATGAATCATTATGCATGTATTCTGGTTTAGAATGCATGAATAATGATTCATTATGCATGAATAATGATTCATTATGCATGAATACAGGTTCATTTTGCATGCATCTTGGCTCTTTTTGACGAATATTGATGAAATATCCTCATTGTCAGTCAGATACGGGTTCAAAGCGCTTCATGCTGCTACAAACCGAACGGGGAGCAGGAAGGCGAACGTATTTCGCAAACGAGCAGCTGGCCCTCCAGCAGCATTTCATCCACCCTCCTGGGCTATATTTTAGTATCTTTCAGCCCAAATTTGCTCGAAATCATGTCCTTAATCCCGCTTCGTGCATCTGCACCGTGCATGTTGGTTCAAAAGGCCTGCCGCACTGCTAACCTGCGGGATAACCGGGATTCCGGCACACAATGCCTGACACACGTTGCATCAGCTTGTTTCACAGCGAATACAAAATCCAGGATAAAGAGTTTATGTATTTTTTTACTCTGTTTCGGAGCCCCATTCCTCGCTTTTTCTCAGGTTCCCAATACCTTTCAAAGTAAAGACAATGCCTTGTACTGGAAGAACCGGAAACCATTCGAAGGGTATTGGCAACAAGACGTTTACTACCACATCAAGGCCGATGTGGATGAAAAAACAGATATCATCAACGGCTCTGAAGAGCTTACCTATACCAACAACTCGCCCGATACGCTGAGCTTTGTTTACTTTCATCTCTATCAAAATGCTTTTCAGCCCGGTTCCTACACCGATATGCTGCACAAAGCCAATAATTTTCAGGTAAAATACGGAGCCTATGAACAAGCCGGGCTGGGTACTGTTATTTCAAAAATCCAGATCAACAATACCGACCTGAAAACCGAACTTGACAATACAATCCTCAAAGCAACCCTGCTTTCGCCTTTAAAACCTGGGGAATCGGTCAAATTCTCGATCGATTTCAAGACCTATTTTGATGGAAAAGGGAATATCCGCCGGCGCATGAAAATGTTCAATGCCTATGGATTTAAGCATTACGACGGGGGCCATTGGTATCCGCGTATTTCGGTGTACGACCGTAAACAAGGTTGGGACACAGACCAGCATCTGACCCGCGAATTTTACGGCGATTACGGCGTCTTTGATCTTGAACTTACCTTTGCCAACTATTTTGTGCTCGATGCAACCGGTGTGCTTGTCAACAAGGAGGAAGTGTTGCCCAAAGCCCTGCGCGACTCGCTCGACATCAAACGTTTTAAGGATAAACCCTGGGAATCGGCCCCTGCCTTTCATATTAAACCCGACGGAACACGCAAAACCTGGAAGTTTCATGCCGAAAACGTACACGATGTGGCCTTCACCGCCGATCCTACCTACCGCATCGGCGAAGTAAGCTGGAATGGCATTCAGATCATGGCCATGGCTCAGGAGCCTCATGCCGGAAGATGGCAGACTGCTGCTGCATTTACGGCCAATGTCATAAAAATTTATTCGGAAGATTTTGGGATGTACGCCTATCCAAAAATTGATGTGTGCGATGCACAGGACGGGATGGAATACCCTATGCTTACGTTGGACGGAGGTTTTGAACCCGATTTCCATACGCTCATCGCCCACGAAGTTGGTCACAACTGGTTTTTTGGCATGGTGGGTAGCAACGAAACATACAGGGCCATGATGGATGAAGGTTTTACCCAGTTCCTCGACTCCTGGGCCTGTATCAAACTCGACGGGCCTTTTGCCGTTTCCCGCTTTCAACCCAGGGCTGCCTATGTACGCAAGTTCCTGAAACCGGTTTCTACCATCAATAGCGAAGTCTACAACCGCTATATCATCGAAGCTGCCAAAGGAGATGAAACAACCCTCAACACACACAGCGACCATTTTAACGGAGCCCTGCGTCATGGAGGGGGATACTCGCAAACCTATTCAAAGACCGCCACCATGCTCTATAATTTGCAGTATGTGTTGGGCGATGAGCTTTTTCAAAAGTGCATGAAGCATTATTTCAGTCAGTGGAAATTCTGTCACCCCTATCCCGAAGATTTTCGGAATTCGGTTATCCAGTTCTCGCATGTTGATCTGAACTGGTTTTTTGACGAATGGATTGAAACGGCACAGACTATAGACTATAAGATTGATGGCTATAAGAAAGGAAAGACCGAAAACGAATACATCATCAGCATCAGCCGCAAAGGACGCATGCAGATGCCCATCGATTTTACGGTCTATGCCGAAGATGGCAGGCATTACAATTATTACATCCCAAACACCTGGTTCGAAAAAAAGACAACAGCCACAATCCTTCCGCGTTGGATCGGGTGGGATAAAATTCAACCCCTGTATGAAGCCCATGTGGTGATTCCTTCGGGCATCGACAACATTGTGATCGACACCACCAACCGTCTGGCCGATGTATACATGCCCGACAACAGTTTTAAACGCGCCATGACCACCGCCTTCGATTCGAGAATCGTAAACACACCCGACTGGAAAAAATACGAACTCCTCTATAGGCCAGATCTATGGTACAATGGCTACGATGGATTGAAAGCAGGCTTCAACCTGAGCGGGAATTATCTCAATTATTTTCATGTGTTTGATGCTACCGTTTGGTTCAACACCGGTTTGCTGCAACAAACCTTTCCGGCAGGAACCGAACTCAATAAATTCGACTTGATTTCTTTCCGTTTCAATTACAAAACGGCCACAGACAAATTCATTAAACGATCGGATATCTTTCTCTCTACCCGTTTTCTCGATGGGTTGATGGATTATACGCTGGGGTTTGAGGTGAAAGACAAATCGCTGCACAATCAATTTTCGATTTCGTTTAAATCGATGCTGCGCCCCCAGGCTTCATCGCTAAACTATCTGCTTTATCCGGGCGAGTGGGCGTATAATATGTATAACAACACGCTCAATCTGGGTTTCAATCACAACTACACATATCATCATGGATCGGGTTACTTAAACATAGGCATGCGTGCCAGCGCCTTTGGCAGCAACTATGATTATGCTTCGCTCAGCATGACCCAGGTCAACAAACATGATTTGGGAAAAAAATTCAAATTCAATACACGTATCTATCTTGAATACATCAGCGGCTCGAATATCCCTGCCGAATCGGCGCTTTATCTGGCCGGAGCCAATCCCGAAGAGATGATGGAAAACAAATTCACGCGTTCTGTGGGTTTTGTACCGACAGATTGGCTTGGCTATGGGGCAACCACCAATCACTTTCAATACGGGGGCGGTCTTAACCTCCGTGGATATGCCGGATATCTTGCTCCCAGATTGATGAACGATGGCACCGAACGCGATCTCTACAAAGGATCAAGCGGGGCCAGCGTTACCGGCGAACTGGAATTCCAAAAACTGTTTGCAGGAGGGTTGAAATTCATGCGCAAAGCCCCATCCATCAATAAATTGTTTACCCGTATCAACAGTGCCTTCAGCATACAGACTTATTTGTTTGGAGATGCCGGCATGATCAACTACTCTATTTCGGGAGAAACACCTGCCTTTGATGACATCCGTGCCGATGCCGGTATAGGCGCAGCCATTACCATCAAACGCTGGGGATGGTTCCAGAATGTAAGTCCGCTTACACTGCGTTTCGATATGCCTCTTTTTTTGAATGCCACTCCGGCTGCTGACCCCGGTTATTTTAAGTTTAGATGGGTAGTTGGTGTGAGCCGGTGTTTTTAATGAGTTTGTATCCGCCATTCTTGAGCAAACAGGGCTGCGGAAAGACGTATTTTTAAGTAACCCCGCGCTTCAGCGCGGGGTTTTCAAAGCCACAGATAGTGGGCTTTAGCCCAATTGAGTATGATCGGAAAGTGCAATTTGGGCTAAAGCCCAAAGACGAAGAAACGCTTCAACCCTGCGCTGAAGCACGGGGTTACTAAATAACTGCATGGACTAAGCAAGAGCCGGAGCAGTAGTATGAATTCAAAACCAACATATCAATGAAAACTAAAATCACTGCAATCCTCCTCTTTACAACGGGTCTGTTTATTCATTCTGGAAACAGCCAAACTACCGCAGATATCTTCGAAAAAGCCCAGGCCCTGAAAGCCGCTTTTAAATACAAAGATGCTATGCCTTACTACCAGGCCTTGATCAAGACCGATTCAACCAATGTGGCCTATCTGGGTAACGGAAGCCAGGTGTATACGCGGTATGGCTATCTGTATATGACAAGCGAAGCCGAGAAACAAAACTATTTTCACAAAGCCGAGTACCTGGCCAAAAAAGCCATTGCACTCGACGATAAAAACGCGGAAGCGCATTATGCCTATGCGCTTGCCCTGGGCCGCATAAACGAAAATGCCAGTTCCAAACAAAAGATAGCCAATGCAAAACTCATCAAGAAAGAAGCCGACCGCTCGGTTGAGCTCAATCCTAAACAAGCAGGCGCATATCATATCCTTGGGCGCTGGCATGCAACCATTGCCGGTTTTAATGCCATCGAAAAAGCCATGATCAATACTTTCTTTGGCGGGGTGCCTCCCGGCGGATCTTATGAAGATGCCATCAAAGCCTTTCAGACAGCCATCTCACTCGAGCCCAGGAACATGATTCACCAATACGAAATTGCCAATACCTATTATGCCATGGGCAACAAGATCTACGCAAAAGTGTGGTTGGACAAAGCCATGGCCCTGCCCGTTGTTTCAGACGACGATAAGATTACCATGGATAAATGCAAGGAGTTGAAGAAAAAGGTAGCCTAATGAAGGCCATCAGACCTCTTGCGCAAGTCAGGCTGCCGAATAGAACCCCGCTTCAGGGGTTCCATCACCCTGCGATCGTCAGAAGTCAGAGACAACTCCGGCCTTTTCCGGATGAAGCAGCAAGCCTTGTGCTTAGCTTTTCCCGTAGCGCAGTGACAGGAAACTCGAACCATTTCCAGATGGCCCAGGAGCTACAAATGATCAGTATCCAGCAAAGCATAAACACCAGCAAACGCCCGGCAGCATGTTGAGGTTTCAGCGCATGATTCAGTATTTCTACAATTATCATATTCGTCAAATACATGGAATATGATATTTTGCTGATGAATGCAAAGGGTTTGAACCGGATCCTTTCATCGGCTATACTGTTTAACAGGGGCAGTAACATGGCAATGAAGAGTCCCGAAAGGCTTAGGTAAAAGGTCTGTAAAAAAAAATGTAACTGGGGGGATGCGAATCAGGCAAAGGAGGATAGTGCCCGACAAACCGATGGCAAAAAAGACATACCTGACCTTGTTCCAAAACGCGTTTCGGTAGTAATAAAGATACGCTGCCAACAACCCGAACCCAATACTGTCGAGCCGGGTCAGGACGAGTTTTCGAACAAACAAGTCCCAATGTTCCACGGTCGAACCCGGTGCCGCAGAATAGATACGGTAAACCAGGGGAAGAACCAGATAGCCGAGTATAAGTAGCAGCAGCATTTTAGACACCTTCCATTTCCGTATTCGGAACAACAGAAAACAGAACAGGGGGAATGAAAGATAAAACCATTCTTCGACCGAAAGGCTCCACGATTCCCAGAACAAGAAATCGAAAGGGATGTAAAAATTTTGGAAGAACACAAAAAAAGTAAGCAGATACTTGTTGAGCGAACCGGGTATCCATTTTAAATAGACAAGTACACAATTCAACCCCAGGAAGAGAAAATAATTGGGCAAGGTCCGAAACCAGCGGCGTTGGATGAAATCGAACAGACCGGAAGCATCCAAACCACCTGTCGCTTCCAGGCGGGTAATCAGCATACCTCCGATCAGAAAACCGCTTAACACAAAGAACAAATCAACCCCATCGGGTAAGGGTATCCAGGGGAAGCCAGGAAAAGAAGGCGCCAGGATAAAACTGCTGTGAACCAACACTACGCAACCGATTGCACAGGTGCGAAGCAGGTCAAGACCAAATATACGCGAACGGGGTTGTTGTAGCTGCACAGGTAATAAGCGATTTACTTCAAAAAACAGTTGAACTTTAGCGTCATGCAGCAATACTCGTCAGCATGCAGCTTGTTAGGATGATTAACAAGCTGCGTGCTATCCAACAAAGGATCTATTCCAGAAACTTCCATCGTATCCCTGCCGATTTCAGGAATTTGATGATAAAGTCGTTCACATCGGGAGCAATCCGGAAGAAAAGAATCGGGCCCATGAAACAAAACCCAAGGAGCACAGATCTTACAACCATATCAACCAGCACATTTTGCATGAAAGGAAGAAATACATTCAGCGCAAAACAAGCCAGCCCCAGCAGGATCACCCAGAAATTACTTTTTTCGAAAGGCTGTATGCCAAAGAAATGGTTGACAAAAAGCAGACGCAAGACGTTGTAGGCAATCATGGTGATCATGGTAGCAATGGCGGCCCCGTTCATCCCCAAACCGTATACCTTGATGAACAAATAATTCAGGCCAATGGTGAACAGAACCAGGAAGGCAGTAAAAAACAGATCGTACTTATATTTTTTTGAGGTGATGGTTATAACTCCATTCAGTCCGGTGGCCATATCAAATAAACGGCCCAGGCTCAAAAAGAGAAATACATATTTTCCAGAAGAAAATTGTTTGGGCATGAACGAGAAGATATCATCAAAATCGGCCCAGATGCCCAGAAAAACCAGGGTGCCGATAACCAGACAAACGGCTGTAACCTGTTTGTAGAGTTTTTCCATGCCCTTCATGTCACGCTCTTTCCAAAACTGCGCAACAAGCGGACTTGTAATCTTGAGGATAGACCGATAGGGGATAAGCATGACGGTGGTAAAAAAGAAAACGGTGGTATAGATCCCCACGAAATACATGCCTCCCACCTTTGTGCCGTTAATGAACTGTCCGCCCATCAGAGCGGCAATCATCAATGCATCGACATTGGCAATAAGCGCATTCCCGGCCGAACCGAGGATAGAAAATAATCCAAACCCGAACATGTGTTTCGAGAACTTACGGATACGCGGGCTGAACAGAGGCTTGAGGAAGAGTTGACGAAGAAAGGCGGTATAAACCAGCAAGGCCACGGCCACCGAACAATTCACACCCACATAGATCATCACAAACTGGGGGAAGCTCACCAATTTTAATGCATACAGCGAGATAGAAAGCGTGATGAGCAACCTCAGAAAAACTTCGTTGATAAACGAAGG
This sequence comes from Bacteroidota bacterium, assembly GCA_013289095.1. GTDB lineage: Bacteria > Bacteroidota > Bacteroidia > Palsa-965 > Palsa-965 > Palsa-965. The sequence goes on along the minus strand of JABDAO010000095.1, from coordinate 1,133 downwards.
CACCACGGTCTTGAGCAGTGATCGTAAATACCCGTCGTACAAACCAAAAAACACCATCGAAAACCCCAGAGGGATGATGTAATAGTAATAATCGACCAACAGTTTGGAGTCTTTTGAATAATGCAAAACCACCCAGGGTTTAAACGCGATGAAACACAGGGTGGTGAACAAAAACCCAAGTGTCATGAGCAACGAAGCCCAGAAGAGGAATCCGTGGTGTTCCTTTTCCTTGTCCCTGAAGAAAGGAAAGAAACGAAGCGTGATGCCAGAGAGGCCAAGGGCCGAAAACTGGGCATAAATCACCGAGATATTGATCATGATATTGGCCAGACCCACCTGTTCGGTATCGAGGAAATTGGGAAAGAGCAGGACCTTGTTGACATAGCCCAGGATAAGCCCGATATAGGATACGATGGTGAGTTTAAATCCGTCTCTTTGTACGATTCCCATAGTGCGATTCAGAGGATACCAGTCTGGGGGTTGTCCTTGTTTGGTAAAGATGAGTAATTTTAAGTCTTCCTGCTCAGCTGGTACGCTAAGTAATGAACTCTTCACTGTGTATTTTATTACTTTTACCCCGGTGATTTAACAAATCTTATGAATTCAGCCGCTACCAGGATCCTTGTGGGAAAAATCAAGTGGATGAGCTACGGACTCATCACCTCGGTTTTTGATCTGCTTTTTTGGATTCTCCATCTGCCGGTTCCCGGAATGATAGGAAGGGCCGCTGAAACGCAAAAACGGATTGTTTTTGTCGGCGAACTGCTTCCACCCCGCACTCCCCGTATGGCAAAATGGTTGAAACGCACGGGCGCGTATACAGCGGTATTGGTATGCAGCAAACAAGGTTTTGTAGCCAAGTTTTCGACCCCCGGGTTCGAAGCCATCTATCTGTTCAGGAACAAATGGCATCTGAAACGAATCCTGGGGGCCTTGCCCGATGTTTACCTGCTTCATTCCTTTGCCCCGAAAAGCTATTATCCCGATCTTGCCCGGCAAACGCTCCGGGTTCCATTCATCCACGACATGCAGGATGTATATGCCACCTATTATGGTTCCAACCATGGTCTGAGATGGCTTGAAAAAGAGCTTCCGCATGAGAAAACCTGTCTTGAACTGGCTGATGGGGTAAT
>JABDAO010000094.1 GCA_013289095.1 Bacteroidota bacterium | reverse complement strand
GCCAAAATCAGCATCCGGTTCAGGAAAACAAACCCTAAAAAAATCCATAAGCTGTTTGTGAAATGTGATTCATTTTATGAGTCGATGGATTTTTCGGCAAGACAATTGTTCGACACCATCGTTACGCGTACATCGGGCCCGGGCCAGCTCAAGCCGCAGGAACTCCTCGATGCCAAACCGGATGTGTTCATTCTCGAAATTGTTGAACGGGGTGAGATTTATGTGAAGGATGAACTCGGCATCAGCTTCCTGGAATAGGCAAGACTTCGATGCGATTGCAGGCCTGCATTCGCTGATTCATACAGATAAATTGTCTTACGAAAGCAGACCGGAAAGCGCTTCGTCGATCGATATGCTTTCTGGATAAAAAGACAGGATCCGTTGCAGTACAGCATCCACAACACTGTCGGGGCAAGAGGCTCCGCTGGTAAGAATGATCTTTACCTTTTCTTTCGATGGCAGATAGGGCCCGGAGAGTATGACTTCCTGGGCATGGTAATTATAATGACGGATGGATGAGGGAGCTGTTATTTCTGATACGCCCGAAATGAAAAAGGTGGGCAATTTTTTTTCACAGAGCTCGGCTATATGCGAGGTATTCGAGCTGTTGTACCCGCCTACCACAATGGCCAGGTCGGCATCGGTGTCGAGTAAACCGTAGGTGGCTTCCTGGTTTTCGTTGGTAGCATAACACAAGGTGTCACGCGTATCGGCAAAATGTTGCTTAAGGTGAGCTTCCCCATATTTTTGCTGCATGACATTCCTGAAATAATCAGCAATTTCTTGCGTTTCTGTTGCAAGCATGGTGGTCTGATTGATCACCCCGATGCGGTCGAAGGCTGTCTGCGGGTCGAACCCCGGCGAAACGCGGTTTGCAAACAACGTGTTGAAGCTTTCGAGGTTTGAATGGCCCAGAATAAATGATCCCAGTGTACGGGCTTCTGAAATGTCCTTGATGATGATCGAGGGAGAATAAATCTCACTCCGGGAAAATGTAGCCCTGGTTTCTTCGTGGTTATGTTTTCCATGTATGATGATCGAATACTGCTCGGTGCCGAGTTTCTCCGACTTTTTCCAGACGCGTTCCACGAAAGGACAGGTAGTATTATACCGGTGCGGTTCGATACCGATCTCCTGGAGCTGTTCTTCAATAGCCAGGGTGGTGCCGAAAGCAGGGATGATGACAATATCATCGGGCTTCAGTTCAGACCAAGGGATGATCTGGTTGCCCGATGTATCCATCAGGAACCTTACCCCGCGGTCAAGCAAATCGGCATTTACATCGGGGTTGTGTATCATCTGGCTCAGCAGGAAGATGCGTTTGCCCGGGTTTTCGTCGATGGCGCGAAAGGATATTTCGATGGCGTTTTCGACTCCGTAACAGAAACCGAAATGCCGGGCTATATAAAACGCAACCGGGCCAAAATCGAGCAGGGTAGGGCTGAAATCTTTTTTCTTGGGGTCGTTGAGTTTTCGCAGGTTCTTGATCCTGGAGATAACCGGACTGTGGTAGAATTCGGGGATATTGAACGATTTCACGGGACAAAGTTAAGGTTTTGACTGAATGTAGACAGGAGGAGTCAGAACCGTAACTCAATAGGGAGTCTGCACAAGCTTTTCTGGAGATTTTTCTTGGGGAAGATCTCTATCTTTGAGTCGCTCCAACAGCAAGTATTCAAATTAACCGTTCCGTTTTTCGATGCCAGACACCAAAAGGCCTCTTTTCATAAAACGCGTATTCCTGCTTGGAGTGACCATCCTTGCTGGGCTCAATTTTATGCTGTTTGCTTTTTGTCCGGGTTCGGCTAAAAAAGACCTGCACGAGAACCGGGCCACGGCCACATTCCCATCCTTTCGAAGCACCCCGTTGGAGAAGTTTTTTCCACAAGCGGAAAAATATTTTACCGACAATTTTATTCTGAAGTATGCATACATAAGCCGGCTGAGCGCTTTGCGGAAACAAGTGTTTAATTATTCCAACCCCGAAATCAGGGTCATTGCCGGAAAAGACGGATGGATGTTTTACAATTCCTGCCACTATGCCGATCCCGGAATGGATGAGTTTTGTGGCTTGAAACCTTTGAGTGAAGCAGAGCTGGCAAGCATTGCAACAACATTACAAATTGCCCAACGCTGGTGCGATCTGCATGGGATTGTTTTTATACCCCTGATCTGTCCCGATAAACAGAGCATTTATCCCGAATTTCTTCCATCTATTTATACCTCTTACCGTGAAAATTGCTACGACCAGATGCTGGCTGCCAATCCCATGCTTATTAACCTAAAAAAAGCGTTGCTGGATGCTAAACCGAAAACGATTTTCCCCTTGTATTATAAAACAGATACACACTGGAACAAACTGGGGGCATTCCTGGCCGTGAGCGAACTGAGCAAGGCCATTCATACGAAGTTTCCGGTTTCAAAGGTGCTCAACCTCGCTGATATCTCCATTTCAGAACAACATACCGACACCGGTATGGACCTGGCCCGGATGTTGGTGTGGACAGGGCCTGTTGACGAAACCGAACTGACTATCAGGTTCAACAAACGGGCCGGGACGCGCGTACACAAGGCATTTGTGTTTCACGATTCATTCTTCGACGCAATGGAGCCCTCGGTCAGTCAATTGTTCGACACGGTACAGACCCGTCATTCCTGTTTTGGCCCCCTACAGATGCAGGAGATACTGGACGCCAAACCCGATGTATTGATCATCGAAGTGGTGGAACGTTCCAAAGCCCTTTTTGTGGACCAGTTCAGAAAACCATTTACCCGATAGGATTGTTATAGACCATAGATAGTGCCCCATCCTCTTTTCGGTAAGTCTGGCATGTATACCTCGAAGGATACATTTACATGCTTTCTACAGCCAGGCCAGCTTGAATTCCGGTTTCTGTGCTGGTGAATACCAACCGAACGGAAAAAAATGAATCCCTCTTTAGTTTAGTATTTCTGCCAACAAATCTATACGCCCATTGAATGGATAAAAATTCAAGCCCCGAAAATGACGCTGTTGTTAAGTTGTCATGATTAATTATGCCAAAATTAGATAGTTACAGCGATTTGCCCTATCTTGCTTCAGATCCAAGCGAACATCCTAGATGAATTTCCTGCCATAGTGGAAAATTCAGAAACCGCCCTGGTTTTATTCATTGCCGGTATTCCATTTATTCTTCAAGACTGTTGGATCGTGTGTATGATACGCGCTAAGTGGGTGTAATGAAAAATAAGACCAGCAACTGATAAAAAAGACAAACTCGTGTTGTTTGTAAACTCCTGATGTTGCCAAAGGTTATGTGAATAAAGCCTGCATGTTTACAGGATATTATTTTCAATGCTTTGTTCATTAACGGATGCACAGACACGAAAAGTTGGCGTTTTGCTTTACTATCTTCACGGCATTCAAAAGGTAAATATGAAGAATTTTCGCTCGCAACGGTTTCTGTTTCTGATCATACTAGGGACATTGTTCTTCCTTTTAAATGGAGAGCGGACTTATGGTCAATTGGTCCAGGCCAGCCAGGTGGTAATAAATGAGCTTGGGGTAGCACCCGGATCACCCTTTTGCACTTGTGATGCTGCCGGAGGCGGTGAATTTATAGAGTTGTACAACCAATGTACTGTTGCGGTAGATATAAGCTGTTATATTATTATTCATGTAAGTGAATCGGGGGGGGGGAATCCGACAGGGTTTACGGTTACAATCCCCAACGGAACAACCCTCAATTCGGGTGCTTTTTACCTCATCGGGGGAGCTGGCCAGCAATTTCCACCCGGTCCTCCTGCAGAGTGGGGGGCGCCTACAAATGGCGCCATCACAGCGTATAACAATCCTGGAGGGGGAGTCTGTAATCTGGATGTATCCGTTGAATCGGGTGTTGAATGTTCTTCTCTGAACAGTCTGCAGGTTGGGAACCTGGTAGATAAAAAAGGTGTAGTGATCCTTGCCGATCCAACGGGTACTATTTGGTATAGCGTGGTGACCTGGAACATCGCATCGTTTACAGCTGGAACTTCTTCGGCCGACTTTCCTGCTTTATCAGTTGCAGGGGCAGGTTGTACAGCACCGGCAAGTATCGCATTCATTTCGGATGGTGCAAACGAGGTTACCGGAACATACGGTATTGCTGCGGCAGACTTTCATAATATCTCCTTGCAAAGCAATGGCACCTATCTGGGCAGTACTTCTGAAGGGACTCCCGGAGTGGCTAACACATCTCAGTTGGCTAACACGCTTGTGTGTGTCCTTCCCGTCACCTGGATATCCTGGTCGGCCCAGGAACAGGACAATGCCGTGAACGTAAAATGGGAAACGGCATCAGAAACAAATTGTGCCTATTTCGAAGTCCAGCTCATGGATGGAACAAACGATGCTAAACCCCTGGCCCGTGTTCCAGGTCATGGCAACTCCAGTGAACTACTTGCCTATTCAACCCTCGTAAACAAAGCTGACTTAAACCCCTGGCCCCAGACAAATTATTTCCGCATTAAGGAAGTTGATAATAACGGGAATTTTAATTACTGTTCTATCTTCACCCAGGTGCCAGGCGATGGATTGGATTTTCAGATCAACCCAACCCTCAATTACGTGGGTTATCCGCTCACCATCGGATTAAATCATCCAACAACCGGTGCTCCTGCCCAGCTGGAGGTCATTGCCGAAGATGGGAAAACCATGTACAATCACAGTTTTTCTGACGGAGAAAAGGCAATTACCTACACTCCTGGTTATTCGGGCATCTACCTCGTACGTCTTTCCTATGGAGAGCATCGTATTGTGAAGAAGATTATTGTTCGTTAGATCAACAACCAGTTCGGGCTAAGTCAACCCTGTCCCTCCACTGCAAATCCAATGCATGTCGGGTCCTGGAAATTAATGTCCATCGGTAAAAATAAATAGTAAAGCCCGCTTCCTGCAAGGTAAGCGGGCTTTGTGTCTGTGTTGAAAAAATACGGAGTCTTTCTCTTTCTCCTTAGTAGTAGGTCAGTCTCCTTACATCTGCTATATGTTTCGCCAGACGCAACACCTGACGGGTATACCCATATTCATTGTCATACCAGACATACAGCACAATGTTTTTTCCATCCTTGCTGATGATAGTGGCCGGGCTGTCGAAGATGGAAGCACAGGGGTTTCCGGTGCAATCGCTGCTTACCAGTTCATTGGAATAGGAGTATTGGATCTGTTCTACGAGGTTGCCGTTCAGGGCCGCATCGCGAATAAGTTCGTTTACGGCTTCCTTGGTGGTGGCTTTGTTGATGGTGAGGTTGAGGATTGCCAGCGATACATCGGGAGTTGGCACCCGCACCGCATTGCCGGTGAGTTTGCCCGCCAGTTCCGGAATTACTTTTGCCACGGCTTTATCAGCCCCGGTTTCGGTAATGACCATGTTCACGGCAGCCGAACGACCACGCCTGTATTTGGGGTGGTAGTTATCCAACAGATTTTGGTCGTTGGTATACGAGTGGATGGTTTCGATATGTCCTTTTTCGATGCCCAGTTTTTGCTGGATCACGGCCAGGATCGGTATGATGGCATTGGTGGTGCACGAAGCCGCAGAGATGATCTTGTCCTCGGGTTTGCATTCGTGCTGGTTTACCCCGTGCACAATATTCGGGATGTCGCCTTTGCCTGGGGCTGTGAGCAAAACCTTGCTGATGCCCTTGGCAAGGAGGTGTTTGCTCAGTCCTTCCCTGTCGCGCGATACACCGGTATTGTCAATGAGCAGGGCGTCGCTGATGCCGTAGGCCGTATAGTCTATAGATTCGGGGTTGGGCGCAGAAATCATGTGGATGACATGACCATTTACTATGATGGCGCGGTTGGCCACATCGGCAATCACCGTACCCGGAAACGGGCCATGCACCGAATCGCTCCGAAGCAGATCGGCGCGTTTGATGATGTCTTCATCCGATTTATCGCGGGTAACGATGGCCCGCAAGCGGAGCTGTTCGCCTTTTCCGGCCTGGGAGATGAGTTCGCGTGCTGCCAGCCTTCCTATACGGCCAAAACCATACAAGACAACATCCTTTGGGGTCAGGGCAAATTTTTCATGACCGATAAACGTATGCAGCTTGGAGGTGAGAAACGCCGATGCCGATAAAGACCGTTCATGACTCCACTCTGCCGCCAGTTTGCCGATATCAATCCGGGATGGTACCACCTCCAGTTTCATCAGCTCCCGGGCCAGCTCCAGGGTATCGCCAATGTGGATGGGTTTTTTAACAAAATCTTTGGCGTATTGATGCAGGTTCAGGACTTCAGTACCACTGCGGTCGATCAGTTGATTGCGAAAAATGACCAGTTCTATGCTTTTGTCATACCACAGGTTTCCTACAATACCGATAAATTCAAGAGCGGCGCGTTCCTGGTCAATCCAGTTTTTTAGTTCCGACTCAAAGCTTGCTTTTTTCGTTTTTTCCATACTTCCGGTGCTCATTTCTTTTGCTTTTGTTCTATTGAATCTTCGTGGGTTTTACGAATCGTGGTTTAGCCGGGTAGAAAGCCACGTAGATTCAGTTATGCCGCGGCCTCCAATCCTTAAAACAAACAGCTGCGGTATAAATGCAGCGTTTCCAGGGTGCAAAAGTATCGTTTTTTTTGGTCGATGTCCGGATCCAGGAACAAGGGTTTTCACAAGAAATGAACCGTTTGAGCCCCATCCTTTTCAGAAGCAGTCAACCCGATTTGCATTGTAATGTGCAGCTGGTCAGTTGAATAGATCAGGTTTTGAGCCCACCGGCATCCGTTCCTGCCCTTCCACTTTGTTGGAGGTACAGGCATTGCGCTGGGCAAGATCACAAGAGGCAGAGGAGTGGCCTGCAGGTCTGCATCAATTCTCAAATACACATTTAGCATCGATGCAGATACCCGTCGGTAGTCAAAAGACATGCAGCACTTCAATTGGCAGGAGGGCAGGGCGGTAGTATTACCTTGATCCTTTTTGCTTAAACGACTTATAAACCGGGCTTCCCTCCATCTCTTTCTTCCTGGCCTTGTCAATCTTCACAAACTCCTTTTCAAAATCGCCGTTAAAGGTCTTTCGGATGTCTGTCACGCCCAATTTTTCGAGGGCATAGAGGAAATAGGGGAGCATCTCGCGGTTGCCCAGTTCCTCTTTTTTCAACCGGCTGAAGCAAAGCCAGTATACTTCGGCAGCATAGCCATAAGCGCCGAGATCCAACGCTATATCGCCGAGCCGGAGTATATCTTTTGAAAAGTCTTCCTTGACTTTGAAAAGTTTGCCGAGTTCAAGCCTCCGCATGAGCAGGTAGCCTTCCTGCCCCGTGGTGGCCCTGGCGCTAAGCGGGTAGAGGGGGTTACTGGCAAAGATCACTCCTTTTGCAGCGTTCCATCTGATAAGGGTTTGAACAGAATCTTTCTGTTGGGTATTGTTCATCAGATTGGTGGAGAAATAGAGCTCGTAATTGATCCAGGCTGAGCGGGGGTAATCAGCCAGGATGCCGTCGTATACGGCTATGGCCCCGGCATAATTCCCTTTTTCGTGCTGGGCAATGCCGCGTTCGGCACGCAGACTGAGTTCTTTGTTGAATTCCTCCAGCCGCCACGACAGTTCCTTGACATAATAGGTAGCCAGCAATTTCTCCTTTGCAAAGGGGCGTATGAGTTCGCAATATTCCTTTGCCAGGTCGAACTCTCCGTTGGCCACATACATCATCGCTTTGGAAAGGGTGATGATTTCATTGCCGGGGCTCATCTCCATAACCCCTCTCCAATATTCAGACCTGGCGTCTGTCACGCTTCCTGTTTCGGACAAGGCGGTGGCTGGTAAACCATTGACTGTTTCGCGAAGCATACGGCCGGCATACTGTATCCCGCTGAATTTGAAATCGATCTTTGTTTCGGTTTCAGAGAGGATAGGCATGACTTCGTCTGTGGCCCATTTGATCAAAAGCTTTTTCTTTTCAGACAGCCCCGCGCGTTTAAAGGCTTCGTGTACGGCTTTGTCGGGTTCCTGGAATTCGGGAAAAAAGGGCTGGTTCGGATTTCGGCTGCCCTCGTTGGTCTTGATGAGGAATACAAATGAATAATCGCAATAGGTGGTTTGGATGGGGAGGTGTATGTTCAGCGAAGTCTGTAACATATTCAATTCGGCCAAGGTACAAGCCGGCCGGGCAAAGATGCTGATATCGGGAGAAGCCTGGGTATGCAGGGTGACGAGCACCATGTAGTCTCGTTTGGAAGTATCCTGGCCAAACACAGAATCGATGCGTTGGCCCAGGACACGGGCCCAGGGGGTGAAACTGGCTCTGTCGAGGTTCAGTTCGGCCACCTGGTCGTTTGACAGGAGCTGGATCTCAACATGGGGGCTGCCCTGGCCAAAGATCCACAGCGGAACAGAAAACAGGAACAGAACGAGAAACAGGCGGGTAGACAACATGAAGCAGGCATTGATCGGCGACAATGATAAGGAAAAAACCTGAGAGCGGTTTGGGGGCTGAGCCGTGTCTCCGTTTGAAATTAGTGGATGATTAAAAATAAAGCGAAATTTGAAAAGGCGGAGTAAGCAAATGTATACCCGTTCTCCCGCTCCTTCAGCGGGAAAATGGGTTATGCAGAGGGGTACTGTCCTTATGCTCCTGTTCTTTCGGTATAATTAGAGATGCCCTTGATATTTTATATGAACGTAAACGAACAAATCAAAGAATATATTGCCAGCCAACCCGAACCAAAACGTAGTGATATGCAAGCGTTGCACCATCTTCTGCTTCAAGTTTTGCCAGGCTGTAAATTATGGTTCGACACGGGTAAAAACAGCGAAAATAAAACGGTTAGTAACCCTACTATAGGCTATGGATTTTACATCATAAAATATGCTGATGGAAAGACGAGGGATTTTTTTCAAATTGGTTTGAGTGCAAATAAAACCGGAATCTCTGTCTATATTCTCGGCATCAAAGATAAGACCTACATAGCCCAAACGTATGGAAAAAAACCAGGCAAGGCGAGCGTGACCGGGTATTGCATTCGGTTCAAAACGCTAAAAGAGATACACATTGATATACTTGAAGCGGCAATACAATATGGGTGAAGGTTACAAGTGAAAATTAAATTTCAAACGGAGACACTGGTTTTAAGAAGTTCATCGGGTTGGAGAAATGGGCATTTTTATCAAGAAAGCCGGCCCCCATAAAAGCATTCAAGGCGTCTTCTTTGCTAAGATTCTCTGTCAAGGCAATTAACCGATCGGTGTTATCTGGTTCGTTTTGAATGCTATGCTGCACCCAGGAAGGGTAGGGAATTGTCAGATTCGCACAACGATCTTGTCTGAAAAACAATCGTAATATCCTCATCTCTTTGTTTTATGGAATAGTCTTTGCTACTGCATCTTCATTCCCGAAAACAAAAACACCGTAACTCATGAAACTCGCTTCCATATTCGTTCTTGCCGCCTCTGTTCTTTGCACGCTGAATTCCCAGGCCCAGGGAAATCTGACGAATGTATCGTCCTACAATACGATGGATAATGCCATGGCCATGGCAAACGCACCGGCACAAGCTTTTGGAAATATGCATCCGAATACAGCCAATGCCCGACCGGTTGCCCAGGGGCAGGTTCAGCAAAGCAATGTCAATCCGGTAGACGTTCAACAGTTCAACAACGATAACTCAAACATCAGCCAAAACCTTGATAATAACCTGAGCCCGATGAATTCGGGCAATGATCAGTTGCTTTCCGGTAACCAGCAGGCAAGCGCTTCGGGTTTCCGTTCGTTTGCACTGCCCCAGCTCCGGATGCCTTCCCTGGGCTCATCCACGTCATCC
>JABDAO010000093.1 GCA_013289095.1 Bacteroidota bacterium | reverse complement strand
TAAGGGCAGCAGGTTGTGTAATTGTAACCATACTGAGAGCCAGACAACCAGCAGCATCTTTCACCTCTAAAGTATAGGTGCCCGCTTCAAGTGCTGTTGCCGTTGCTGTTGCGCCTCCTGAGGGAGACCAAGCATAGGTATAAGCGGGTGTTCCTCCACTTACCGTTGCAGTGGCGGAACCTGTTGCAGTCTTGTTGCAGCCTGCATTGATATTAGAAACCAATATTGTGGGTCCGCCTGCATTTGTAACTGCAATGGAAGCCATCTGTGTGCATCCGTTGGAATCCATCACCATTACGGTGTAGATGCCGGCCGTGAGGTTTGTCGCGGATGAAGTATGTTGTGCAGGAATAGTGTTCCATGAATAGTAAAATGAACCAAAGCCTCCGCTGGCAGCTACTGATGCTGTACCCGTCGAAGACCCGCAACCTGCTGAATTTTGAGAAGTGGTCGTAACGATTGCCGATGGTTCAGAGAGGGTTACAATATTGCTTATCATACAACCGAAAGCATCTGTAACAATGCAGGTATACATACCCGCCGCAAGTCCGGTGGCTGTTTTAGTCTGCTGAGAAGGTGTACTAGTCCAGGAGTAAGTGTAGGGCATTTCTCCCCCGGTTGGGCTGGCAACTGCTGTTCCCGTAAAGGCTCCGTTACAAGCCAGATTTGTTTGTGTGGTTGTACAGATTAATGCAGAGAGGGGTCCTTCGACCATTGCTGAATCTGTTTTTGTACATCCACTGGCGTCTGTAATTGTAAACGTATAGCTGCCTACTGGTAAATTACTAGCTGTTGATGTATTCCCTCCAGCAGGGTACCAAGAATACGTGTAGGCTGGTGAGCCTCCAGAAACATTAAGGTTAACTGATCCAGATGCGGTGCCATTACATGAGACATTTTTGATAACAGAGGGAGCAACAATTGGCATCGGCTGTGAGACTACCACAACCGATGATGATTCGCAGCCATTTGAATCCGTGACCTGGATTGTATAGGTGCCGGCTGGGAGATTTTTAGCTGTATCCGCAGAGCCACCTAAAGGTAACCAGGTATACGTATATGGGGAAGCCCCACCATTTGAAATTACACTGGCAGTACCAGTGGATGCTCCGTTGCAAATCAGATTGGTACTTGTAACCTTACTCACCGGGGCTCCTGGGTTTGTTACCGATGCCGTATCGGTCAGTATACATCCATTGCCATCTGTTACCGTCACCGTGTAGTTTCCTACTGGTAAGTTACGCGCCCTGGCAGAGTTTTGTGACGGACTGGAATTCCAGGAAAAGTTGTACGGGGTGTTGCCTCCTGACACAGTTACCGAGGCTGAACCGTCAGAATTACTGCAACTCGATTGTGTGGAAGAGGTGGTGAGTGAAATGGCAAGAGGTTCTGTTATGGTAACCTTATTTTCAATTGTACAGCTGTTTTTGTCGGATATGATACAGGTATAGGTCCCGGCAATTAACCCCGTGGCGGTCTTGGTGGCTTGAGGTGGATTACAGGACCAGGAAAAGAAATATGGAGCAGTTCCACCCGTTGGATTGGCCGTGGCCGATCCGTTGGAACCACCATAACAACTTACGTTACGTTGAGTAGGGACCGAGGCCAGAACAGATACGGGTTGTGAAATCTGAAGGGTTGTCTCTGTTTTACATCCATTTGCATCTGTAATAGAAAGCGTATAGGATCCTGCTCCGAGATTGCTTGCAAAAGAGGTGGTTCCGCCTGAAGGAGCCCAGGAATAGGTATAGGCAGGTGTGCCACCTGTTGCCGCCACACCGACAGATCCGGAAGAGGTTCCTGAACACAGAACATTGTTTATCGTGGCAACAGGTGTTATAGGTGCTGGTTGTGTAATGAGTACAGTCGTGATCCCGGGGCACCCATTTCTATCTTTCACCTCTACTGTATATATCCCAGCATTGAGACCGGTTACACCTGGTGATGTTTTTCCTGTGGGCGACCAGGAATAGGTGTAAGGTGTTGCTCCGCCTGTGACCGAAGCCATCGCTGTTCCATTTAAGCCTCCGTTGCAGAGTACATTGGAGCTGCTTACTGTAACCTGTGGTACAGCAGGGTTTGAGACTGAGACTGTATCGGTTTGTACACAATGGTTCGCATCAGATACACGGACGGCGTAAACCCCTATCGGTATATTCGTGGCTGTAGCGGTGTTTTGGGACGGCGTTGTATTCCAGGAATAGGTATACGGAGTGATGCCACCTAATACCACGACACTTGCAGAGCCAGTGGAACCTGTACAACTGGAAGTTGTAGACGTAGCATACAGTGTTATGGCGCTCAGAGGCTGGGTTAGTGTGACTGTTTTCAATACGGAACATCCGTTCTGATCGGTAATGTTACAACTGTAGATACCTGCTGGCAGACCTGTAGCTCTCATACCTGTTTGTGCCGGACTAGTGTTCCAGGAATAAGTATAGGGTGTTGTTCCTCCCGAAGAACTGACCTGGGCTGATCCGTTTGATTCGCCGAAGCAGGTAACATTGATTTGAGTAGATGTTGCCCTCAGAGCAGCCGGAGGCTGGGTGATTTTTGCAGAACTAGTGCTGGTGCACCCCCCTGCATCGATGATGAGTACAGAATAGGTTCCTGCGCCCAGCCCTTGTGCCTTGGAGGTGTTGCCTCCCCTTGGCGCCCAAGAGTATGTGTAGGGAGGAGTTCCTCCGGCTGCGACCACTGTAGCGGTTCCGCTGCTGTCGCCATTGCAGAGCAGGTTTGTTGGTGTAATGGATGAACTCAGGGCCTTTACGGGTGCAATAAGAGTAACGGTGGCGTATGTCGAGCAGCCAGAAGCATCTTTGACATCCAGTGTGTAAGTGCCAGCTGAAAGACCGGTGGCATTTGCAGTTGTTCCTCCAGTGGGAGTCCATAGAAACGTATAAGGTGTTGTTCCTCCGCTTACAGAAGCGGAGGCTGTTCCATTGATTCCCTTATAACAACTGATGTTGGTGCTGCTCATGCTCAGAGCAGGACCATTCTGGCTGCCTACATTTGCGGTGGTGGTTTGTGTACATCCGTTTGAATCGGTTACCGTTATGAGATAGTTTCCAGAAGACAGATTGTTGGCAGTGGCTGTTTTTTGTGAAGGATTTGTGTGCCAGGAAAACGTATATGGGCTCAAACCTCCGGTTGCCAAAACTGTTGCTGACCCGGTAGATCCTGAACAGCTGGATGGATTTGTCGATGTTGAGAGCACTATGGGAGCTGTAATTTCTGAAATAGTTACGGTGGATGTGACCGAACAACCATTTTGATCGGTTACAGTACATATATAAGTTCCTTTTGGTAAACCTGTGGCGGTCTGCGTTGTTTGTGAAGGTGTTGTGTTCCAGGAATAGGTATAGGGTGATCTGCCGCCAGAAGCTTTTATTTTAGCTGACCCGGTAGCTGACCCGGAGCAAAGCACATTGGATTGGGTGGTTGTAACCGATAATGGTGACGAGGGCTGTGTCAGGGTGCTGATTGTTGATTTGTTGCAACCCATAGAATCAGTCACAGTTATTGTATAGTTTCCAGCCGGTAGACCCGACGCTGTTGCTCCTGTTCCGCCAATTGGTGACCAGGAATAGGTGTATGGCGGAGTACCTCCTGTAACCTTATTGACAGTAAGAGAGCCCGTTGAACCACCATAACACGACTCATTGCTGGGCGTGATAGCAACTGACAGAGCATTTGGTTCTGTGATCGTGGCGCTGTTCACAACCAGACAGCCTTTGGAGTCTTGCACACTCACCCTATATTTTCCAGGGCACAATCCGGTTACCGATTGGGTGGTAGACGAAGGGGTGGTTAGCCAGGAATAGGTATATGGTCCCACGCCACCAGACGCTACAGCAGTGGCTGTCCCATCACATTGTCCGTTACAGCTCACATTCTGCTGCGTTACCTGTAAGGCGCATTGTGCCGGGGCCTCGGATAGAAGGAAGAGTTGAAATGCGCAAAGGAGCGCGAAGGAGTAGGCTTTTACTTTTTTCATGTCTTTTTCTTTTATATTGTATTTCGCGTCAAATGTAGAATATTTAATATATAGTACAAGTTAAATATCCTGAGCAGAAATGAGTTTTACCGAAGAATGGTACATTGTATTATAAACACAATAATATATGTGGATTGTCGAAATGATATTTTAATAAGAGTGGTTTGGCGCACGGGAGCCGATCTGTGAATGCCTTGATTAGCAATGCGCTCTGAAGATATCGGCGTCACAAAATAAATCAGGGTCGCTTTTATTTTCCCGAGTATTGTTTGGCCGTGGAATTGTTCTTTTGGAAATAATTATTTTAAATGGATGAGACAAAAACCGTTGGTGGTTGGTAGAGAAAGGGGTTAGGTTAGACGGATGCCAATGACACACACATCATCCACCTGTTCAAGCGCACCTTTCCAATCGTCGAAAATGTTGGTGAGCATTTCCTTTTGTGTGTGCATGTGCACGGGGCTCATCAACGTCAGGTGAGATTTCAATTGCTTATGCACAAACTTCTTCCCTTTTTCGCATCCAAATTGGTCAGGGAAACCATCAGAGAATAGATAGAGGCAGCCACCCCCTGTCAGTGTCAGCGTATGATCCGTAAAAGGTCTGGGGCTGATGGTGTAACCTATGGGTTGTTTATTGGCCTTGATCTCCACAAGCTCTGCCGACCGGGTATGAATAATCCATAGGGGGTTATTGGCTCCGGCCCAAAGAAATTCATGGGTTTTTAAATTTAACCGGATGAGGGAAATATCCAACCCATCCTTGTTTTCACCTGCCAGACCTGTTTGTTTGAATTCTGTCACGATTCTTTCACGCAGTTTGTTGGATATTTCGGCCGGACTGAGTACCTGTATTGTAGCGTTTATCTCGTTTAGGTTTGCAATCGAATGCATGCTCATAAATGCGCCAGGTACTCCATGCCCAGTACAATCAGCGACGCAGACATACCAATAATCTTGTTTTTCAAAGGCCCAGTAAAAACCGCCCGATACACTATCCTTGGGTCTGAACCATACAACGTGTTCGGGCAAGTGGGAGGTTACATGTTCCTCATCTTTCAGAAGGGCTTCCTGGATTCGTTTCGCGTATTTTATAGAATCTATGATCTCCTTGTTTTTTTCTTCAATAATTTCTTTTTGCTTGTGCATCGCTGCATGCTGTCGCTCCACTTCTTCCTTCTGGCAGCTGATTGTAATATGGGCATCACGCTTTTGGCGGTAACTCCTCCAGATAAAAAATGCGAAGACAAGGGTGCTTGCGGACCCAGTGATAAGTGCTTTCCGAAGAAATAGCTGTTTGTCTTATGTTGCCCCAGTTGTTAAGCGCTGCAGGGCATCCTTTTTTGTAGTTTATTTTCAAAGCGAGTGCGAACGCCGCTTTTGCATAGCTTTGGGCTCTGTCTGGTTCATTCGCCCTGCTGGCTATTGCAATAGTGGTGTGGAGGCTGGCTTTGCCGGTATCTGTAGTTGTGATTTTGAGGCGGAGCAGCGGGGAATCTCGTTTGATTTGATGTGCCTTAACTGAAAATGGACTGAGAAACACCGCAAACAGAAAAGAGTGCTTCAGCAAATACCGCATTTTATCAGGATTTAGCGTTGCTCCGGCAATTCGAAAAGATTTTGTATGCTTAAAAGTATAAATTTAATTTGACAGAGCAGAGAGAACGAGCCATTTGAAATTCTTCAATAAGAAAAGCACCGTGCGATCTCAATCACACAATGCTTTTCTGGTTCAGGAACGCCAAATGCTTATTTTTTATGCCCTCCTCCGCCGGAGTTCGCCGGAGCGGGTCTTGATGCTGGTTCGGAGCGGGCTGGAGGCGAGTAATGCTGTTGTGGCTGCGCCTCCTGCCATGTACTTTGGTGATACTGCTGTGCATCACGGGTCTGGTTTGAAATGGGTCGCGCCGGCGGATTGGTATGAGATTGCACAGGTGCAGGAGTATGCCCATTTCCTGAATTGCCCGGTTGAGGGTTCACACGGGGCTGCTCTGTACTGCTGTTTCTATTTTGCTCACTACCCCTTGATCCGGTTGGCGTACTTTGTTCGGCATTTTTGTAATAGGACGCAGGAATGGTCGCATGGGGGCGGGCCGCAGGGGCCTGCTGTTGTGGCAATGATCTTTCATTAGGGCGATTGGTAGCATGGGTGTTCACAACAGCTACAGCGGTGGTGTGTGGGTAGCGGCTTTGGTTTTGCTCCAGATATGCTTTACGTTCCATTGGATGATCGGGGTGAGAATGGTTATAGCTGGCACGTTCAGTTTCCAGCTGTCCGTATTCTTTAAAGCGTTGGGCGCGGCCTGTGCGGTCGGTGTCCCAATCTTTTGTTACGACATCTTTGTTCCGGCGCCTCCAGTCATTTACACCCCTGCTTACGGAGTTGCTGTAACGTCCGTCGCGGTGGTTTGAATAATAGCCATAGCAATGGTTTCCGAATTCAGGGTAACGACGGCAATGATCGGGATTGTAAAAGTACCAATTCATAAAATGATAGGAAGGCATCCCAAAATAGACGGCATGATGACCGGGCCCGTAATAAAACCCCCAATCGTACCAAAACGGATACGGATCCCAGCAGGGTGTTGTGTACCAGGTAGGGTACCCGAACCACCAATTGTAAGGATATGTGGTGTAATTGGCAACATCTGGCGACACGGGCGCAGTGTACTCTTCCTGACTATAGCCATTTTCCTGGGCATATTCCTCTGCAGCTTGAGAATATTCTGCCTGGGCTTGTGGGTTTGAGTTGAGACTTTGTTGCCAATCTTGTGCTGCTTGAGCATTTTGTGCCGTGAGCACCTGATTGAGTGAGTCAGTTTCGTAAAGTGCGTACTGAGGGTCTGTTTTGTAGATATCTCCAAGCACAACTGTCATCTGCATGTTATCGTACAATGTGCTTAGCACATCGGGTTGTTTGATCAGGTCACGGTAGGCAGAACCGGTAACACGCGGATAACTTTGTAAGGTACGGTCGAGGTTTGCCAGATAATCAGCATTGCTACGGTCGATCTGAACAAGGAGTGTATAATTTACAATAGCTTCTTCCTGTGCCGTGCGGTGAATATCTTCTGGGTAACGTACAAGTATATCGGCAATTTCAGCTTCAGATTTGCGATGATCGTAAGCCAGTTCAGAAATCAAGGCTGGGTAGCGGGTCAGATTCCAGATCTTTTCCTGTTCTTCATGACTGTAGGGAGCAAGCATTTCGGTAAACAAGTCGCGGGATTGTTTTTGCATGGCATTGAGCCTAACCACAATCTCCGGGTATTTGGAAGCTTCAAGGATATCCTTCCGGGTATCGGTTGGATATAGTGCAATGGCATCGAGAGCTGCCTGGTTGTCATGTTCTATTTGTTTCATCATGGCCTGATCATCCTGGGCCTGGGCAGTAAAGCCGAAGCAAAGTACGAGTCCGGCAAGCGCAAGTGATCTGCTCGGTTTTTTCATTTCGTGTACGTCTGAGTGATTTAATTAGTTCATCATTCTACTAAGATGGAGCGAAGTTACACACCCTCTGACTTTAAAAAAGGAGTCAGGCATGAATTATTTTGCATTTATTAACAAAAAGGCATCGTATTCCATATTAAAATAAGACGAGAACACTATCTCAAGCACCCCGCCTTCCTTCAGAACCCAATAACATCCATAAAGTGAAGTTCATCTAACAAAGGATGATTCTGAAGGAGGAGCAGCCCCCATGGTTATACCTGATGACAATGCATCACAAGTTATTTAAATGTTGTAACAACGCATTCTTTTTTCTGGAAGACACCGGCACTTCCGACTTATCAGACATAATTACAAAACCACTATCCTGTTTCTTGTATTTTTCCAGATAGTCGAGGTTTATTAAATGGCTTTGATGAACCCTGAAGAAGTTGAATTCAAGAAGCAGGTCTTCATATTCACTCAGGTTTCGAGAGACCAAGATGCGCTTCCCGTTCTTTAAAAAAATAAATGTATATCCTTTTTCTGATTCACACCTCACAATGTCTTTTATAGTAACCACATCAATACTGTCGTGACTTTTTAAGACTATCTTTTTTAAGTCTTTTGTTTGCTGATTTATATGAGTAGACAAGGCTTCCAGGTTTAATTGAAGCGAGGTATTATGTGCTACCTGGGCCCGCTGAACTGCGCTGATCAGCTCGGTAGTGACAATTGGTTTCAGGATATAATCAAATGCGCAGAATTTAATGGCTTGCAGCGCATATTCCTGGTGGGCGGTCGAGAAGATGACTTTAAAGTTTATTTCCGGCAATTGCCGGAGCATGTCAAAGCCCGTTCCGTCGGGTAATTCTACATCCAGTATTACCAGGTCGGGCTTGTGGAGGGTAATGGCCTTTACCCCGTCTGCAACGCTTCCTGCCGTTGACACTACAGATACATCTTTGCAATATGTGCTAAGGGCATCCAGGAAGAGGGCTGTAACGCTGACAGAATCTTCGACAATAATCAGTTTAAGCATTCGTTGAGGGGTATGTGTTGAAAAAGGTACAAAATGGTATCCAGATTGTGTTCCTGTTTATTCAGGACATGATCGGGACTCTGAAGGTAACCCTGGTTCCGGCGGCTTCTCCGGCGACGTCTTTCAAATCGACGATGACAAAATTTATTTTTTCTTTACTGTTTTTATTTAGGAAGTGGAGCCGCTGTTCGGTAATCGATGTGGCGAGAGAAATATGCGTCGGCGCCGATCCTTTCCTTATTTCACCCGACTTCGTTCTTCCAACGCCGTTATCTTCAATATTAATCTCAATTACATCCGATTTGAGCATAAGAGATACGGATATAGTGCCACGGCCTGTCTTCTTGTTGGCCAGCCCGTGTTCTATAGCATTTTCAATGAAGGGCTGTGCGAGCATGGGCGGAATCGAAATCAGGTCAGCTTCTATCCCCTCTTCTAGCTGCAGCTGATAATCGAACTTACCGTTAAAATGTAAATGCTGTAATTCGAGGTAATAACCCAGGGTTTTCACCTCTTTGGAAATGGAAATGTACTCTGTTCTTGAATTTTCAAGTATCATACGGATGAGATGAGAAAAATCAGCAATATACCGGGAGGTGTCGGCAGCCGAATTATTCAGCAAAAAATGTTGAATGTCGACCAAGGCATTAAAAATAAAGTGAGGATTCATTTGCGAACGCAACAGTTTCTGCTCCAGTTCGAGTTTGGCCTGCTGCTGACGGGTTTCGTTCCATCGGTAATACAGAAATCCCGCAATGCAGATAAGGGTCAGACCAATTAACAGGCCAGTGAAAAGGAGTTGTTTTATTTTAGAATCCTTCTGGAGCAACACCAGTTCTTTTTGAGAAAGTATTTTATCTTTTTGCAGCATCAGCACTTCGGTCTGCTTTTTTTTCATTTCGTAATTGAGCTCAAGGCTTGACATCTTATTTGAAATATCATTGCCATGGATGCTATCCTCAAGGGCTGAATAGATTAGATAATAGGAATGAGCATCCTTATACTGCCCGACAGCACTAAAGTGATTGGAAATGTTAAGATACCCGTTTTTGATTTGTTCCCTTACATTTTCCTCTCTGGCATAAGCAAGGCCTTTTTGAAAGAATGCCAATGCTCGTTCTGTTTGGTGAAGCGAGTCGTAAACAGCGCCCAGATTATAACAGGGTTCGGCAAGGTCCTTCACTCCTGATGCCCGATAACTGTTATAACTTTTTAGGTAGAAATTCAAAGCATGCACATAATCCCCTTGTTTAAGATAAACGGATCCGATTGAAAGATTGGTCCATCCTTCGGCCTCTTTCAATGACTTATCGGTAATCAGTGGAAACTCCTT
>JABDAO010000092.1:431-9868 GCA_013289095.1 Bacteroidota bacterium | reverse complement strand
GTTGCTGGGCTACACCCACATCATACGTGCCATGCCGAACTCTCCGGTGGAGATTGGAATGGGCATCACCGGTTTCAGCGCTCATCCAGGCATCACCCTTGAACAAATACGCAAAGTAGAAAACCTGCTTGCCACTACAGGCCGTACCGTGTTTTTCGAAAATGAAGAGATGCTGGATGCTGTAACCGCACTGAGCGGGAGCGGACCGGCCTATTTCTTTTACCTCGTCAAAGCCATGATCGATGCGGGGAAACAGATGGGTATGGAAGAAGCCGTTGCCATGATGCTGGTCAAACAAACCATGTTAGGCGCGTTTCATCTGGTAAACAATGCCAATAAATCATTAGACGAACTCATCCGCACAGTTGCTTCCAAAGGCGGAACTACCGAAGCGGCATTCTCCATTTTTAAGCAAGCCGAAGTAGGCGAAAATCTGGGAAAAGGCATCTTGGCCGCCGAAAAAAGGGCAAAGGAATTGTCGGACAAGGCTTGAGTGGATACTCCTTTTGTTTTTCTGTATTTGTAAATGTCTTCCTTGCCGGTCCCGACAGTTTCACACACAAGAACATTGCCTTTTCCACTTGAAAAAGATTGTCTCTCCATAGAATAACGCGATGCGTTCTGTCTGAAAGCGGCCAGCTTGTCAGGAACCTTGAACGAGTTCTCCGGTAACCGGATGAAGTCGTAAGTAGCCCAGAGCAGGTTGAGAAGAGTATGTATGCAGTTTTTTTGTGAATCAGCAGGTTGTGAATTTTCCCTGCTTCAATATTACCGGGGAGCGGGTGTTACTGTCGTACAACCCTTCTTACCGAAGATCCCTTGTCTGATCGAAGTATCATCACATAAATTCCCCCGGATAAATTTCCGGTATCGATGACCAGGGAAGGCTCGTTGATCTTTTGATGCATCACCTCTTGCCCCAAAACGGAATAAAGAAAGAGCTCGGCATTGATTGCTTGCAGATCGGTTTCGATCGTCAGCGTATTTCCGAACGGATTGGGCCAGATCTGGAAAGGGATGCCATTCTGTTCCTGTTCAATGCCGGTTGACCAGGTCACGCTTACATAGGTGCAAACCTGACAAGCGGCAGCGTCTGTAATGCAGCAGGAGTATGTCCCCACGGCAAGACCGGTGGCGGTTTGGGTTGTTTGCCCTGATGGTGTCCAGGAATAGGTATAGGGAGGGTTGCCATTTGTTGCGTTGGCGGTGGCTGATCCATTCAGGCAGGTATCGCAGGTGGCGCTTACCGTTGTGCTTGAGGCGGCAAGGACAGCATTCTGGGTGATGACCACCACTACCGAACTGTTACACCCGTGTGCATCCGATACATCTGCCGTATAGGTCCCGGCACAAAGCCCGTTAGCCTGGGCAGCGGTGCCTCCGCTTGGTATCCAGGTATAGCTGTAGGGAGCAGTGCCCCCGGTGGTTATTACATCGGCCGCACCTGTACACGCCCCGAAACAATAGACATCCCTGAATGTGTGCAGTGATGCTGTAGGGGGAGAAGGAGAGGCCACCACCGCTGTGGTAGTGGCCGTACAAAGATTTTTATCGGTGAGGGTAAGGCTGTAGGTGCCGGCGCTGAGTCCACCTGCTGTTGCAGTGCCTTGTCCGGAGCCTGGTGTAGGCGACCATGACCAGGTATACGGTATAGTGCCCCCTGTTGCTATTCCTGTGGCTGTACCGTTGGCAACGGCGCAGGCGGTGGTGCTGCCGGTTGCCGTGACATTAAGCGCGGCAGGTGAGGTGATGCGCACCGTATCGCTAGCCGAAAGCCCCGTATTGTCGGTGATTTGTACGGTATAAAGACCCGCACACAAACCCGTGGCCGTGGCAGAGCCACCACCACTGGGCGACCATGCATACGTATACGGGGCTGTTCCGCCTGCTGGCGTTACTGTTGTTGTGCCATTGCAGGAACCGGCACAGAGACAGTTTGTATGGGTAAAGGTGGCCGTGATGCCTGCGGTTGATGTATGTGAAACAGCAAGTAAAAAAAAGGAAAGGAAGAGAAAACTGCGTTTGTACTTATTTTTCATGGGCGAAGAGTAAGATTTTGAACCAAGACGATATCTGTTTGAACCGATTAACCCAATGGTATACTTTCATAAAGTTAGCATAAATCTGAAGGAGTGCGTTGTTGTGTTAATTAGGGGTCACTCAAAAAGTCGGCAATCTAGTGGACTCCCCAGCGCACAGGGCGATTCGTCCTCCACTAGATTGCCGACTTTTTGAGTGACCCCTAAGTTAGAATTTTGATTTAAAATCAGGCAAGAAAGAAATCTGTACTGCTTCTTACTCTTTGTTAATCCCCATGCTTTGTAAATTTCAATTCCCAAATCCGTACTTTCGGTTATGCAAAAAACAAAAAACGAAGAACTTAACCGCATATCGGTCGGCGATTTTATCCTGGCAGAAAAAACACCCCTTGTGCTTGTTCTTGATAATGTCAGGAGTCTTCACAATGTGGGCTCGGCATTTCGTACGGCCGATGCCTTTCGTGTGGAAAGCATCTGTCTCTGCGGGATAACGGGAAAGCCCCCCGACCGCGAGATCAGAAAGACGGCCCTCGGGGCTACCGAAAGTGTTGCCTGGAAGTATTATCCAACCACCCTCGAGGCGGTTGCCGATTTGAAAACAAGAGCATACCGAATCTGCTCTGTTGAACAGGTGAAGGAAGCCATACAGCTCGATTCGTATGTTCCCGGCAAGGGCGAAAAGCTGGCCCTGATTTTTGGAAACGAAGTGAATGGGGTAGGGCAGGAGGTGATCGATGCATCCGATCTTATTCTGGAAATTCCTCAACAGGGAACCAAACATTCTCTCAATGTTTCAGTAAGTGTGGGTGTGGTGGTGTGGGAACTGTGGAAGAAGATGAAGCAGGCGCTTGATGATTCGAGCTTTACGGGATGATCTGGAGTTCTTTCGGGTGGTATGGAAAATTGATCCGGCGTATCGCTGCGGGCTGGTAAAGAGAGGGGGTGAATCTGAAATTTCTTGCGCGCTGCACCCGGTTAACAGATCTGACCAACCCCGGTCATTGCTTATTTTCCTGTTTCATCTTTTCCCTGTATTCCTTGTAGACAAGCTTCAGTTCGCGGTTTACGGTATTGGTAAAGACTTCATCATACTCAAAGTTGGCCTTGTCGTTATCAAATTTTACTTTGGCGATGGGGTGTCTGAGGATACTCACATCCAGATCGGGAATTGATTCGAACAAGTCGATATCAAATGGAAAGACATAGGCCATTTTACGGTCGGGTGGAACTTTGGTGTTTACATCAATAATTTTGGTGACGTAGCCAGGTTTGCTGATTTGGAGCCGCATGTTCCGGTACAAGGGGAGTCTGAAGGTACAGGAGCCGTGTTTGCTGGTGAAGTGTACCGCAACGAGGTGAACGGTATCCGAAAAGACCTGGATTTCGGCGCTGTCAATCAATGGTCCTTTAAAATTGTTGTTCAGATCGAGCTGGGTTTGTCTTACCAATCCTTTCATTTCCAGAAAATAGGCATGCACTCCTATGAGTGAATCTTTTTGTTTGGATTTAGGATCAGCGGGTGTTTTCGTCGTTTCAACCGGCTTTTTTTTGTCGTCCTGATCCATGTCAGACCCTTTGTGGGAAGGGCGGAATGAAAGAAAGACAAGAAAAATGGCTAAGCTGGCAAGGGGAATGAGAATGAGATCCTTGAAACGCATGGAGTAAAAATACCCCAGAATGAAGGGAGTATCACCCTGTTAGGAATGTCTTATCAACAGCCCGATGTTAGGATGTCAGAATTTTATATCAACAAATCGGCTCCGGTGCGCTGCTGAAACCGGAAGGCAGGTGAAATGGAAACCCGGTGAGCGGGAACAAAAAAATCCCTCCGGAAGAGGGATTTTTTTGCAGTAAGCAACATGATAAAGGATTATTGTGTCAGGCTCTTGAAATCAGCGTTGTCGCGGATTTTGAAAAATTCGAGGTCCAGACGGGCCATGTCTTTGTAAGAGCCGTCTTTTGCGATGGCTGCTTTCAGGTTGCTGATGACCATGTCTGTTTTTGAAGTACGGGCTCCGATAACAGCTTTCAGGTAGTAGGAGATTGCATCGTCCTTGCCTGGGGAGTTGTCGAGTGTCTGTGCCGCAGCGTCAGCCTGTCCTGCCAATACCTTGGCAAGGGCAGCGTTGAACGAATTTACGCCGTTCATTTTCGATACCGCATCGCTGTATTTTCCGTCAAGGATGGCTACTACACCCAGGTTGTAAGTGGCTTCAGGCGAGGTTCCTGATTTAGTATACAGGTCTTTCGCTTTTTTGCGGTCGCCTTTCCAGCGTGCAACAATACCCATGTTGTTCATTACAGCAGGGTTGTTTGGCGAAAGCTTGTCGGCCTTGTCGAGTTCGGCTGAAGCATCATCCGCCTTGTTTTGCATGAGTGCGATGTAGGCTACATTGTTGGCAGCTCTCCAATCGTTCGGAAAACGTTTTTCGGCTGCTTTGTAGATGTTCATCTTGGTATTGAGGTCTTTTGTAAGCGTTGCAGCATACAGGATTTCCTCGTTGTTAAGACTGTCGGGGCTTGATGCAGCAAGCTGAGTGATGCGATCATCGGTGCGGCTCATCGAATCGCAGTTCAGGGTAGAAACCGAGCGGCGCAGCTTGGGAAGGATCTTTTCTTTGAGGATGGTCCAGGTAGCGCTCAGGTTTTTGATTTCTTTTTCACGCTGATCGCCATCGGTATACATCGAAAGCACACGCAGGATCAGATCCTTGTCTTTGATATCAGAAGCTTCCATCAGTTTTTTGAAGCCTTCCCAATCTTCGGCCGTAGTGACCTTACTGTAGAATGTTTCTTCAGAACCGGCCTTTACCTTGTCTTTTTTCAATTCATCCATCATGGCTTTGATGGTGTGCTTGGCGCGATCTTCGGCGAGGTTTGCGTTCTTTGTCAATTCACCATCGGGAGAAGCGTATGCCGAAACATTCATGTTCTTCATTGCAAAGCCTTTGTTTTCAGCTCTTTTGCAGAATGCTTTGAAGTCTTTTGTTTCCTTGCGGCTGATCTCGCTCGGACGAACGGTGCTCTCGTTGATGATAAAGAAGATTTCGAGTTGAGCCGAAACCGGTAATACCTTCTGGAACTTATCCGGACCGAGCATGGCTTTTTCATCGCGCTGGGTAAGAAGCGGTGTAATGACGGTACCATCGCCTATTTTCTTTGCAGGGATTTCCTTTGATTTGGATTTTACAACACCGGTAGCGCCGACTTTAAGATCGGCATTTTTCATGTCAGGACTGTAAGCAATCTTATCACTCGTTGAAAAACTACCTCCCGCCTTGAAAGGGATTTTTGTTCCTGCGCCGGTTGCTTTCTCACCCACAAGCGGATTGTGAGTGGTCGCACATGCCCAGGTACTGATAACCCAGATCACGGCAATATTCGGCCATTTCTTTTATCGTATTCACTCCATCACTCCAGACGCTGTGATTATGAAGAGCCCCTTTCAAATCGCCCGTTTCGAGGAGGCGGGGGATGCGGTGTGCTTTTGCGAGCAGACACTCGCCCCGGCCCTCCCGGAGCTCGGGCTCGATATACTGCATACCCAGGGCAGCATACAGCACTGTTTCAGAAACAGGTTCGGCTGTTTCTTTACTTGCAAATGCGGCATAGCTCAACTCATCCAGGTGCTCCTTTGAACCCGTGGTTTCGAAGAGCCTGCGGGTAAAGACATCGGGGTGACAGTACAGGAACGCTGTCTTTATCCCGCCCGGTTCTTCCACAGGGATTTGATCGGGTTGTTGTTCCGAACCGACCACTATTTCCAATTTGCTGACGACAATCGCTTTTCTTCGCATGTCGCCAGTGATGGAGACCAGATCTGTGCTCAATTTCTTTTTCAGTTCGGCAACAAGGTCGAGAGCGGTTTTCTCTACTGCTGCATAATGAAAAAAGCCTTTACTCGCCATTTTAAATTCGATGGCTTTCCTGACGCTTTCCTGGGTTTTTGCACCAAACCCCTTTAATTCAAGAAGGCGGTTTTCTTTACAGGCATACAAAAGCTCTCCGGGGCTTTCGATCTGGAGTTCTTCCCAGAGTTGGGCCACTTTTTTAGGCCCAATGCCCTTTATGGAAAGCATTTCAACAACGCCTGCTGGAGTCTTTCGCAGCAATTCATCCAGCTCTTGAAGTGAACCGCTCTGCTCGATTTCAATAATCTTGTGTGCAATGCTTTTGCCTATTCCGGGTATGGCTTCCAGTTCTGCAAGACCTTTTCCCCCGAGGGCTATATCTGTTTTATCAAGCTGAAACGCTGCATTTGCAACCGATTTCACCTTAAACGGATTTTCATGGTGCAGCTCCATAAGCTGTGCCGTGAGTTTTAATAAACGTGCTATGCCTTCTGTTTCCATACGCGTATACCTACGATTTCGGTGTCAAAGAGGTTTATTCCCTACCTGGTTTTTCGATCATGATCCGGTAGCTTTCCTCATCCCCGGCCCTTATTTTTAACCATACATTGTATTTTTCAAACACAGTACACTCCATCCGGCAAAAGATAGCTCCTGGCGCCGGCATGTAATCATAGTTGAATGGGGGTAATGGAGGAAGTGGCCCGAACCGGCGACCAACATTCTTTTGCTGTGTGAACTGGGTTATGACACTCAACCGGGATTGGACATGAAAGTCGGGCACGTCGGTGAATGGACGGAACAAACGATTCGCCCGGTTCGGTTGTGCGTCAAGTGCGTAACCCGAGAAGATCAGCATGAGCAAGAATGCTGACAGATAGCGGCACATCTTCATACCCGGATGTTTTGAATCACTATTGAAAAAATATTTCATAGGGTAAACGTGCCTGGATAGAAGGCCCCAGAAGAATACTCTTAAGGCTTTTGTACTGTTCATAACGCGCTCCGAACATGCCCTGTAAAACGCGGGTTTGTTCATCGGCAGCAAAATCGCTGAAGATCGCCGAAAACGGATCTTTTTGTTCCGGGAGTGAAAGTATTTTATAATTGTCAAGCTTTGCTTGTTTAGCAGCATAGGCCAGTGCATCTGCAATTCCGCCCAGTTCATCAACAAGCCCCCGGCCTTTGGCATCCACACCGCTCCAAACCCTTCCCTGTCCGATGGAGTCGACAGTTGCGGTGTCCATTTTTCGTCCGGCCCCGACCTTGGTGATAAACTCGTCGTAGACATGTTGAATGCCGGCCAGGATATACTTCCCCTCCTCAGCCGTGACCGGACGCAGAGCCGTGCCAATATCTGAATGATGGTTTGTCTTGACCGTATCAACGGTGATGCCCAGCTTATTGTTAAGCATCTTCTGGATGTTCGGAAGGATACCGAACACGCCGATAGATCCAGTAATTGTATTGGGCTGTGCAAAGATATGGTCTGCTGCACACGAGATATAGTAACCACCTGATGCTGCCACATCGCCCATAGAAACAACAAGCGGTTTTGCCTTTCGGGCCAGTACCACTTCGCGCCAGATGACATCGGAGGCCAGTGCACTTCCGCCAGGCGAATTGACCCGAAGCACGATGGCTTTCACATGGCTGTCGAGGCGGGCCTCGCGTATCGCTTTTGAGATGCGCTCCGACCCAATGGTTTTATCATCCCCTTCCCCGCTTTCTATCTCTCCCACCGCATAGACAACGGCAATCTTGTTTTTCGTGAACGGCTTGGAAGAGCCCGGGCTTGATGATTTGTGATAGGTCTCCAGCGAAAGGAAATTGATCTTGTCGGTTTCCTTTTTGTTCAATTTTTTATTGATTGCGGCATAGACCTCATCCTCATAGGCAAGGTCATCGGCAAACTTGTTGAGTTTTGCATCTCCGGCATTTTGCAACAACAGGTTGTCGGCAATCCGGTTGAGTTCAGCAACAGGTATACTTCTTTGGGATGAGATGCCCTCTAAAAGATGGTTCCAGAGTGCGCTTACATACGTTAAGGTCTGTTCCCGGTTTGCAGGACTCATTTTATCGAGGTCAAACGGTTCGATGGCGCTTTTAAATTTACCATGTCTGAATATTTGCGCCGTAACCTCAAGTTTATCGAGCAGTCCTTTATAAAACATGATCTGGGCCCCAAGACCTTTCCATTCTATTGCTCCGGCCGGGTTGAGGTAAATCCGGTCTGCCATGCTGGCCAGGTAATAACTCCCTTGTGTGTATGTTTCGCCGTAACTGTAGATAAATTTCTTCGACAGCTTGAACCGACCCAGCGCATTCCGTATTTCTTCGAGTGTGGCCATTCCGGCCTGGACAGCGCTGAGGTCAAGGTAAATCCCCTTGACATTGGGATCTTCCCTTGCCTTATCAATATCTGCCAGGATATCGTTCAGGCCAAGGGGCAATTCGGTTGAAAATGAAGTAAGCGAAAAGCTCTCAAACGGGTTTTTTCCGGTGCGTTCAACAATTTTCTTGTCGAACTTCAGATGAAGCACGGTGTTCTCTGACACGGTCTTTGTTTTGTCTTTCGATTTCGAAAAACCCGACAGTGCGCCGGCAATGATTCCGATAACAATCAGCAAGACAATTACAAAGGCGATAACCGTTCCGAGGAAACTTCCGAGCAATGAGGTGAAAAAGTTTTTCATATATTCTATACTAAGTGTTTAAGGGCTCCGGCGGTACCGGGTCACCGTTGCTGGTCACACAGATGTCTGAAGCTGCCGGTGTTCCAGGCATTTAACTGATCAGTACCGCTTGCTGAAGCCAAACAAACTTACAAAAAATACAAGGGAGCGGGTATCCCCTTGCCCTGAAAATAAAACCGGCCGGAGCTGCTGTATTTTGAGTTATGTTTGCCCCTGGCCTAAAAAGGACAATTCCTCTGGGCTCAGACAGAGACAATGCATCAGGTTTTTCTATCAACAGGTTCAAATTCAGGCGACCGGGAGGATATGCTCGCACAGGCCAGTGCGCTCATTTGTCAGGCCGGCAGGCTTATCAGGTCCTCGAGTCTGTACGAAACAGCGGCCTGGGGAAATACCGATCAGCCTGCATTCCTCAATCAGGTTCTTCTGCTGGAGACCAATCTGGAACCAGAACCGCTGCTGAATGCCTTACACCATTACGAACAAACGCTGGGCCGGATTCGCGCCACGACCCGGTGGCTGCAACGAACCATCGATATCGATATCTTATTTTTCGGGCATCTCGTCCTCCATATACCGAAACTGACCATACCTCACCCCGAACTGGATAAACGCCGTTTTGTGCTTACTCCGCTCGCTGAGCTGGCCCCTGGGTTCATACATCCTGTTTCCGGAAAAACAATGGCGCAGCTGTTGACGGAGTGTACAGACCAGCTCGCCGTAAGCAAATGGCCACACTAACACCTCATTCAGGGTACCTTTCCTGGCAAAAAATCAGATGAGAAAAACCTCTTTTTGACTGTTTCTTCAGAACCGGCCTTTACCTTGTCTTTTTTCAATTCATCCATCAT
>JABDAO010000092.1:0-421 GCA_013289095.1 Bacteroidota bacterium | reverse complement strand
CTATGTACAATATTTAGCTGTATTTCGCCCAGACCAGAAAGCCCGTATCCCTGCTATTTCCGGGCTGCATCCTTGAATTTTGCGCCCCTCAGAATTATGAAGAATACATTACAGATAAACACGAAGCCTGAGGAGAAACGGCCCTGCAAGTGCTCCCAGAAACAGCTACAATATGCTGAACACAAACAACTTAACTCATATTATTGACACACAGACAAAATACTTCGCTTTCTTAAAAATTTGACTATTTTTGCAACCTAAAGTACAGAATACCAATCTTAAACAACTTATTTTCGAACCAATCAATTAGAAAATGAAAAATAAAAATCTACACACGCTCGGAATAGTATTTGTGGCTGCTGTGGGGCTCGTTTCTTGCGATGGTCTTGGCAAAATGGTTAAAAAAGCCGATACCGTTACT
>JABDAO010000091.1 GCA_013289095.1 Bacteroidota bacterium | reverse complement strand
AGGGATGGATCCAGAGACATGCATCCGATAGCTTCTCCGTTTACCCCTCAAACCAATTCCTGGCCTAAAAAGACTATTTCCTATACAAAAAAGAAATTTAATTTGATGTAATACAAACTCTCTATTTACCGAAAGGTTGCCTTGTTTCACCAAAAAACGAATGTGCAAAAGCCCTATCTTTGAAATAATCCAAACACATATATCAGTTCTTAGCCACTTGAAGGTTCTAATAGCTATGGGGATCATCCGAGGAAGTGGTTAAGAACTGGTTATACCGAAGGGGTCTGTTCTTAGTGTCCTGGGCTTTCGGTATAATTCAGTTTTGCACTGGCATTGCACGTCTCTGTCAAAGCACACTGTATGCTGATTTTGTTGGGCGTAGCACGATGATCCGGCTTGTGGTTCATGCCGTATGACTGATTGATGTTTTTATGAGCGAAAGGAAACCGATAATTCCTGTGGTAGAAACCAAACCCCGACTTCAGTCAGGTTTTGGAATGGCCTTCACGCAGATAACTGCCCTGCTCGTTACACTGTATTCGGGAAGTGTAAGGCTTTTGCTCGCTATTCCGGTCTTCCCTCCCCTTCCTGGTTTCCTAAAGCCCATGGGCTGCACTGTTCTTGAATTCGGGAAACTGACCTGGTTCAGATTCCACCTAAGGTTCAACCGGCGATATCTTAACCTCATAGCAATAAGGGTTAACCCCGTTTCTACAGATTGCCGGTATCTCATCTATTAACGTTAAAACAAGCGATATGGATTCTACACAAACACCCGCAGCTACGCTTAGCTCCCTGCTTTCCAGGACTGCCGAACACGATACGGTCTATCATCCTTTGTTTTACCGTATGCATATCCCTGCCGACCGGATCAGGCTCGAAACGCTGTTTTCAAAAGAGCCGGCACTCAAAGTAATGGATGAGTTGCAAGGCCAGCTTCAGGAATTACTAAAATCGCGCACTCCTCAGATCACCTATAGCCGTGATGAATTGAGCAAACTTGCAAAAACATATACCGGCGCTATGCCTCCCGAAGAATATGGGGTATGGGTCTATTATCCCTGGTCGGCAACACTCATACACCTGCTCGATGAAGAAGAGTTTATCGAGGTTCGTACCAACCGGAACCAATACAAAATTACCAAGGCAGAAAGAGACCTTCTGGGAAAACAAAAAATTGGTGTCGTAGGTCTTTCGGTCGGGAAAACCATTTCGATGTCAATGGCCATGGAACGCAGCTTTGGCGAAATACGTCTGGCCGATTATGATCTGCTTGAACTCACCAACCTAAACCGAATTCAGACCGGTCTCTATAACCTCGGTGTTTCAAAAGCTATTGCTGTGGCCCGCGAAATTGCCGAACTTGATCCCTGGCTCAAAACGGTTTGTTACACCGATGGTCTCACGAGCGAAAATATGGATGATTTTTTTCTGAAAGGCGGCAAGCTGGATATTCTGGTGGAAGAATGCGACGGCCTGGACATCAAAATACTTTGCCGTCAGAAAGCAAAAGCCTTGAAAATACCCGTTGTGATGGATATGAACGACCGCGGGACGCTGGATGTTGAACGGTTCGACCTCGAACCCGACCGTCCGCTCCTGCATGGCTTTATTGATCACCTCGACATAGGCCGTATCGGAAACCTGAGCAATGAAGAAAAGGTGCCCTATATCCTCCCTATGCTTGGAGCCGAAACCATTTCGTCAAAGCTCAAGGCCTCCATGCTTGAAATCGGACAAACCATCAGTACCTGGCCTCAACTTGCATCCTCGGTTGTGTTGGGTGGTGCGCTGGCTGCCGATGTATGCCGAAGAATCACCCTCGATCAGTTTCACGAATCGGGCCGCTATTTTGTGGACCTCGAAGAACTGATCTGCGATCAGCCACAAACAGCCTCTGCCCTCCCGGAAACTCAACCTGCCGAAGAGGAACTTACAGAAACTGTTATGCTGGAGACGATCAAGTTGTATGGCCGCCCTCCCATCTCCGATCAGGCCAGTCCTACCGTTGATGATGTGCATCTGCTGGTGTCTGCTGCTATCATGGCCCCTACCGGGGGGAATTGTCAACCCTGGAAATGGATGTACACCAACAAGACGTTATACCTCTTTCACGACCGGATCAGATCACTGTCTCTGCTTGATTTCGATAATCTGGCTTCTTACATTGGATTGGGTACTGCTACCGAAAACCTGGTGCTGAAAGCACATCAACTGAATTTTGAAGTGAGTACTGAAAATTATTTCCCGTTAAAATCCAAGCTTGTCGCCTCCTTTGCCTTTTATCTTGAACAGAAGGCCCCGCACGGAACCAGGTTGCAAGCTCATACATGCGACGGTCTTGCGGCTTTTATCAGCACACGTGGGACAAACCGTACCATCGGGAAACGCCTTGATATTTCAAAAGAGGTTTTACGCGATATTACCGATGCCGTACAAACCGTAGAAGGAGCCCGCTTAACCTTGCTTTCGCCGGGTGCAGAGATGGATCAGGCCGGTGAAATTATTGCATCGATCGAACGTATGCGTTTGTTGCATGCCGAAGGACACCGCAATTTTGTAAACGAGATACGCTGGAGCCCCGAAGAAGCTGCCCGGACCAGGGATGGTGTTGATCTGAATACGGTAGACCTCACCCCCTCAGAGCTGGCCGGTTTTAGAATGGCAAGACATGTGGAGGTCATCAAACACCTCAACGATTGGAAAGGCGGTAAGGCTTTCGAGAAACTGGCGCGGAAAAGCGTTGGCTCTGCTTCTAACCTGGGCCTCCTTACCTTGCCCGAACACAGTGCAAAGAATTTTTACGAAGGAGGCAGGGCCCTGCAAAGGGCGTGGCTCTGTGCGAGTAAAAACCAGGTTGCATTCCAACCCCTCTCTCCGTCTACCTTCTTTTTTGCCCGTTTAAAATACGGTAATGGGGTAGGGCTGAGCCCCGCGATGATTTCGGAATTAGAGGAACTGCGAAAGCAGTTCGTATCTTTGTTCAACCTGTTACCCGAAAGGGGAGAACTCTTTTTATTCAGACTTTGTATTGCAGAAGAGATGCGTGTTAAAGCGTTGAGAAGACCTCTCGGCGATGTGTTAAGCATTAACTAATTGCAGCGTGTATGCTTAAGATCAGGGCGTATTATCCGATCGAAGAAATCCAGGCCTCAGACGAATATATCGAAGGGCATAGAAGGGTACTGGAAGACTACGGCATCACTAATATAACTTCTTATAATAAGGAATGGGTAAAAAATCCATATACTCATGGGGTTATCGCCATCGAAGATGGGGTCATGATTGGAGGAATCAGGGTACAGGTAGCCGACGGGGTTCACCCTTTGCCCCTCGAAACAGCGGTTGGAGGCATCGATTCGAAGGTGTACGATCTTGTAACTACACACCGCTTGCATGGAGGCACCGGAGAGCTTTGTGGTTTGTGGAATTCGAAACAGGTGGCAGGGCGGGGAATCAGTATCCTGTTGGTCAGGGCTGCCATCGCAATCATCAATCAACTCCGGTTCAGGACCCTGCTCGGTATCTGCGCTGAATATTCATTGCCCATGTTTACCCGGGTGGGTTTTGTCATCGACCGGAGCCTGGGTGATGACGGCAATTTTATTTACCCTACTCAGGAATACCTCGCCAAAGTGGTTGGTATACTGAATGCGGAGGATCTGGCTACAAGTTTTCCGTTTGACAAGGAACGGATGTTGGCCCTCCGCAAAACTCCGAAGGGAATACTCCGGGAACAAGGGCCCAAAGGCGATTTGGAAGTGGAGTATGACCTGATCGTAAAAAGCATTCTTGAAAGACAACTGCATTAACCTAATTTTTTGATCCGGTCAGCCACTGCCGAAGCTCCGGGAAAGACCTGCTTATGTACCTCAAAACAGCGTTTCTTTTTTTATTCTGCCTCCTCCGTACACCGTTCTTTGGACAGGTTGCGGGTGAGATTATCTTTTCGGGTACTCACCCGAGAATATCAGTGGGTCATTCTATCGATATTCTGGAAGATAAAACAGGGGGCATGTCAGTAGCCGAGGCGCTCGGTTCCGGTAATTTCAAGGCAAGTACTCAAATCGTTCCCAATTTAGGTTTATCATCATCCGCTTTTTGGCTTAAATTTCGTGTAAGGAATCTCAGCAGTGCAAATAACCTCATGCTGATGCTCGAACAGCCGAACATGGATGAGGTAAGCTTTTATACCATTCAACCCAATGGGTCTTACAACGAAGAACACCTGGGAGAGTATCAGCCGTTCAGCAAGCGGATTTACGACGTGCCTGATTACCTCTTTCATTTAAATATTCCGGTGAATTCGGAAGCCACCTACCTGTTAAAAGTAAAAAGCGCCGAACAAATACAAATCCCTCTTATTCTCGGGACGGAAGTATCGGTTTTCAATTTCATCGGTCTTAAAAACATGCTCTCTGGCCTGTATTTTGGCATTATGCTGGTAATGCTTTTGTACAACCTGTTCATTTATTTCTCCATACGTGATAAAAGTTACCTCTATTATGTAGTCTATATCATCATCATCATCCTTACCCAAACCAGTCTACAGGGCTTTCCGTTTCAGTTTCTCTGGCCAAATATTCCCTGGATGGCCATTCACGGCGGGTTTCTGTTTCCATCGTTGGTGGGGATAGCCGGTCTGGCTTTTCTGCACGACTACCTGCACTCCCGAGAATTCGTACCCAAGCTGGTGAAGGTAAGCTATGTATTCTACTTCCTCTACGCAATCAGCATGACACTTGCCATACTCAATATCTTTGCTGCCAGTTACGGGTTGATGGAAATTACGGCAATGTTTGTTTCGATGTACATGCTCTACATCGCTATCGTGATCTTCCGAAAAGGCTACCGGCCTGCGAAGTATTTTCTCATCGCCTGGTCGTTCTTCCTCACCGGAGTATGTATCTATATTCTGAAAGATTTTGGGATACTTCCCTACAATAATTTTACCCGCTATTCGATGCAGGCAGGTTCGGCTTTTGAAGTGATCCTCATTTCGTTCGGTCTGGCCGACAGGATCCAGGTATTGAAAAAAGAAAAAGAAGAAAGCCAGGCCGAAGCCCTGGTTGTTTTGAATGAAAATCAGCGCATGGTTAAGGAACAAAACGTAATGCTGGAAACGAAAGTCCTGAAACGAACAACTGAACTTCAGGAGACTAATAAAGAACTGAGCTTAACAGTCAACGACCTGAGAGAAACACAGACACAACTGGTCCATGCCGAAAAAATGGCCTCCCTCGGTCAGCTCACCGCCGGCATCGCGCATGAAATCAACAATCCCATTAACTTTGTCAAGTCAAATATCAAATCTATCGGTAGGACTGTGCAGGAATTTAAAACCTTGCTGAGAAAATATGCAGAGATCACTCCGGGTGCCCTGCCCGATGTCAAGTTGATTGAAATCAACACCCTGATTCAGGAGATTGATCTTGCCTATTCAATGGACGAAGTGGATCAGCTCCTGCTTGGTGTTGACGAGGGCGTTTTGAGGACAACCGAAATCATCAAGGGGCTGCGTAATTTTTCACGGGTAGGCGAAGACGATATGAAGGCCGCAGACCTGCACGAAGGACTGGATTCTACCCTTATCCTGCTCAATGGGCAACTCAAAGGGAGCATCACCGTGCAAAAAGAGTACGGAAAAATCGGGCTGCTCGAGTGTTTTCCGGGGCGGTTGAACCAGGTGTTTATGAATATCCTGAACAATGCGATTCAAGCCATCAACGATGCCCGGAAAGACACCTCCGGTTTGATAACGATCAGAACATGTAAAGATGAAAAAAACATTTATGTGAGCTTTCGGGACAATGGAACCGGAATTCCTTGCGAAATCAGGGACAAAATCTTTGATCCTTTTTTTACCACTAAATCGGTAGGGCAAGGCACGGGTCTTGGCCTCTCCATCGCCTACAAGATCATTGAAAAACATCACGGAAACATTGCTGTTGAATCAGAAAAAGGAAGCGGCACCCTGTTCACTCTCTGTCTTCCGATTGGTATTGCAGACCTACAACCGGATTCATCCGGAATTCGAAACGTAAATAGTTAGTAAAACATA
The DNA here is from genome assembly GCA_013289095.1 of Bacteroidota bacterium. Lineage (GTDB taxonomy): Bacteria > Bacteroidota > Bacteroidia > Palsa-965 > Palsa-965 > Palsa-965. The sequence continues at coordinate 3,944 of JABDAO010000091.1, read as the reverse complement.
TCTCTATTCTATAATTTAACCGCATGGAACAACAGAAAGTAAAGGTCTTGTATGTAGATGATGAAGTAAACAACCTCACATCCTTCAGAGCCTTGTTCAGACGAAATTTTGAAGTGTATACGGCCATATCGGCGGAAGAAGGAAGGGCCTTGTTAAAAGAGCACCGGTTTCATGTTATTCTGACCGATCAGCGTATGCCTGGTACAACCGGGGTTGAGTTCCTCGAATCGATCATTGGTGAGTATCCTGATCCTATCCGGATACTGATTACAGGCTATACTGATATTCATGCTGTCATTGATGCCATCAACCGCGGAAGGGTCTCGAGGTATATTACCAAACCCTGGGACGAGCAAGAACTCAAGATGACCATTGAAAATGCTTTTGAAGTATATTCCTTACGACAGGCAAATATTGAGCTCACTCAGAAACTCCTTGAAGCCAACGGACAGCTTGATTTTATGCTCCGCCAAAAACTGCTTTCCTGAAACACTTGCCACGGTATTGGCATCCGGCAGAACGGTCAATCTTTAATAAACTTAAGAGCCACTTCCCCGGCTGTATTGCTTACCCTGAGCACATACATACCTGTACTCAGGCTGCTGATGTCAAGATTTGACTGACCGTTTGTGTGAGTGGATGCGATCTGCACGGAGAGCACCTGGTTGCCCAGTAAGTCGTAAACGGTCAGCAATGCCTTTGTATCAATGATGGTCGAAAAATTCACAACCAGATTGTCTTTTGCAGGGTTTGGATAAGCCGATAATGAACCTGCCCCTGTACTGGTTGCTATGCCTGTAAATAACAAGTTGGAAGGAGCTGAAGCCGAAGTACAGCCATTGACATCGGTTACATCCACCGTGTAATTTCCGCTGGCAACGGCATTGTAGATTTGAGTCGTAGCCCCATTTATTAATGTACCGCCCAGATACCACTGATTTCCGGTTGCCGAACTGGAGGTAAGGATAGACCCGTTCTGACTGATGGTAGGCACCGGAGGAAGCGGATTGACGGTTAATTTAGCCACCGCCGAATTCTGGCTGCTGCACCCGTTCATCACCGCACAATAGAAAGGCTCAGCAGTGACCAAACTGTTTACCGTAAAGGTGTATGAAGCCAGGGTATCGTTTACATCGGCCGTATTGTTGGTAAACCATTGGTACGAAAGTGTTGCTCCTCCGGTGCCGTCAACCTTAAACGTAACTGTTGATCCCAGACATTTGGATGTATCGACAGGTTGAACAGTGACCTGTACGGGGTTGCACAAAAACAACAGATCGCCGTACGGAAAATTACCGGTGGCAGCTGCCGTAAACCATTCTTTGATCTCCACCGAACTGCTGGCCGGCAAATATTCAAAGATTGCCCCTTCGCCGGTAGGACCACCAAAAGCAAGTGTACCGAATAATTTCCCGTTGGGCCCCAGCACCAACGATCCGTTTGGAGAATATCCACCTCCAGAGCTGCCATCAAAATTATTGATAACCGAAAGAACTGCGGCGGCAGTATCGTATTCAAACAAAACTCCCCCTCCGGCAGTTCCTCCCGATGAGGTGAGCCCGGCCAGTTTCCCATTGCTCTCTTCAAGCAGGGAGCCATAAGGATTTGCACCGTTGGCACCTGTTAGTGTGACTCGGTTTGTAAATGTGGTTGAGATGGGATCGTATTCAAACAATACGCCCAGACTGGAACTTCCGCCGCCAGAGGCCATTCCATACATTTTGCCCGTGTTTGTCTGGATCAGTGCCCCAGCCGGGTTTGAGCCCTTTGTAGTGCCATCAAAATCGATGAGTTTTGTCAACACAAGTGCATTGATATCAAAGCTGAATAAAACCCCGAGGTTGTTGAGGCCTCCATAATAAGTCAACCCATATAACTTTCCATCTATGGCCTGCATGAGTGTTCCCTGAGGTGCAGCGCCTGTGGTGATCGTGTCGAAATCAACCCGTTTGATGAAGGTGGAGGTGGTGATGTCATATTCAAATAAAACCCCTGCATTGTGCGCTCCTCCTCCTGTAGTAAGCCCATAGAGCCTTCCGTTGGTGGCCTGAATGAGCGATCCGCGGGGGCTGTATCCATTACCTGCTCCATTGAAATCGACGATTTTGGTGTAGGTGGAGGTAGCCGTGTCGAACTGAAAAAGCACTCCAACCCCTCCGGTTCCTCCAACGGTAGCTGTTCCATAGAGCTTGCCGTTTGTGGCGCGCATCAGCGCTCCGGCAGGGATGGCCCCATTCACTGCTCCGTTAAAATCTACATCATCGGTGAATACCAGGGCTTGGGGGTCAAATGAAAACAACGTCCCATTACGGTTTAGTCCTCCCAGATCGGTCATTCCATAGAGCTTACCGGAGGCTGCCTGAACCAGAGATCCAAACGGGCTAAACCCCTTTGTGGCGCCAAACGCATATAATTTTGTAGTTGTTCCGGTGATGGTGTCAAACGAAAAGATTACACCGTCGAGCGAATCTCCTCCGCTTTTTGTCATTCCATAAAGTTTTCCATTGGCCGCTTCCAGTAACGAGCCATTGGGGTTGGCGCCATTGGTCGTGTTGAAATCCAAACGATCAGAAAACGTGGCTGTCGGGATGTTGTATTCAAAAATCAAGCCTGCGCTGTTGGCTCCGCCGGATGAAGTCATTCCATAAAGCTCTCCGGTACTTGTCTGAATCAGTGAACCATAAGGAGTAGCCCCATTCACGGTTCCATTAAAATCGAGTAATTTGGTGAGTGCTGCCGTTGCGGTATCGTACTTAAAGAGTACACCGAGGTTGTTGCTTCCTCCCGCAGAAGTCATTCCATAGAGTTTACCGTTTGTAGCTTGTGTCAGGGCTCCATAGGGGCACGCCCCGGTTGTGGTAGTATCAAAATCAATTTTCTTGGTCAGGAGGGAACTGATTGGGTCGTACTCAAAAATTACGCCGGCATTGTGTATGCCCCCTTGCGAAGCCATACCGTATATTTTCCCGGTGGAGGTTTGTACCAGCGAACCGCGAGGCGATGCCCCATCGGCCGAACCGGAGAAATCATATTCTTTCACAGACGTGTTACCTGCGGGGCTGTATTCAAAAAGAACACCCAGCCCGTTTACACCGCCCCTGGCGGTAACACCATACAGATTTCCGTTAGATGCCACGATGAGTGAACCAAAGGGATTTGCCCCGTTTCCGGCGCCGGTGAAATCGAACATCCGTGTATAGGTGGAAGTAGTAGGATTGTACTGAAAAAGAATCCCGTCTTCCAACGCCTGACCTGCCGAACAAAGGCCATAATAATTACCGTCGGGGGCCAGAACCAGATCACCCAGGGCTGAATCTCCGGGGGTGGTGCATAAAAATTTATACTCCATGGTCAGGTTCGATCCCGAAGTATCCGTTTTAAATATGGCACCAAAATCGGAGACACTTCCGGTATTGGTCATTCCCCAGAACTGCTGGGAGCGGACGGAATACGGAAGAAGTAACAAAAGAAGCAGGAGGCTTGGTGGGGAGTAGCGTTTCAACATAACAGTAGATCTAAAGTTTAGGAGAAGGCGATGGCATACGTGGCTGTTCTTCAGAATCTGTCAAAACCGAAGCATGACAGGAAAACCAGACAATTACACCCACTATTTGGGATCTCTTATTAATATGTAATATAGTAATGATTAATCTATGTATGCGCAAGTATACGGGAAAAAGCAGAGATAGTTCCATGAAAGGGCAGAAAAACACGTCTTGTTATTTCATCCCGGTGTTTATCCCGCATTTGAAGACATTGTGAATGTAGAATCAAATAGCTAACTTTTGCCTAGAACAGCAAGTAAAGCCTAAGCAAAAAATGGTGATTTCGATCCCTTCCCGCATTTTGGTAGAAATGTAAAAGCCCTGTATTAGCAGGGCCTTTGAAGAATTAATTGGTGACTCCGTAAGGAGATCTCGTATGGAATAATTCTAGCTTCAAAA
>JABDAO010000090.1 GCA_013289095.1 Bacteroidota bacterium | reverse complement strand
CAGTCTTTGATTGGGCGGCTTTGCCATAGATGCCGTTCAAAAAAACAAGAGAGAAGTCAGTTTTTAGCAGACGAATCATCTTGGGCCTCGACTCAAAGCCGGGGAACGCATAGACCAACCGAAGACTATCACGCCCCATTTCAAAATCGAATATCTTCATTCCGATCTCGGTAATAAAAACCAAATGGGCAGCTGTACTGTCAATTTGTTTGTAGACCAGGATTCCGCTAAAATGATTTCTCAACAAATCAATCGTTGTATGGTATCTCAGGGCATCCCCATCCTTTCGGATGAATGGAGTGATATCTGTTTGCCGAAGCGTAATGGCATGATAACCCGTATGGCAGGAGCAGAACCCGAACAGCAAGACAAAGAAGTACAGAAGCTGTTTCATATTTATCCAGACTTACTTGACAATGAATGCGCTTTCAGGAATATCGCCGTTCAGTTTCTTATTGGTAAAATCAATCAAGGTCGAATCACCGGTTGGTTCAACCATCTCCAGTTTCACAACCGAACTTACCGATTTATCGAAATACATATTTATCTGAAGGCTTTCCTTCATGCCTTTGGCAAGCGGGTAGAGCTCCAGTTTATAGTCTTTATCGCTTTCCAGGAACACGACCCTGAACTTGCCTGTCTTTAATATATTGCCCTGTACGCTGGCAATCATGAGATCGTTTATTTCCTTAAAAACCTTGTTCGAATTCATGTCGTAACGGGTGGTTTTCGATTCGTCCTGGATCACAATCTTTTCTTTGTTGATCACGATCATGTATTTGTAGGGCGTAGTGTATTCCCAGCGAAGCAGGTTTTCTTTCCGAAACCGAAAATGCCCCTTGCTCGTCACCTTTTCGGTCAGAGCAGAGAGGTCTTTCACCTGCACAAAATCGCTTTCAATAGAATTCGTGTTCTTGGCCATCTGGTCGATCTTTTGTTTGAAAGCAACAGTGTCTCTCATGGGTTTGTAGGTTCCGTTCTGTGCCAGTAAAAAACCAGGCAATAAAGAGAGGATGAAATAAATCAATGTTTTTTTACGCATATGCTTTCAGTTGAATGAGTTCGTCGAGGGGAATAACGCTGTACCCTTTTTTTTCGAGAAGGGTCAGTACGCGCTGCAACAGCTGTACCGTTTCGGGCATGCGGTCATGAAAAAGCAGGATGGAGCCGGGACACAACCCGTTCTCGATTCGTTCAAGCACCCGCTCGTGATCGGGTGTGGATGTATCGAGGCTCCGGATGTTCCAGCCAATGGTTTTGTAATTCAGTTTATTTACCGCCTTGGCCAGATGGGGAGTGGTAACCCCGTAGGGAGGGCGAAAAAAGATCGGTTTCAGGCCGGTGGCGGCATTGATCAGTGTTTCGGTGTGAAGAAGGTCGCGCTCCATGGCCTTCGACGTATTCAGATCGAACCAGAAGTCATGGCTGAAGCTATGGTTACCTATCACATGACCTTCGTCGAGCATTCTTTTCAGGAGATCTTCATTCCCCGGGATATTTTTTCCGATACAGAAAAACGCGGCTTTCACCCGGTGTTCCTTCAGCAGGTCGAGCACAGCCGGGGTGATTTCGGGCACAGGCCCGTCATCAAACGTAATGCTTACTATTTTCTGGTTTGTAGAAGCCCTGCAGATGGTTTTGAGATAAAACCCCGAATCGATAAAATACGAACCGTAAAACTGCAAGAGTGAATAATCCAGGAGGAAAAGGGCCGGCACCGCCCAACTCAGCGGTACATACCGCAGATGGAGCACCAACAGCGCCAGACCCAGGGTGCCGAACAAACGATTTGTATTTCGATAGTTCAGCATCGGGAAACGAGGATGAGTGAATAATCATCGTCTCTGAAATGATTTACGATCAGTACATGCGCTATGTTTGTTGGAACCGTTCCACTGCTTATCAGTGCAGGTGGCGCCGAGTTTGTTTTCAGCAAAGAGGCAGCCAGCCACAGCGCAAAAGATCCGCTGGTCATGTATTCACCACAGTATTGTTTGAAATCGAGTTGAGGACAGCCGTTCAAATACCCGAGTTGCAATGCTTGCATCTGGCTCTCGTAACGCACATCGCCCGAATGACCGGTCAATACCAGGCTGATCGCTGCGGGCTCCAGACCCTGTTCCTGCAGAAAAGCATTGACAGCAAGCGCTAAGGATGCCGGGTTATGCAGCAGGGTAACCGCTTGAAGCCTGGCGTAGGTAGCAGTTGTCTGTAGTGATGACAGCACAAAAAAGCCGGCTCCCTCGCCCAGGTAATGCCCTGGGGTAGGATCATCCCTCAGGCGTTCTCCGGTGTACGCGCTGCTCTTGATGTATCCGGCCCGTTTCTGCAGGGTCAGGTAGCCTGGGGTGAGTTCATCAATGCCCCCGGTCAACACATGTTTCGCTTCTCCTTCGGCAAGGAGCAACATGGCATCAAGCAAGGCGCTCTCGAACGAGAACCCGCGCTGCACGTAGGTCATGTTGTATTGATGACATTTGATGAGCAGGGCAATCTGCGCACCAACGGTATTGTGCGTGGATTGGATGAACGCCGTTGGGGTCAGCAGATTTTCCTGGTGATCGATGATGGAAAGCAGAAATTTCTCTGAATCTTCAAAACACCCGATCCCCGTTCCGCAAACAACCGCATCGGCTTCGCTGATTCCTGCATCCTCCAGGGTCCTGAGCGCTGCGCTGACACCCATCTTGATTGCACGGCCCATCCGCCGTATCATGTTTGGGGCGATATGTTCCTTATAGGAGGGCTCCTGAGCCCTGAAATGATCATCAAAAGGAACATGCACCGTTTTTGGAAAGGCCTCCTCGCCCAGATGGTTCTGCGCTGAAATAACGGCGGTTCCGTTGATGTAGATGTTCATGCGCTTGCCTTTGAAAAAATAAGTGATGAACAGTTGCCCCCGAAACCGAAGGAGTTACTCAGTATGGTATCCAGTTTAACCCCTTCAAGCAGACCTGTTACAGGTACAAGGCTGAATTCTTTCATGGGGTTTTGATAGTTGAGATTGGGAAAAACAACGTTGTGTTTTAACGAAAGCAGAGAAATAACCGCTTCGATGCCGGCTGCCGGGGCCAGGGTGTGGCCGGTGTATGCTTTCGTGGAACTAAACAGCGGCGCCCGATCACCAAAAACCTTGATCAGGGCAGTGCCTTCGCTCAGGTCGTTGTTCGGCGTTCCGGTGCCGTGTGCGTTGATATAATCTACCTCCGAAGGCTCCATAGCAGCTACGGCCAGGGCTTTACGGATTGCCAGTGTGGCGCCAAATCCTTCGGGCGAGGAGGCTGTTTGGTGAAAGGCATCGTTTGCATTGCCGTATCCACGAAGTTCGGCCAGCACAGGTTTCCCGCTTCGTTTCACCTCTGCCTCCGATTCGAGCACCAGATAGGCCGCTCCTTCGCCCAGGTTAAGTCCACGGCGTTGATCGTCGAACGGGCTGCACCATTCCCGGTCGAGTATCATCAGCGTATGAAATCCATTCAGGGTAAATTTCGAGAGCGCATCTGTGCCTCCTACCACCACCCGGTCGAGTTTTCCGCTTTTGATCATGCGTGCGCCCAGCATGATAGCATTGGCAGCTGAAGAACAGGCCGTGCTGATCGTGGTTATAAAACAGGTGATGCCCAGATCGGCGGCGATATGCAGCGTACTGTCACCACAGTCGTGGGTGTCTATACAACCGAGGTGTTTTGTATTTTCAAAAAGTTCTTTATAATACCGCTCCGTACGGGTCATCCCGGCAACAGAGGTAGAGGAGATAAGACCGGTTCTGGCTTCGTTGATATCTTTCAGCCCGGCGCTTGTCACTGCTTCTCTGGCTGCAATCATACCAAGCAGCGAACCGCGGGTATACGATTCGGAGTAAACTCCAAGCTTGTGCATCAATTCATCCAGAGACAGATCTATTTCGCCGGCCACGAATTCATCGCGATGCACCGTTTGCAAGTGTTTTATTTTCCGGATGCCGGTGCGGCAGGCACGGAGAGAAGAAAGCGTCTCGTCCACATTTTGCCCGATAGCGGAGATAATTCCAGACCCGGTAATAAACACCCTGGTTTGCATCATTCAGGATTTTCCGTTGGCCTTAATATACTCGGCCATACTCCTGACCGATTTGAATACTTCCTTCCCATCGTTAGGGTCTTTGATCCTGACCCCGTGATTTTTTTCCAGCAGCACAATCAGTTCCAGGGCATCAATAGAATCAAGCCCAAGACCCGCCCCAAAAAGCGTTGCATCGGGGTCAATATCAGCCGGGGTCAACTCCTCCAGGTTTAGTTGCTGGATAATTTCAATTTTCAGTTTTTCGATCAGGGCCTCCATTAGAATAGTGGGGATTTGGAATTTGGAATTGGGAATTGGAATTGGGAAAATAGCACGTGAATTAAATGATACGTTTTAAAATCCTAAATCCCAAATCCCTTTCGTTGAATGCGGGCCAAAATTACTGTTTTTAGCCGTTCCTTGTGGAGGTACAACCAAATAAAGGAAGGCTTCGTAGGAGGGCCCGTCAAGCTCTATCCACCCTGCCAGACAGGCTTTGACCAACTTCTGTTCCAGGAGCTGGTTTACATAGCCGCTTATCAGCCCGGCATCAAAACCAGGGGTGACAAAACAGGCATTTTCGCCGGTTATCTGATGCCGGATGCTGATCTCACCGATCATGATATTGGGCAAGGTATAGACAAACACAGCAGGGCTAGGGAAATAGGCTTCCGGATTGCTGACAGACCGTGCATGGGCTCTGTCTGTTTCCAGGCTTGATGACCGGTTTGAAAGAACGATACCCGTATGCTCAGGCCCGGTGGCTCCAAAAGCCGGATCGGCGCTAAGCAGGTACTCTGATGCCAGCAGGGCAAGCTTGCAAAGGGCATCCATCTTAAAGAACTTCGGATACGCCACACCCAGATTTCGGAATGCCGCGGAGGCAAATTCAAAAAATGCAATTTCCGGTTTCTGCTCAAAAACAGAGAAGCCGTTTCTCGACACCCGGTTATTCTTGATGTGGCAATAAGAGCTGATTACATTCATTCTGCTGATCCCTCCCTGATAAAAAATGCAGCGGCGTTACAACCTCCAAAACCAGATGCCGTCTTGAGGAAAGAATCTACCTGCTGGCTCCGGGTATTTTTCAGAATTTCCACATCCCCGCTCACACCCTTTTCAGAAAAACCGGCTGAGCCGATGAGTATTCCTTTTCGAAGAGAATGAATTCCTACAATGCTCTCCAGCAGTCCTGCCGCACCGAGGGTATGTCCATAATATCCTTTCAGGCTTTGAACCGGAACAGCTGTATAACCAGAGCGTGTAAAGGCAATCGACTCCATCTCGTCATTGAACCCGGTGGCAGTGCCATGGGCCGAGATAAAACCGGGCGAAACACCGGGAGCTACCAGCTTTGCAGCCTCCACCGCCCGAAACAACCCCTCTCCGGTACGCGAAGGACCGGATATGTGATTGGCATCATTCGCGCTTGCCCCTCCACCGATGGAAATAAATCCATCGGCGGCCACCGAGCGTTGACGGCTGAGTACCACCGCTGCGGCGGCCTCGCCCAGGTTAATGCCATTTCGCAATGCATCGTAGGGTCTGCAAGGCTCATCACTCAGGGCGTTGAACGAACGAAAACCGGAAACGGTGAATTCGGAAACAATATCACCTCCCGCCACCACCACATGATCATAGCGGCCTTCGCCAATCAAACGCTTGGCAATAACCAGGGCAAGCAAACCGGAGATACAGGCGTTGGATAAAATCAACGGAGTATTCGCACAGTTGAAATAACTTCCAAGCACCCCTGCAAATACAGGTAAGTAGACCCTGTCAGGGGCGATCTTTCCAGGGCCCTGTCTTTCAAGAAGGTTAATATTACCTTTCGCAGTAGAATACAGCAGCAGGGTCCTGGAATCGGATAGAGAAACCACACTTTGTTTCAAGACACCGGCAATGGCAAGAATGCTGATTTTCTCAAGCCTGGTAAAAAGCACAGGGTTTCCAAGCCTACCGAAAGCATCATCCACAATCGATTCATCAAACAGGGAAGCGCAAACCGGTTGGCTTCCATACCCGGGATGAAACTGGCAGAGCGCACTCCTGCCTTCGGCCAGGCCATTAAAGTTTGTATCAGAATCCAATCCCAGGGGAGAGATCAGACAATCGGAGCCAGTGTAGATGTTTTTTTGCAAAATACATTTTTTACTTCGTCGGTCGGGCTCAGGAAGAGAGCCCTACAGCCTTTTTCCATGACAACAGAAAATCCGGGCAATTGAGTTGCAACTCACCCTCTGTATTCAGAAAGACCTGGATCGTCCTCCCCGTACAAACGAGTTCGTTGTTCGTTGCCCTATAGATAGAATATTCAAAGATCAGTTTTGAAGCCGGGCTGTCTATAAACCGGGTTTCGACAATGGCTGTATCTCCATATGCAAGCGGTTTTTTATAATCCAGTTCGGCCCTGACCAGTGGAATGACAAGTCCGTTTGCATAGACATCCAGATATCCAAGCCCGTGTTCTTTTCCAAAGTCTTCCCTTCCATCTTCAAAATACTGGAGGTAATAGCCATGCCAGACCATCCGAAGCGAATCTACTTCACTGAACCTTACCTGAATTTCTTTTCTGCTGCTGATAACCGGCGACATAAACAGATCTGCTGTTGAGCTCACGAAAATAACGAAAAGAAAGCGTGTCACGAAATATAGGCCTCTGTCTGTCGGTTGCCTCAGAACAGCTGCAAATTCATCATCCGGGAGCCAAAAACAAGGTAACCCTGGAGAGTAATGAACGTAGAATGGTTAACAAGTTCGCCTTCCCCTATTTTTGTTTTGGACCGAAAATCATTATCTTTATAGCTATATGAAAAAAACGGCTCTATCCATACTTATCCTGTTCCTGCTCACTTCCGGGACCTTGCTTCCTGCTCAGGACAATATACAGGGTAAGATAGAGGTGCGTTGTACCGACGATTTCTGCCGCTTTTACATGCAGGATAAGCGCATTTATTCTTATGGACTCGATACCACATCCCAGGTGCGTTTTTGGAGAGCAATCATTAAAATGAGCCCAGACAGCGGCATCATGAACGTGGCTTCCAACCGCATGATGTTGTTCAAAATGACGGTACGTGAATATTCGCGGATGACTGAACTCAAGAAAGATTCCATGCGTGCAGCCCTCCGGGCCACTTACCTCCTCCCCGATTCAGAACCGATCCTGTTTAGCTGTGGCAAAAATGATTTCTACAATGTTGCAGGAGTCATGGGGCGCATTGATCAGGGCATACGCATCTTCGAAACCGAAAACGTGGATCCATTCTATGCCCAGGCCATTTTACTCATCGAAAGTCCAGGCAAAACCGTGGGTCGTTCAAACGTAGGCGCCCTGGGTTCTTTTCAACTGATGAAAGCCGTTGCAAAAAACATGGGCTTGCAGGTAAATAAAAATGTGGATGAGCGCCGTGATTTCGACAAAAGCGCCTGGGCTGCTGCAAAACTAATCCGCACCATCTGTATTCCCTATGCCAATAAAATCCTCGAAGAACATGGTCTTGCCTACGACCCCAGCGATCTGTGGTACCGTCTGCTTATCCTGCATGTATACCATGCCGGGGCCGGCAATGTAGCCAAGGCAATAAACGTGATGGATCCCTGCGAAGGAAATATCGATCTCATCAAACAACTCTGGCAAACCAGGGCCGGAGCCTTTGGCATGGCTTCTCAAAATTACAGTCAGGTTGCCCTAGCTAACCTTATTGAACTCGATGAATTCATCCGTCTCAATGGCAAGGATATCCATTTTGTGGATCCTACCAACAAGGCTACCGGTTTTATCTCGACACCGTTGCCAACCGGTCTGGGTAACTGAGTTTCCTCCTTCTATTCCTTGAAAATTATTTTAAAAGAAGAAAGCGGCCTGGGAGCCGCTTTCTTCTTTTAACCCGCTTCATGCATTAGAGACACACCTTCACGCTCAAACGGCCACCAGCACTGCTGGCCCGCGGGATAACCGTCTCCCGATGTCTATCGGGACGCGCACAGGCCTAACGCACGTTGCATTAGCCTGTTGCACGGCTAATGCAAAAATCCCGGTTTAAAATGAATGGGGTATTATGATTTCGATTCGGGCTTGAGTATAAATATCTTCATCTCGCATTCTGCAACCAGCTTCCCATTACAGGTTGTCCGGCCACTGATGAGGGTAACACTAAAGACCTCATTTTTTTTCGACACTTCGGTAATGATCTCTGCTCCAACGGGTGGATGAAAATAAATCTTCAAGTCTTTTACCGCCCCGATAAAACCAAGCAAGGGAGTGGCCCCGTGCTTCTTTACTTCATAGCCCCCGCGGGCAGCCGCAGTCTGCGCTATATTTTCGACAATACCCGGCTCGGTAAAGACCCCGTCTTTTACAAAAATATTGTCTGGCCTGATCCTGAAACCGGCAGTGGTGTCGAGCCCGTCGCAGACATACAGACAGTCGATCATGATCATTGGCGATTTTTGCGGCAGATAATCAGCTATCTCGCCGATTCCGACAATTTCCTTGCTTGTTTGTTCCATCAGCATACAGTTAACATTGAATAAGCATACGAAAAACGGGCGCTCTCGGGCACCACTAAAAATATTTTTTCCCCTTTTTTCAGGGCGCCTCCATTCATCAACTCTTCGAGGGCCAGCATGATTGATGCGGCTCCCACATTTCCAAGTTTTGTAAGGTTGATGAACCATTTCTCTCTGGGCACACCGGCATTGAATTTATTCATTTCATCATCTACCTTTTGAATAAAATAAGCGGATGAAACATGGGGCACAAAATGATCGATATCGCCGGGGTTGAACCCATACTTCTTCATCAATTCAAGATACCGGCGCACGCCCAATTCGGCGATATGTTTATCCAACACCTTCACGTCTTGTTTGAGTGAGAAAAGTGATTTCTCCAACCATTCGTGCTGCTCAAAACTCAGGTATCCCTTCAGCGAACCATCGGCTTCTTTCTCGCCCCCGGCATACATACAAGTCTCAACTTCATTCGCAAACGAGATGATATCCACCCATTCTACTTTCAGCGATATTCCGCTGGCATTGGGCTTATTGCTCAACAACAGCGCCGCTGCCCCATCCGACAGCATCCAGCGCAAAAAATCTTTTTCGAACGAGAGCATTGGGTTTGCTTCCAGCTCTTCAATCTTTTTGCCTTCTTCCACAAAATTCCGGGCCTGCATCCAGGTCGACAATTTTTCGGATCCCGTGGTGATGGCATTCTGGGCAGTACCACTCCCAATAGCCATCACTGCATAATTCAACGCATTCATGGCCGAACAACAGGAACCCGTAAACGTAATGGCTTCAACAGGTTTTACTCCCAATTTACCATGCACCATTACCGCATGGGCAGGTAATAACTGATCGGGGGTGGTTGTTCCGCAAGTCAGCAAATCGAGCTCTAACAGATCAAAATCATCCCTACAAACGGCCCGGATAGCTTCCAGGGCCAGGTCTGTATTCGAATGCGTACTCCGTCCTTGTTTATCAAGGGCATAGTAACGCGTCTTGATGCCATTATTGCGAAGTACAATATTTTTGGCCCGTGACTTATGACCCAGAAAACAACCCAGGTACTCCTCCATTTCATCGTTCGAAACGGGTGCATTCGGGAGAAAACGGGCTATTCTGTTTATATATACCGGGATCGACATGGAATTTTTTAAACCTTTCTAAACTAGAGCTATACGCTGAAAAGACTGATAACACAGTTAGCTTTGATCCATCACAGACACCGGCCGCTTTTTCGAAAGAACCTGAGAAAAGGGCAGCCCCCCTCTGCATTCTTTGTTTTTAGCAAATTCAGATGATTCGGATAGCCAACGCAGCCCAAAAGCGACTAAAAACGGGTACAAAAGAGACAAAGATAATCAATCCGGCTTACGTAGACTGACCCCTGAAAAATAGGCTTTTTCAGACCTTACCTTTGCGGGATTCAACAAATTGACAAGGCTAGTAAGTGTAAAGACAATGGGGGAAGC
>JABDAO010000089.1:6545-10361 GCA_013289095.1 Bacteroidota bacterium | reverse complement strand
CCGACACGTTCACTAAGCTTCCCGACATGTTCCCCGAGGTTCCCGATACTTTCCCTCTCCTTATCAAGGCTGCGTGATGCCTTTGCGAGGTTGTAAGATGTCTTGCTAAGGCTACGAGATACCTTGTCAAGGCTACAAGACGCCTTGGTCGATTTCAGAGATCTACAAGAGTTACCTGCCCCCCTTTTACCTGAGATTCCCGCTCACATCCCGATTATTGCCTGACATAGGCCCTAAAATAACTACACTCCTTAATTACCTCCTGATAATACCGGGTATCGGCAAAGTTATCTTTCAATAATTTATAATTCAGTTGAAACGACTTTGCGCCGGGGTCGACGGCAAATTGTTCTTCAAAGCCATAGCCTTTTTGCTGGTAATAGGCATTCAGCTCACATTTGGAAGCCATGAAGGTGCATTTGGCTTTAAATTCCTTGTCGTTCGAGAGTTTTGCGGCCATTTCGTAATAGCGTCTGGCCGTGGAGCAATCATAGAACTGATACTCGTTTCCCCATACATTGCGGTAATACGTAAGCGCCGACCAGGAGCTGCCGAAATACGTCATGTTGTAATATCCATTGCCCAGTAAAAAGGCTGCATTTGCCTGATCCCTTCCAGGGTGTGCCGCCTGTTGTTCAAGTACAATCATGCGTTGAACAAAGGTTAGTTTTGAATAGCTGCCGGTATCATTTTTGAAATCGCAATCATGACAATCGGCAATATGCATCTCAAAAGGATTGGCAGGTAAAACCGTAAGCTCTTTTCCACCCTGTTCAAACTCAGCCTCGGCTTCTTTGAACCGGTATTTTTGGAGATAGACAGTGCCCTTCAGCTCGTGTAAGGCCCCGAGTGAGAGGTGTGTCTGAAAGTTGATGCAGAGCATATTTTCCAATGGGGTTAAATCTGTGCGGTTCAAAAAACGAATGAGGGTTCCCGGATCAAAGGCACCAGGTTTCATCAGCAAATCAGGCATCGTGGGTTCATACGCCATATATAACAAATAGTGAACCGTGTCGTTGGCTTCCAGATAGCGGTTACCCAGGTTGCGGTAAAGAAGATGAAGGGCATCGGGAACCAATGCCTGATTTGAACCCTCATCGAGCTGCCGAATATCAGCAAACAACCTGTTTTCGAATGCTTGATCAAGCACAGTAGCGAGTTCTGTTTTTTGCATCACCGTTATCACTGCTGATTGTGCTTTTAACAATTCGTTTTCGGGTGCATGAAGGCGGGCCTGGGCAAAAAATCCGGAAGTTGCGTTTACATCTTTCAGCAGATAACTCAGGTACCCGGCAGTATACTCCCAGAGATAGGGCTTTCTAACACCTCCTTTATGAAGGGTGTTGACCACAAAATTGCGTGTCGCGGTAAGCGTTGCTACGTCGAGGTTAGCCTTTGCAATCTCAAAAGGGCCATACACATATTTGTGAGGGAGCATATCGTTCTCCAGCCATTTGATATCCCGGGTAAGCAATACTTCCAGGTATTCAGAGCCGGGTTCCAGCAGGGCAATCTGTTCCATCATTGGCAGGTTTTCGCGTTCGGCAAAACCTTGCAGGGCATAGACCACAACCCGTTCATGATCGGTCTGGCAAAGCGGAAGCGCATCTCCCCTGGCCCATTCAAAATTCTGACGATAAAGGTCGTAATTAAACGAAAAATGTTTGTCGAACAGCTTTGAAAAGATATATGCAGCCTCATCCCCTCTTTTCAGCCGGGTAAGCGCCCCTCCCTGGAGTGCAATTCCCCAGAGGGAGACAATGCTGGTTTCATTTTTCCCTTTCATCAGGGCATCGTACAGCGTAAGACATTGCTCATACTGTCCTGAATAGTGTGCCATTCTTACCAGCTGGAAACCATACCGAAACTTGAGAAAGGGAGATTTTAGATGTTCTGCGGTTTTCAATCCTTCGGCAATCAGATTTTTCATGAGCACGGTATCCCGCTGAGGCAGGGCATCCCATCCCCCGCCATAGCTGACATTGGCCTGAGGTTCGCAACGTTTGGCAAACAACAGGTAGTTCACCGCATCCACGTCGCCACGTTTCTGAAGATAGAGATAAGCCGTATTTTGTTTGAAGGAATCACGCAGCACAAAGGCTTTGTGTTGAATCGAATTGCGGAGTTGTTCAAGATCGGCAATCTTGCTTTTATAGATGAATGCATCTACATCATTTTCGGATGGAACCCCTTTCATATAGGTATTCCATTCGGCTGTATTCGAAAGATAATCGTCGGTGGTATCCTGGTCTGCCAAACGGGCCAGCTTGGATTCATAGTAGGCCGAAGAAATGGTATAGAAGAAGGGAAAAAGATGTGTAGACCCCATCAGTTCTGAGCTGTAAAGCGAATAGTAATCAGAATCTTCCTCCAAGCCACTGCTGGCGCAGGCATGCACGGTTTGCCTGACCGCCAGAAAAGCAAGTATGCTAATCGAAGCAATGATAGATCCTTTCAAAAGCCTGTTTTTCATCGGCATTAATTTGGTTTTTCTTTAAATGATAAATTGCCACATGCAAGGATTTGGCGTGCAGGTAAGGTGCAATTTGAAGCGCGGCATCCTTGCACAGGGCGGCATCTACCTTTTCCAGACGAATAGATTCACCTGGGTGAAGGTATCCATTCCAGAGTTTGGTTTCGCGGATTACTTTAAAATGATTCGCATCGGTTCGTTCCAGCCCTTTAACTGTGTCGGGCGGCACATCCAGCCCTTCGGTAACAAGTCTGGATACATGCCCTGCGGCAATGACTACGGCCCAGGAAAAACAGGGAAGCGCCACGTCTAAAGGAAGCGGATAGGTCGAAAAATTATAGAGGTAACAAGCTGCTGTGTGGGCATCATAAATAGAATTTGCGGTACGCAGATCCTCCAGCTTTCCCATATTATAAAACATAAGCATCCCCCGGTCAACCGGTGGCACACCGGTACGTTCATAATACTTGACCTGATGCAAACGGATGGTGGCGCTGAGTATGATCTTTTCCTTTTTCAAACGAGCCCGGATGCTGCTGAGCAGATCAAAATACCGCTCCCGGGTGGATGGGGTCCAGTCGCAATCGATTTGTATTTCTTGCAGGTGTTGTCCTTGCTGTCTGTTTTGCAATTGAAAGATCCGGTGAACGATCTCCCGGGCCAATGTTAGAACAACGCTGTCATCGAGGTGTAGCAAGGCATCATTGGCAATAAATACAACCGGAACAATCTCCAGACGACTGTCTACCGGTTTAATAAATCGAATGTCCTGAACAGGGTTTGGTTTGAGCGTGGATGGATCGGGAAGTACATCAAAAAAACGGGTATAAAGCCGGTTTATTCCCTGCCTCAGCAAGGCCTGCTGATCTGAGGCCGACAGATCAAAAACTGTCCTCCAAAAATAGAATGCACGGTCAACCTGTTTCTTCGGAGCTGAAGAACAGCTATAAAGCAAGGAGAGCGCAAACAAAAGAAGGAAGAGAAGGGCTTTTTTCACGAAATCAAGGGCTAATTAACGCAAAATATCGAAAACAAGAAACTGGAGGGAACAGGATTCGAAGGCATTTGCATTGGTATATTCTATCTTTCCGCAGAAAGCGCTCTGTCTGTTCGAAGATCAAGTGCAACTGCCGGGAAGTACAGAGAGCATCTGCATCTATAGATGGAGCACCTTTAATCACTTCCGTGACTAAAATCACTCTTAATCAACGAAATTTTAACAAATTGGAGCATGGTTGAACAAAGTGGTGATTTAGATCACGATTCCGCTGGAGGCTTGACCTGTTTTTTCGCTCAAACAAGCTTTGTCCACACGTTTTTGATACAGAAAGTGGCCTGCTGCC
>JABDAO010000089.1:0-6535 GCA_013289095.1 Bacteroidota bacterium | reverse complement strand
ACAAAGTGGTGATTTAGATCACGATTCCGCTGGAGGCTTGACCTGTTTTTTGGTTCTTTTTCAGCCGTACATGTCGGCCTCGGAGGAACGCTGATTCCGGCTTGAATTAGGTTATCCGGTTATTCTGTGTATCTTTGCCAACGATCGAATAGATTTGTATTTCAGGATCTTCTTCTCCTATCCGTCTGCTCCGCAGTTTAGTTTTACATCTCCTTTCACATTTTCATAACAAATACGCCCCGGAACTATGCTTTCCCGAAGGGCTGTATTCAATTAATTCACATTTAGACAATTTAGTATGCAAACAAACACTTTTGAAAAACTAAACATCATTGCACCTATCCTCCAGGCTTTGGCGCGTAAAGGATACACCGAACCAAGCCCGATCCAGGAAAAATCGATCCCCTTCCTGCTCGAGGGAAAAGATGTATTCGGTTGTGCACAAACAGGAACAGGTAAAACCGCTGCGTTTGCAGTTCCTATTCTTCAAATCCTTCATGGAAAAGAACAGAACGGTAAACGTCCTGGCATCAAAGCCTTGATCCTGGCCCCCACTCGCGAACTCGCCATACAGATCGACGACAGTTTTCGGGATTATGGAAAAGGTCTGAAACTTACCCACACCGTCATCTTCGGTGGAGTATCCCAGGGCAAACAAACACAAGCCCTGCGTGCAGGTGTGGATATTGTGGTGGCAACACCCGGAAGACTCCTGGATCTGATGAACCAGGGTTTTGTAAAACTCGACAAGGTTGAATTTTTTGTCCTCGATGAAGCCGACCGTATGCTCGACATGGGTTTTATTCACGACATCAAACGCATCATTCCTAAACTTCCTGCCAAAAGGCAAACGGTTTTCTTTTCGGCTACAATCCCCGACGAAATCAAAAGCCTGGCTGCAAGCCTGCTGAATAACCCCGTACAGGTGCAGGTAGCGCCCGTTTCAGCCCCTGCCACGGCGGTGAAACAAACCGTGTATTATGTCGAAAAGAACGACAAAAACGCCTTGCTGCACGAAGTCATTGAGAAAGAACGCATCGGCCATGCGCTCGTATTTACACGCACCAAACATGGAGCAGATAAAGTGGCCAAAGAATTGAACCGTAAGGGCATCAGCGCGGAGGCTATTCATGGAAACAAATCGCAAAATGCCCGTCAGAAAGCGCTGACAGGTTTCAAGAACCGTGCAATCCGTATTCTGGTGGCTACCGATATCGCTTCGCGCGGCATTGATGTCGATAAGCTGACCCACGTAATCAACTACGAACTTCCCGAAATACCCGAAACCTATGTTCACCGCATTGGCCGTACAGGTCGTGCCGGAGAGTCGGGCATAGCGCTGTCGTTTTGCGGGTCTGAAGAAATTGATGATCTGAAGAACATCAACAAACTCCTCCCTAAAAACATTGATGTTGCTGCCACACACAAGTTTCCCGAAGGGATCCGCAATGTGGCACGTCCAAAACCAGGAGGAGGCGGACAACGTAACTTCCGCAGTTCTGCATCCCCGCGTCAGGGTGGAGGAGGACAACAAAACCGGAGGAGGTACTAAGCCTTTTCTGTCAACACGCCGGATTTATCCCGCCCTGTCACGGCTTTGCCCCGACAAGGCGGGATTTTTTGTGAAGTCAGGTTTTTTCATTTCTGCCAAATTCCGGGAATCATGCTGATGCTGGGCAAAGCTTTCTACATTTGCAAGAAGCGGTAATTTTACCGGGTGTTGATCCTTCAGAGCTGTATGAGCAAAACATCGATGCGTATCCTGGCCCTGAAGTGGAGTTATGTGCTCCTATTGCTGGTGGTCGTTATTTTTGTTGTCTTCAGGGATTATTTTTCACTGGATGAGCCCGATCTTTTTTGGGAACTCAAAACAGGGTTCGGGCCTGGCTCATATGGCTCCTATCCCCGCTTTCTCTCCGAAGGCCGGCCCCTGTATGGTTTGTTGGTCCTTGCCGGTTTTAAACTGGTGGCTACCGCAGCAAACCTGAAATACCTGAGAGTACTCTCTGTCCTGCTGACCTTTTGTTTCTGTTTCCTGATCTTCAACTATCTGATCTGGGAAGGCGTTTCGGAACCGGTAAGTTTTATCGCCTCCTTGCTTATTTTTTGTCTTCCCGGATTCTCCGAATTTATCTGCTGGGCCGAATGTTTTCCGCATCACATTCCTTCCATGCTTTCGTTTTGTGGGGGAATCCTGACACAGAGAGGGCTGGAAAAGCATCTGGGCAGGGAAGGTGTGGGAAGAATGAAAAGTACGCTATTCCTCCTAGCGGCAGTGATCCTGGAGATAACAGCCCTGTTTTTTTATCAAACCCTCGCGCTCGCTTTTTTAATGCCTGCCTTTTTTACACTCCTCATCAGGCAAGACGTAACATTAAAAAGCAAAAGGGTGTTTTTAAGCTATTTCTGTTTTGTCTTTTTTCTTAGCCTGGGTCTGTACTATCAGTTTTTTCAAGGGTTGATCGAGAATGCCGGACTGTCGCTTGCATCGCGCGGTAAATTGGGCCCGGAGATCTGGCCGAAAATTTGCTGGTTTTTCCTGAATCTGATCGAAGTGAGCAAGTTTCATCTCTTGCTTTTTAAATCAACGGGTGTTCAATATCTGTTTACCGCACTTACGGTCATGCTATTTTGCAGAGATCTCTTTCGCAAAAAATTTGCAGATCTCCTGTTGCTTCTGATATTCAGCATCCTGCTCCTGTTGCCTCAGCTCCTGATTAAAGAAAACTGGATGGCTTCCCGGAATTATATGCTCGTAGGGGCCATCTGGGTATTTTATCTGGTAAACCGTGTTTTTGAGATTCTCCCCAAAGCCAACCTGCTTGCTGTAGGCTGTACCGGACTGGTATTCAGCATTGCGATGCTCTGCAACATGCATTTCGCCTGGGTGTCTCCCGAATCAAAGGATTATACCTTTATGCAGCGCTTTGTAAATAAACTGCCGGAGATCGGCAGCAACGACCTTGTTGTGGAGGCGATTCCTCCTAAATGGAACCTGCACTCAGATAAATCGGCATATCTCTTTTATTCGGATGAATGGAATTACTCCATCTTTATTACACCCTGGGCCCTGCAAAACGGTCTTAAATTAATTTACAGTTATAAGTACCCGCTCGTAGCTGTAAAAACAATCGAATCGCACCTGAGGATAAAGATCCTCAAAAACGCTTCTGAATTCAGTCCTGAACAAAACGGCAGGCTGATACACTTGGATTTGAATTATTAAGAACAACAGATTCAGAATCGATCGTAATCATTTCTTCATCAAACCAACAGGAGCACTAGAAACGGAGTGTACTACGCTTCCTGTCGGGATGATAAGCGTGTGCAATTTTACCCCGCTTCTCATTGTCTTCGAATAAGGAATTGCCCTGTCAGAAGGATGAGTATATCTGACCAGAGACAACGTATGTTTGTAAGGATGTTGAGTATATCTGTCTATAGACCGCGTATGTCCTCATTCTACAATCAGCTTCCCGCTTCCTACAGTCTGCCCGGCATCTTTAATTTCATAAAGAAGAACACCTTTGGGGAGAGCGCCACGCTGCAGATGGATAAGGGCCTGGCCGTTGCCCGTTCGTACAAAGGGTATTGGTGTTGCCACAGAGGCCCCCGAGGCATCATACAGAGAGAGCGTATACTGGTCAGGTGTTTGGGTTTGCAACAGAAATGAGGTTTCTGTAACAAGCGGGTTGGGCGATACCCGAACGCCGGGTGCGGGAAGGCTGTTCGTGGGAATGCCTGCTGCAGGAAGTGAGGTGTCGGCAAAAGAGGTGACAGCCAGGTAATAAACCTGTACGATGGAATCGGTTTTGAACCGTACCACCAGGGCATCGAAGTCGCCCATGCCCCAGCTGCTTGTTTCGCCGGCAAAAAGTACGTTTCGGTTCGAACCGATCGTCACCGAATTTCCGTACTGATTGTTGTTTCCTCCAATAGACGGCCCTGCAAGCCATGCACCTGAACTATCGAGATGGGTCACCAGCAGCGAAGACGAACCATATCCGCCTCCATCGGCAGCGCTCGAACAGAGATAGGTATGGTCAGGGGCTTCGGTTACTTCTTTGCCAAAATCCTGATACGGTGAAGCGTTGGGAGGCAGCATCCAGATCAGGTTTCCGCTATAATCGGTCTTGATGAGCACCTGGCCACGGATACCCGGAGTGATGCTGTCCATACTTCCGAAAAGCAGATAGCCCCGGTCATATTCGGGAGCGATGCAGTAGGCCACACTGTTTCGGGAACAACCGAAGGTTCGGGTATTTTTAAGTAACCCGTTCGTATCAACCTGTAAAAAGTAAATGTTTGTATCGCCTTTTCCGAAACTCGTCGTGGCTCCGGCAATGGTATAGAGCGAGTCGCCCTGAAGAAGGATGGAGTTGCCCGTGTCATAGCCGGATCCGCCGTAGGTATGGGTCCAGAGTGTGTCGCCCAGGGCTGTAGTACGGATAAGGTATACGTCACCATTCCCGGCTCCATAGCTATAGGTTTGACCGCAAATGATAAAGCCTCCGTCGTGTGTTTGTTTGAGCGAATAACCAAAGTCCCAGTCGGGGCCCCCGTATGTTTTTTGCCATTCTAAATTACCGATCGAATCGGTTTTTACCAGGTATACGTCATACCCTCCGTTTCCGAAACTGGTCGTGTAACCCAAAAAGGCAAAGCCTTTGTCTATGGTAGGCACAACGGCCAATCCTGCCTGGATTTGTGCTCCTCCGTAGGTTTTAGACCAGAGATGATGACAGTTGGCATCTGTCTTAACGGCATACATGCTGGTGTTGCCGGCCCCGAAACTGCTGGTTGTGCCGATGAGGATAAAACCGTTATCTGCAGCAGGCCTGATCTGGTTGCAGATATCATTTCCTTTTCCGCCGAAGGTATAGATGAATGCCGTATCAACCGGTGTCTGGGCAACAGTAAGAAAGGCGCTGCAAAGCAGGGAAAGGAAGATACCCGTGAAAGGTTTCATGGAGGGAAGGTAGGACTTTTTTAGCCTCCTGTTTTCCTGATTCCTGATTCCTTGCTTGCTGAAGGTATACTTCTCTTTCTTGAACACGTTGATAATCGGGTTCTGAACAGGCTACGTGATTTTGAGTAAACTACCTGTTTAAAGAAAGGCCTCGGTGATTTCAAGAACGATATCTTCGAATGCTTTCACATCGCTCTTCAAGTTTGTATCACCTATTTCAGGCCCGGAGAGAGCGTATGGATATTTTCATATAAAATCTTGTATCTTTCGAGACACTTGTCTTTGATGTGGAGGGGTTCTGGAAATGGAAAAAATCAAGAAAAACAGGATGAAGAATAAAGCAAAGCGAATCAAGTTGGGGATTGGTCTTTTCGTTTTGTGGTTCCTCATTCACATCGCCTATACCTGTAAAGACGGTCTTAGCGATAAAATGCAAAAGGCAGATATCGCTGTCATACTCGCCAATAAGGTAAACGAAGACGGGACCCTCTCCGCGGGTCTTGAAAACCGGGTGAACTGTGGTCTTGCTCTATATCAATCGGGGCGTGTAAAGAAACTGGTGATGAGCGGGGCGTTTGGCAAAGAAGGGTATTATGAGGGTACGAAGATGAAGGAATATCTGGTTCAGAAAGGAGTGCCCGACTCGGTTATCCTGGTCGACAACCATGGCGATAACACCCGGCTCACGGTTAAGAATATGCTTCATCTTCGTGACAGTCTTCACTTTACGAGTATCATCGCTGTATCTCAATATTACCATCTTACCCGCACCAAGATGTTGTTCCATCAGAATGGGTTTGAAGCTGTTTCAGGCGCCAGTCCCCGGTATTTTCAATGGAGAGACAGTTATGCCCTCTTTCGGGAGTTTGTGGCATATTATTGGGAATTGTTTTTTTAAACAACGGAAGGGCTCTGGGCAGCGATCATTTTAAGGAAAAAGTGAACCCCTTGTATTTCTTTCCTGAGGGCGTATTGCGAAATCTCTGGCTTTCCCCTCGTTATTGAATGCTACCCGGCCGTTGCCTATGCTTACTGTTTTGCCAGGCCTTTCATTTTGGCAGACAGGAAAGCGTAGGCTTTGGGGGAAAAGGGTATGGGGAGTTAGCCCATGATAAGAAAATGATATTTAGTGCTTTTTACCAAACAGAAGTAGCCCAAATAGTTGCATCTTCGTACTATTCACTTCTGAGCGTATGCGAACCCTACGAGAAACCATGAACTCCCTGTTGGAGCTCGTCAAGACCTTTGACGGGGCTGTGTGTTTTAATTATCCCGACGGAAAGTATTTCTTTGCCAATGATTACTGGCTGGAGCTGACAAAACTAAAAAAGGAAGAAGTGATCGGAAACCGTGCTTTTGAGTTTATGAGCCGGGAGAACGCATTGATTACACGCGAAGTTGAACTCGAAGCCATCGATAAAATGGTTCCGATAGAGTATATACGCGATGTGCTGATTACTGGAACGCCACTGAGTTATATTGGCATCAAATGGGTTGTCCCCTTTCAGGAAGTACAACCCTTTTTCATCTGCACGCTTGCTGATTTGGTCGAGAACAAAGAGCGCG
>JABDAO010000088.1 GCA_013289095.1 Bacteroidota bacterium | reverse complement strand
ACGAAAGCGATAAAGTTTCGGCAAGTCCTGTCTTCAGATCCGTCAACAGAACCAACACCGTTGCACCCCCCGTAGTCCGTCTCTATCTTGACGGCCGGGGTGATCACGACGAATCGGCCCTCTACTTCGATTCCTCAGCCACCATCCATTACGAATCGCAATACGACGTATACAAACTCAGACAGACAGCCTACCCTTACCTGGCTATTATGAATGACACCGTCGAGTGCAGTATAAGCGGTGTACCGGCGCTACCAAACAATATTAAAGTCTGGCTTCGGGTCATTACGGATACAACCGGGACATTTACGATTTCAGCAAGCGGACTAACAGATTTACCTGGAGGAACCTGCGCAGTTTTGTACGACAATTATACCGGAGTAAGCACGGATCTGCGGTCGTCGGTATATACCTGTACGTTGTATGACACCACTGCAATTTCACGCTTTCTGCTTACTATCAACGCCTCTCTGCTGAACGCAAGTACCTCCCTTACAAACCCCGCTTGTCTGAACCGTTCGGGCGGCTTGCTTACGGCAATAGGTTTGAACAACGGCCCCTGGAACTATGTTTGGCAAGACAGCAGCGGGTCGGTTCTTCGGTACACACAAAACAGGGCCGGAGCCGATTCGCTCACCTCCTTAACCTCCGGAACCTATACTGTTCAGATCAATACCGCAGGACAGTGCGACTACTTTGAACAAACGCTTACCATCCAACCGGTATCAATTCCTGTTGCCGCATTCACGATTCAGCCCGATACCGTACTCTTGGGTTCTGGCACAAATGCAACCTTTCTGAATACGTCCACAAATGCTGTCGGCTATGCATGGAATTTTGGAGATGGTACCGGCACATCCGTTTCGGGTACTCCGCTTTATGTTTACCAGAATGCAGGCATCTTTACCGTTTCGCTTGTCACGTCCAGTGCAACATCGTGTCTGGATTCATGCAGCCATACCGTTACTGTAATAGACCCTACAGGCGTGGCCAATCATCCGCCTGCAGCTGCGGCCATCTCCCTGCTTACCGGCCCGGCAGACGTCTATACACTTGTCTTTGAGCTGGATAGCCCATCCAAAGTACGGGTCTCACTCAACGACATGTGTGGAAAGGACTTGACAACAAAAAGCATGTCGGATGTAAAAAACGGGCAACTGCAACTCGACCTTTCTTCGTTCCCGGCCGGAGTCTATTTGCTCGGAACGACTGTTGAGAACAAGGCTAACAAGGAGTTTAAACTCGTGAAAAAATAAACGACTGATTATCTTCTTCTTGCTAAAGAATGAGGTATTTGCCAGACCTCGACCTCAAATAATATAATAATGTAATATTATTTGCCATTACTCACAGAAAATACATCTTACGTATACTTTTTTCGTGTCTGTGCCTTGCTTTTTTCTAATTTTAATTAGAGAAAAAGAGGTGTTTCACGTAAGTGATTTTATGCTTTTCAGACAAGGTGAAAATTCAAAGACTAGCCCGTCCACATTAAACTACCATCGGTTCGCATTTATGCGGATGCAACTTCGTTTGGTCTGTTTGACGCTGTTTATACTCCTGGCAAACTGTACTTATTTTGTTGCACAGGATAAGGCCGTTGATAGCCTTCGGCACGCGTTAGCAGAAACAAAGACTGATACCAATCGAATAAAGATCCTGATCCAACTTTCGGATCACATTACGGGCAAAGCCCATTCACCCGAACGCATAACCTACCTCGAAGCAGCCAGGGAGCTGGCTGAAAAGCTCGACAAGCAAAAACTCCTTTCCTCGTGTTTGAGAAAAACGGGCGATATTCTTGTGTTTTCAAGAAATGATTCGGTTGTTGACAGGGCCACCGATTCTCTTGGATTGGGCTATTTCATGGGGGCCCTAAAGATAAGTGAAGCGCTGGGCGATCTGGATGAGTGTGGAGAAATCATGATGGACGTAGGTGGGATTTATTACGATCAGAGTTCAGTAAAAACCCTGGAAGCCTATTCAAAGGCGCTTGCTTTCTTCAGGCGGGGAGGAAACACGAACCACTGCGCACGTGCAATGCGAAACATGGGTTCGGTCCTGTTCGAAGATGGGCAGTATCAGCTTTCCCTGCAATATTTTATCGATGCGTCTAAAATTTGGGAATCGCAAGGCAACAAGAGGGGGATTTCGTCTGTTAATACCTTCATCGGAATGAGTTATGCTGCGCTGGGCCTGAACCAAAAGGCCCTGGAGTCGTACAGTTACTCGCTTCGGGTAAGCCAGGAAATTGATTACAAAGAATCGGAGGGATGTACACTCAACGACATGGCCATCATCTTTCAGAACGAGGGACAGTATGCCAAGGCAATGGAATATAACAACAAGGCCATACGAATCATGAACGAGCTGGAAATGGATGCAATTGCAGCTCTCTTTTCCCTGGATTTGGGCGACACCTATTTTGCATTAAAACAATATCCACGCGCAATCGTTACCTATACCAAAGCGCTCCATACGTGTGAGCAGCTAAGGGTGAAGCGGGGTTTGGCAACCGCGAATCTGGATCTGGGAAGGACGTACGCCGAGCTTGGCGACACCGCACGGGCACGCACCTTTTACACAACGGCGCTCCGGATAGCCGACAAACAAAACAAACCCCTCGTGGCACATATTTATCAAAACCTGGGGCACTATTACGAACAGCTTAAACAGTTCAAAAAAGCGTATTCCTATTTCCAGCTCTGTGCCGATCAAAAAGACAAAATCGAGACTGAGAACAAAGCCAAGCAAATGGTTGGTCTGGAATCGGCATACGATAATGAGCGAAGAAAGACCCAGCTGACCCTGTTGAAACGCAAAGCCGCCATCCAGGAGCAGGTAAATGAAATCGGACAACTGAAATTCCGGAAGTCTGTATTAATTGGCGGGAGTATTGCCGGGAGCGTTATTTGTCTGCTGCTGATTATTTTCCTCCTGCTCAGTCAGATCAACCTCCGGATCAGGAACCGCAAAGCGGATCTGGGTCAGAAGCTGCTCCGGGCCCAAATATGTCCTGATTTCATCTATCAATCTCTTCTAACCTTGAAAGATTGTCAGAGCCGGTTTACCAAGGAACAATCTTCCTATCATATCTACTCATTTGCAAAACTGATGCGCTTTGTGCTCGAAAATTCTGCGCGAGACTTTGTCCCGCTGGAGAACGATCTGACCATCCTGAAATATTACGTTGAGCTCCAACGCCTGCGTTTCCAGGATAATTTTAATTGTGTTTTTGAAATTGATTCTGACCTCGAAACCGACTTGATCTCCATACCTCCTTTGCTTTCGCAACCCTTTCTGGAAGATGTGGTTGAGCATTGGAACCAGGTGTCTCCATCCATGAAATGCGACACTACCATCCGGTACACACAGGTAGAGGGCGGTATGGAGATTGAGCTCCTGATTGCCACCAGCGATATCCTGAAGCTGCCAGCTGCACAAAAAACCTTGAAGACAATTAAAAGTATTTTTGAATCAGCAGTAAAGATAACAGAGGACCGTCTGAAACTGCTCAATGAAAAGGCCACTCAAAAGATTATCTTTGTTATGACAGAACTAAAACAAGAACCCAGCAATATTATTTCATCAATTAAATTCACGGTACCGGATGCGATCTAAGAGCTCCATACTGTTCAATCTCCTCCTGCGCTCTGCCTTCCCGGTCTGGTGGCAGTGCCTGTCTGTGTTTGTTTTTTCTGCTCCTATCCCGGCGTATTCAGGCAACATTCCGTTACCTCAAGATGCGGTTGGGGCGGAGTTGAACAAAGAAGAGATCTACAAGCAGTATTCGAAAAGCTTTGCAAATACAGGCGATTTTCAGCACGCCGAAGAATACTTTCAAAAGTACCTCGTTCGCAGAGATTCATTCTCAACCGTATCGAACGCAGCCTCTTTTGAGGAATCACAACGCAAATTCGAAACAGAAAAGAAAGAAAAGGAAGTTGCCGCGCTGAAACAGCAGAGTCTGATTCTGACCGGGCAACGTAAAATCCTGCTCCTGCACGGGTATGAAAGTACAATCATCATACGCGGAGTCATCCTGCTTGCCATCTTGCTGTTCGTGGTTGTCCTTCTTTTTTATTCAAGAAGAATCGCCTCCTCTTTAGGTTCAAAATTGCAGGTCGAACAGAAGCTGTTACGGACGCAGATGAACCCGCATTTTATCTACAACGCGCTGATCGCTATTCAGAACTTCGTGCACAAGAACAACCCTCAGGAGGCTGCGCGGTACATTCATGGGTTTGCCCACCTGATCCGGATGATATTCGAAACAAATGGCCAGGAATATGTGGCCGTAGCAGATGAACTGACAGCCCTGAAATATTACCTGGAACTACAACAACTCCGTTTTGGGAATGCATTTTCGTATGAGATCGTGGTTGATCCTCAAATTGATATCGCAAAAACAGTTATTCCGCCCATGCTCGCCCAACCCATGATTGAAAATGCAATTGAGCATGGTATCGTCAGCAAACCTGGAGGGGGGGGCCATATTCTAATTAGATTATCCCGGTCTGGAAAACAGCTTGCCCTGGAAATCAGTGACAATGGGATAGGCCGAAAGAAATCGGCTGAACTGAAAGTGAACCGCATTAAGCACACCTCCATGGCAACCAATATCACCAGAGACCGGCTGGCGCTCATGAATAGAAGGATCAGGCATTCGATTTCATTTTCAATCACCGACTTGACAGACGATTCTGGTCAAGGATGTGGCACCAGGGCTGCCTTTACTTTTTTTAACCAGAATATATCGCGACTTTCTTTTTTGTCTCCTCTCACTAAAAACTGATCTTATGGCACGAGTACTTATTATCGACGACGAACCCAATGTTCGTGAACTCATATCGTATACACTAAAAAATGTTGAATCAGTAGAACTCGTCGGCGAAGCTGCCTCTGTGGAGGCCGGGCTGGAGGCTATCCGAAATTACCAACCGGATATCGTATTACTCGATGTTCATCTTCCGGACGGGACGGGCTTCGACCTGCTCCGCCATATTGAACGGATCAAATTCAAGGTCATCTTCATCACCGCCCACCAGGAATATTCGATCCAGGCCTTTAAATTCAGCGCCATTGACTATCTCTTAAAGCCATTCAGTCCCGAAGAACTGGAGGGAGCCATTAAACGGGCCCTTCTAAACCTTCATAAAGATTTCAATCTGAGTATGGAAGTTTTCAACGAAAACATTAAAAACACCATCCCCCAGGAGAATAAACGGTTGGTCCTGAAAACAACCGAAAATATTTTCGTGCTTACGATCAAAGAAATCATCCGCTGCGAATCGGATGGCGCTTACACCCGGTTCTTCTTAACGGATGGGAGGAAAATACTGGTGTCAAAAATCCTCAAGGAGTATGACGAACTCCTGCAGAACTATAATTTCTTTCGGGTGCATCAGTCACACCTGATCAACATCGAGTACATGGAAACATTTAATAAGCTAAACGGGGGGTTTGTGATCATGAAGGATAAGTCGTCTGTACCGGTCTCCTCACGCAAGAAAGAGTCTCTCCTCAAATTAATAGATCGTTTATAGCATAGGCACTGATTTCCAGGAGAGATGTCCTTCTATGGGGAAGGCAGGCATTCCATCCTAAAGAGACTGGACTTATTCGTACGGCTAAAGCGGTTAACGCGATGCTTTGTAAACGGGTTGGTTCAGAGCCGGTGCTTGGTATTCGGGAAGTGAATAGTGGCCCCCCGGTTTATTGTGTTCAACCCGGATAATTTGCTCCTGAATATCTTCCCGGATTGACACGACACCTTTCGATTCGTTATAGCTATCGCCATTAAAAGCCAGGAGTTTATAAAAACATACAGCCCGGCCATTGGAAGTGCTATCTGTGAAACAATACATCACATTGGAATTCCTGATGCTCGGGTGCCCTTTGACAATTGCGACTGGTTTGAAATTGGAATTTGAATCTGATTTGAGGAGCATAAAACAATAGTCCACTGCATCTGTCTTAACCGACCAGTTGAGATACGTTCGATTTTCTATATTGATGCCCTGCAAAACAGAAAGTATGCAGATTTCTTTCCCGATCAGTATATCCGCCTGGGGCTCAATTTTGTTGGTATATTTCCCGTTTGTTGAAATTGGGGTAAAGGCAAAAAGACAGCTTATTCCTATCAAAATGCAGCTATTCTTTAAAATGCTTGTTTTGTTCATGTCTTACTGTTTTTCAGGGAATTGATCAGCTCTTTTTCAGGGCCGGAATAAAAATCATTTTGCATCGTAAACATATAAAATGCAATGCGCTTTTTTAAAGTGAATTAGTATTCTATAGCCCATATTTGATATGTGCAGCGATTCTATGAAAATACGCGGAAGGCTGCGGACTTCAGGTCAAGGATTGGGTGTTCGGGGCATCCTGCTTTCGGGACAAAAGCAAGTAAAAGATGAAGTCTTACAGGAAGATCTGCAAGAAGAATCACCAATTTTACACAGGCATAAGCAATTGGAGGATTATCGAATCACAATGAAGAAAATCATTCGATTGTCCAGATCCCTATATCCTAATGCAGGATTGCAAACCGGCCTGTTGCAACAGGTCGGCCTGAGTCGTGTACCTGGTACAAATAAACTCCATCCGGGAGGTCAATACAGGAGATCTGTACGCGTGAGGAGTTCAGTGGCACAATCTTCAATTCCCTGCCCTGCGTATCAAATACCGTGACCATCAACTGACAACCAGGCTGAGGCACATCCACCATGATATAAGCGGAGGCCGGGTTCGGGTACACCTTATATGAAACATTGCCACTCAGACTGGAAATGCCCGTTGCTGTATATGAATAGGGAACCGAGACAGCACTGCATCCAAAACTAGTGAAGACCTCCACGGTATAATTCCCTGATGCGCCAGCCGTTATTTTCTGGCCGTTGTCGTTGGCAAGTACAGTGCCATTCAGGGTCCATACATAACTCGCCCCACTGACAGAGGAGCCAAGAATATTTCCGGTGGCTTGAATAACTGGAGTTGCAGGATCAGGGTTTATCGTGAGTGTAAACGTGTTTGTACCCAAACATCCGGCGGTGTTTGTTCCGGTAAGTGTATAGGTGGTAGTAGCGGAAGGTGTAGCATAGACATGCTCACCCGTAGAAGCATTCAATCCCGCAGCCGGGGCCCAGCTATAGGCAGAGGCTCCACTCCCTAAAAGTGTATCAGCAACTCCTTTGCAAGTAATTGAATCCCTTGCCAGAATGGCTACAGAAACAGCTGGTGGTTGGGTTAATGTTATGGTGGCAGTGGTGATACAGGACCCGGCATCGGTAATCGTACAGGTATATGTACCCGCTTGTACCCCTGTAAGTGTTGAAGCTGTCTGCACCGGGACCGTATGCCAGCTGTACAGGTATGGCTCAGCTCCCCCGCTTACACTCAATGTCACCTTTCCATTTGAATTCCCATTGCAAGTAGGATTGGTTGTATTCCGGCTCACCCCGGCGGTATCACAGGATTGCAATTTGACGAGGAACAAATCAGAGCCGCCTCCACCAGCGGCAGGTTGTTCACATCCTGCGGATGCAATGGCATTTGGAGCAGTACCGGGGGTTCCACAATACCCAGCAAGAAAGACATTTCCGGCAACATCCGTTGCAACACCCCACCCCCAATCATCCGCCGACCCTCCATAGTAAGTGCCCCAGACCCGATTCCCCGAAGGATCAAATTTTGCCACGTAGGCATCGCAATATCCACCTCCATAAGCGGGTTGCCAGGCCCCTGTAGTGGCCAGGGCATTGGGCGCTGAACCGGTGGTGGTGGTGTATCCTCCCAGAAATATATTTCCGGATTTATCAGATGCAATATCATAGCCCACGTCCACCCCACTGCCTCCGTAATAGGTTCCCCAGACCCTGCTTCCGGCAGGGCTGAACTTGGCAACAAAGGCATCCGCTCCTCCCGCATACGCAGGCTGAAAACAACCAGAAGTAGCTATACCATTCGGCGCCGAGCCCATTGAATTGGTTTCCCCGCAGATCAGGATATTGGACGACTTGTCGAGATTGATTCCAAAACCATACTCATCACTGGAATCACCATAATAGGTGCCCCATTTCAGCACACCGGCAGGATTAAATTTTGCCACGATTGCATCATACCCACCTGCATTCGTTGGTTGAAAACAACCCGATGTGGCAACTCCGTTTGGAGCTGTCCCCGGCGTGTTTGAACGCCCGGTAATATATACATTGCCTGCCGTATCGGTAGCCACGTCAAAGCCTTCCTCATTCACGCTGTCCCCATAATAAGTTCCCCACAGCCTGACCCCGGCTGGATTAAATTTCACCAAAAAAATATCCAGGCCTCCTGCTTCGATCACTGCATGAGCCCCTGGCGACGCAATCGCATAAGGCGCGGCGCTTCCATAGGTCGAGCCGACTATAAAAATATTCCCGGCCCGATCTGTTGCCACCCCCCTGCCTACGTCTTCCTGTTCCCCTCCATAGTAAGTGCCCCATTTCCGTCTCCCCGTTGAATCAAATTTCACTACAAAAGCATCCGGCAAAGCACTTGATGTTCCTCCTCCGAAAGTTGGCTGCCAGCAACCAGTTGTGGCAATAGCAGTTGAGGTTATGGTCTGTGTTGTTCCAACGCACACCACATTTTCGGAGTCATCCACGGTAATTGCATATCCATAGTCAGGCCCTGATCCCCCATAATACGTTCCCCAGATACGGTTTCCATTGGGGCCGAATTTTGCCACCACCATATCATAGGAGCCGACCGTGTTCAATGTATCCTTAAATGCCCCTGCCGAGGCAATATTGGAAGCAGGCGACGAGCTCTCGGTCGTGCCGATAAGATAGGAATTACCATATTTATCGACAGCAACAGTACTGTTCCAGGTCGTTTCACTGCTTGATCCACCATAATAGGTACCCCACAAACGCATCGGAAGCGGGTCAATAACCAAGGTCGATGTATGATCCCAGCCTTCGGCCCAGAAACCAAGCACCGAAGCGCCCATATTTCGGTACCCACCCCCCAGGGTTGTCTTTTGCATCGAAGCGGAAGTTGAGTATATTTCAGGAATGGTTTCTTCAATCTTTCCCCCGTCAAAGGCAAGCTCATACATACGTTCACCAGAAACAGTAAGTTTATCCTGACCAGTAAACTGCATACGGATATCAGCTACCGAAGCCCCGGGATGTACAATAAAATTGTATTCCAACCCCTTTTCAGGGGTTAGCTCAAATTCCAAATCAATATTTGGATATAGATTGGGGTACCTGATCTTGGAGAATTTCTTTACGCTCGTAATCCCTGCTTCTCCCGCCTGGTGGTTGTAATAATTGAGATATTCAGGCAATCTTTCAAGACCAACCGGAACGCACCCCAGATCGGAACCCGGAAACGAAACATCTACTCTATGCAACTGAAACGCCCGGTCCTCATTTTCAGCTGTCTTCCTATTAATCTGGTACGTATCATAACTAAACCCTGTTTTCCGAAGTTGAATATTCATTCCCGGCGAATTCCACAAGAACAATACATCACCATTGAGCTCATTATGCTGATCATACACCTGACCCTTGTTTTCAACAAAACCAGAGTTGCTCCCAGTATGCGGTTTCTCATCACCTGCCAGGAGCGCAGGCGAAAGCTGCATGAATGCGGCCGTAAAAACCAACATTACCATAAAGGAGCTCTTAGCATTACGAAGAGTTGACATAGGTCGTGGCGTTATATAGTGTGTGTGATTGAAATAGCTGACAGGAATTCAATTTTCAACAGAATAATTTTCGGAGCCAAACACCTGTTTCGGATAGTTGAACAAGATCGTCTTCTATTGGTTCAATTCGGCTAATTATTCAGATCGTTTATCGTCCTCTTTCCTATTTTTATCGAAATTTAGTGAAATGAATGAGATCTTCAAGACCTTCTTGCCGCTTCGACGCGAGCAATACGGCATTTCAATATTAATAGATAGCATTTCAGGCTTGATTCAGAAAACGTCGCTCTTCGTTTATTGAGCCTATACAAGCGAATATTTGCCAGAAATCCGCGAATATTAAACAAACAGCCCGATTAGCCTTTATAAGCACATACAAAATGAAATATCTCCTTCATTTTGGGTCAACGTCATTTTCCGGGGTGTAACCTGTTTTATACCTTTTCTTAATCATTTTAAAGACCCGATGGCTCCCGGGATGAGCCTTCAAATGGAAGAAAGCGCTCCTACAGCCAATAAAGGGTGTATAGAAGTGTCTGGAAACTGTAAAGCTTCGTATAAAGACTGGATAGAATGTGATAAAGTGTGTATAGAATGTGATAAAGACTGGATAGAATGTGATAAAGCCTAAATAGAATGTGATAAAGACTAAATAGGGTTCACTCAAACACCTCCAACCATCACCCAATCAACACCTAATGTCTCATTTTTATCCTTGAGATGCAAGACTAAATGTCGATTCCAATCAAAACCCTTGCACCAAGCAGAACGTGGACGAACTTTGTGTTCAAAGGAATTTTTGCTTGCCCAACCCCGCCTGCCGACGCGC
>JABDAO010000087.1 GCA_013289095.1 Bacteroidota bacterium | reverse complement strand
CACTACCCGCCTATGGAACTGGAGAATGGAATTCAGGGAACCGTGAACCTCTCGTTTACCGTTTATAAAGACGGGCATATTGGCGACATCAAAGTGCTCCGTTCTGTAAAAGGCGGACCGAACTTCGATAAAGAAGCCAAACGTGTAATCGAAAAGATGCCGCCCTGGAAACCGGGTAAAATGAACGGTAAATCGGTAAACGTAACGTATAACTTGCCTGTTACTTTCAAGACTAATTAATTGTCTGGAATGCTCCCGGTTCGGTGATTGTTCCAGGTTAATGAAGGCATAGGCTAAGAAAAAAATCCCATGCTTCAAAAGATCTTTCAGTTGTTAAGTTTAGCAATGATCGGGATCTTTTGGGGTTTGGGATTTTTTCTGCTCTTTACCCATCTCTGGGACGATATCCTTCCCCAACCCAACCGTACAATTCTTATCTTTATACTCTTTATTTATGGAGCCTTCAGAGGTTACAGGGCCATAAAGAAGATGAGAGAAGACTAATGCAACGCTTCCGCAACTGACTAACGCATTCAAAAACCTGCACCATGAAACAGATCGTTTCGATTTTCGCCGTTGTGCTGATGCTTTTTGTAACCGGTTGTTCGTACGATTATAAAAACACCGATGGGCCTACCACCGGAAAGCTCCGTATCGGGATTGATGATTCGTATACGTTGATGATGGATTCGCAGGTCTATACCTTCGAGGCGCTTTATCAATACGCCAAGATCCTCCCAACCCTCGAACCTGAGGCCGATGTGGTCAGGGATCTGATGAACGACTCCATCAAAGCCGCACTCATTTCCCGCGATCTGACGGATGCCGAAAAATCAGTCTTCGTCAATAAACACCGCATTGTTACCACCACCAAGGTTGCCACCGACGGCATCGCACTCATCGTGAATCCCGAAAACCCCGATTCCAATTTCAGTATGGCCACCGTACAGGCACTGTTTGAAGGAAGAGATTCGCTGTGGAGTCAACTCACGAAAGATTCAAAACTGGGGAAAATAAATATCGTGTTTGATAACGACAGGAGCTGCAATGCCCGGACCATTTCGGAAACAATTCTCCACAAAAAACCATTCTCCAAAAACACCTTTGCCGTGAAGTCGAATGCCGAGGTGATCAATTACGTAAACAAAAATAAAAATGCAATCGGTGTCATCAGTGTAAGCTGGATCAGCGATATGCATGACCCTACCTCACAGGATTTTTTGAGCAAGATAAAAGTGGTCGGGCTGAGCGCCAAAGAAAACCCCGAACTGTCGGATTATAAAAAGCCGTATCAGGCCTGGATCTACGAAAAGACGTATCCCCTCATCCGCGATGTATTCTTTGTGAAAACCGGGTTGGAAGAAACCCTGGGCTCGGGCTTCGCCGCCTTTGTGGCCGGTGAAAAAGGACAGCTTATCATTCATAAAATGGGAATGGTGGCAGCAACAGCTCCTGTAAGAACAATTAAAATTTCGACTGAGTGATGATAGGATGCGCTTTGTATGATGGAACGCAGATTTTTAAGATGGATAGGATTAAAATAAGATAAAAACATTTTTCATCATAAAAGGCTTAAAAAACAGCCTTCCATCAACCAAAGATCTTTTACCCAATAAGCCAAATAAAACACATAAAGCAACAAACCACTACAACCAACACAAGCATGAGCAAATTATTTCAAAAATCGGTTCTCTGTCTTACTCTTTGCCTGCCTGGTTTTTTTCAGACCCAGGCCCAGACCTTGAAAGACGCCATTAAAATGACCGAAAGCGAGCGTTACGAAGCTGCTTCGGCTGCATTCAAAAAAATTATCAAGGGCGGAGATGACCAGAATGGGGATGTATGGTTTTATTATGGCGACAACTTTCTGAAATGGGAAGTACTCGATTCAGCCAAAATCATGTTTCAGAAAGGCATTGATACCCGTCCGAGCAACCCTTTAAGTTTTGCCGGTTTGGGCAGCGCTTCCTGGAAACAAGGAAATGCCGATGCAGCCAAACAAAACTTTTATAAAGCCACATCGCTTACTACCACACAAACCAAGGAACTGCCCAAAGATAAACAGGCTATGGTTTACCTTACCATAGCCGATGCCTATATGCAAGGACCGGTAAAAAACCTGACCGATGCCATCACCAATATCAATGCGGCGATGAAGCTCACGCCTCAGAACCCAGAAGTGTTCATCATGATGGGTGATTATTCCAAACTGAAAAATGTGACCGATGTTTCAGAAGCCATCAAGAACTACGAAAAGGCAGGCGATATGGACAAGACTTCTACCAAGGCTTTGTTACGTCAGGGCCAGATCTGGGTGGATGTGCAGGATTACGACGATGGTCTGAAATCATACAACCAGGCAGCGAAAATAGATTCAATGTTTGCACCGGTATACCGTTCACGTGGCGATCTCTACCTCCGTGCCGGAAAATACAAACAAGCCATTTCCGACTATCGGAAATACCTGGCCATGAACGACAGCCGTGCAGCCCGCGAACATTATGCCCGCGCCTTGTTCAACTCCAAAGACTATAAAACAACCATCAGCGAGATCAATGATATCCAGAAAAAGGATTCGTCGTTCATCGCCTTCTACCGTTTCCTCGGTTATTCGTATTATGAAACAGGCGATTTTGCCCCCGGTTTGATGAACATGGAGAAATTTTTCGTGAAAGAAAAACCAAGCGGAAAACCCGTGCTCATCGGCGAAGACTTTGCCTATTACGGAAAGCTGCTTTCCAAAACAGGCAACGATTCGGTTGGGTTAGAACAGGTCAAGAAAGCCATTGCCATGGATACAGCCAATGTTGAATACCTGGGCGATGTAGCCGGTATTTATTACAAGATGAAACGGTTTGCCGATGCGGCCACCTATTATACCCTGAAGATCAAAAAGAGCAAGAAGATAAACGTACGCGATTATACTTCGCTCGGTCAGGCCTATTACCAAACCAAGGACTATAAACGCGCCGATTCGGTCTTTTCTCTCACCACCGATACTTATCCTGTATACAGCAATGCCTGGAGGGCCAAATGCAACAACAACCTGGAAAAGGATGCCGAAAAGCCCGAAGGAAAGGCAAAGCCGTTCTATGAGTTGGTGATCAAGAACTCGGGCACAAATATAGACATCAACAAAAAAGACCTGATCCAGGCCTATGCCTATCTGGCCTTTTATTATGCATCGCAAAAAAGTTTTGATTGCTCAAAAGCAGCCCTCCTCAAATGGCTGGAACTCGACCCCACAAGCGACAAAGCCAAACTGGGGCTTGACAGCAAGGAAGTGAAGGCTGTCTTGGGAACTTGTGAGCTGATTACGAAGTCCTAGAATATTCTACTGGATGAATTGGAAAGGTTGTCTCTTATCGGGAGGCAGCCTTTTTTAATGGGTAAATATCAAAAATGGAGGAATTACGCTTGATCAGGGCCAAAAGCGCGTGGGGAATCATAAACTTCGGCCCGACCCGAGCCTGTGGGGTCAGTATTGATGCACCAAATCAATTCAAAGGACAAACAACCCCAGCGGGTAAATTATAATTCAATTACTTCTGCCCATACTTCCTCTCATACCGCTCATACAAAGCTTGCTGCTCATTGTACATATCCAGTTTTCGGCCCTGTATAAACGCAAATTCAACATGGTTGGTGCGCATATCCAATGCATCTCCTGAAGAGATAAACAGGGTGGCATCCTTGCCTGTTTCGATCGAGCCCGTTGTTTTGTCTATGCCCATGATCTTTGCCGCGTTGAGGGTGATGCTCATCAGGGCTTCTTCTTTTGATAAACCATAGGCAGCTGTGGTTCCGGCATTGAAGGCCAGGTTACGGTTCTGGTGGTATTCCTGATCGCCTTCCTGGTTGAGGCAATAGAGTATGCCGGCCTGGTGGAGTAGGTAGGGGGTTTTGAACGGGAGGTCTACATCGTCGTCGTTCTTGTCGGGCAGGCTGTGTACCCTGCCGAAGATGATGCTTACATTGTTTGTTTTGAGCAGGGGCGTCACCATCCACGAATCGATGCCCCCAACGATGCTCAGGTGTTTTACCCCATAGCGTTTTGCGAAATCAACGGTTTCGGTTATTTCTTTTACGCTATTGGCATGTACATAGAGGTTCTCCGTTCCGGTAAACAAATTGCGCATGGCTTCGAAACGCAGGTTCTTTTCTTCGGGTTTGTCGGTTTCTGCATAGGCTTTTGCATCGGCAAAGAACTTGTTCAGATCGGTTACCTGTTTTCCAAAATCGGTATTGGCAACGAGTGGGCCTGGTCCATCATCGGTCCAGGTGCGTGCGCTTTGTTTGGGCCAGCTCATGAACACCCCGTCGTTGAGTTTATAGGCCATATCC
Source organism: Bacteroidota bacterium (assembly GCA_013289095.1). Classification (GTDB taxonomy): domain Bacteria; phylum Bacteroidota; class Bacteroidia; order Palsa-965; family Palsa-965; genus Palsa-965. The sequence goes on along the minus strand of JABDAO010000087.1, from coordinate 6,266 downwards.
TCCCAGTTCCAACCATCAAGTGTGAGCACTGCCGAAGTACCGGCAATGATGCCTCCCTGGGGGGCAACCTGTGCCATCAGCACGCCGTTGGTGCGCATGGTAGGCAGGATCTTTGAATCGGAGTTGAATGATATCCCGGCGCGTACATTGGGGTTCATGCTGCCTGTTTCCCGCGAATCGATGGTTGCACGTACCGATTCTATCTCAATCAAGCCAAGCGTGGTGCTGGCTGCAATGAGCCCCGGATAGATCTGTTTGCCTGTAGCATCGATGATGGTATCATACGCATCCTTTGCCAGTTTAAGGATCGAAGCATCGGCCACCAGATCGATCTTTCCTTTCCGGAAACCGATGGCTGCGTTTTGAATTACTTGTCCGTTGCCCAGATGCGCGGTGCCTCCGGTGATGAGGATGCTTTTTGTCTGAGCCGGGGCAGGATATGGATTTTGTGCAGGTAGCAAACCCGTGCAAAAAAGCAGTGCGGCAGTGGTATGTTTCAGAAGAGGGTTCATCGGTATGTCTTTTTGTGTGTCAGGATCTGTTAGGGGCTTGTTTCGAATTGGTTAGTCGTTCAGATAGTCATTCTCTTCGTCATCGCAGGTATATAGCCGGGGCCGTTTGGGTTTGGGTTTTGTTACAGGCGCTCCTCCATTCTTTTCGGCAATCATTTCCTGGATAATGCGGGCCCGTTCTTTGAGGATGTCTTCGCGTAACAGCTTGTCCTCGTCAATGTCGTAGTAAACGGTTCCGTCGATGATGGTTTTTTCGGCTTTTGCATAGATAGAAAGCGGGTTGTCAGACCAGAGCACCACATCGGCATCCTTGCCGGGTTTGATGCTTCCCATTTTATCGTCGAGGTGCAGGAGTTTGGCCGGGTTGAGCGTAACGAATTTGAGGGCTTCTTCTTCGGGCACATTCCCATATTTTACTGCTTTGGCAGCTTCCTGGTTGAGGCGGCGGGCCATTTCGGCATCGTCAGAATTATAGGCAACAACCAAACCTGCATGGTACAGAATGGCGCCGTTGTAAGGGATGGCATCTTTTACTTCCATCTTATAGGCCCACCAGTCAGAAAAGCTGGAAGCGCCGATGTTGCGTTTCTTCATCTGGTCGGCTACTTTGTACCCTTCGAGGATATGCGTAAACGTGTTTACCTGGAAACCGAGCGAATCGCCCACATGCATCAGCATCATGATCTCGCTTTGAACGTAGGAGTGACAGGTGATGAAACGCTTTTTGTTGAGGATCTCAGCAATGGCATCGAGATCAAGATCACGACGCGGGGCCCCGGCTTTTACCTTGTCTTTTTCGGGAAGACTGGCAAAGGCTTTCATTTTCTGATCGTATTCTTTGGCACGAATAAAACAATCATAATACACCTGTTCTACACCCATGCGTGTTTGCGGAAAGCGTATGGTATTGAAATCGCCCCAGTTGCTTTGTTTTACATTTTCGCCAAGGGCGAATTTAATGAACCCGTCGGCACCTTTTATCTTCATCTCCTCGGGAGCCTTGCCCCAACGCAGTTTGATCAGGGCCGATTGTCCACCGATAGGATTTGCAGAGCCATGCAGCAATTGTGCGGCGGTAACACCGCCGGCAAGCTGACGGTAGATATTGATGTCTTCTGAATTTACCACATCGCCGATCCTTACTTCAGACGAAGAAGCTTTTGATCCTTCGTTCACCCCGTTGCTGATGGCAATATGCGAGTGTTCATCAATGATCCCGGCTGTAAGTTGTTTGCCGGTGCCGTCTATCACTTGTACATGAGCGCCAGCGGGCACATCGATGTTATCGGCAATGCGGCTGATCTTTCCTCCCGAAATAAGGACAGATTTGTTTTTTAGTATCCCATCCTTTTCGTTGGTCCAGACGGTTGTGTTTTTGATCAGGATATCTTCCTGTTTTTGATCTGCCGCTTTTTCGGTGGTTGTTTTCTTCTTGCCATAACCGGCAAAGGGGAAATACACATCCTCCAGTTTGGGCAAGGATTTCCTGACCGTATCTTTTTTTGCTGCTTCGGGTTTAAAGGGCTCTTTTAAGGTGGCTGTCCAGTCAATCCAGGCGCCGTCTGCAAGCTGGCCTTTTCCTGAGAGCAACAGCGGGTCTTCTGAAATGTTGCCTCCCAGACGTATGTTTCCCTGGCCCTTTAGTTCATACGAAATCGTAACGCTGTAACCTTTCTGGGTAAGTGCAGCGCTTACACCCACTTTTTGGGAGTCGGCCACGAAGAGTTGTCCTTTGGGTTTATCGAGATCGCCGGTTACTTTCAGTTTGTAGGTATTGTCGCCTGCTTTGAGGTCGTAGGTTCCACGCAGATCGGGCATTGCCGGATCGATCATCGTATAAGGATGACCGTTTACCCAGTTGGCAAACAGGATGTTTTTTTCGTCGAATACATTTCCGGAAGTGATGATGAAGTTGGCTACCATCCCTGCTTTCAGACTGCCCACTTTGTCGGCCATTCCAAGCATTTCGGCAGGGGCGGCAGTTAAAGCGCGTAATGCGCTCTTTTCGTCAAGCCCGTCTTGAATGGCTTTGCGAAGGTTTTTCCAAAAATCTTTTTTGTCTTTCAGATCGGCTGTGGTGAGGGCAAACGCGATTCCTCTTTTTGCAAAAGCGCCGGGGTTGAGCGGGGCCATCTCCCAATGTTTCATATCGGTGAGCGAAACAAGCGATGCATCGAACGGATCCTCTACATCAAAAGCCATGGGGTAATTCACCGGGAGGATAAATTTACTGGCTGTGGCCTGGATCTCATCCAGGCGCTGGTATTCATTACCGGCTCCCTTGATGATGTATTTCACCTTGAATTCGTCGGCAATCTTTGCAGCACGGAGGTCGCTCAGCTTATCGGTGCTTTCAAAGATCTGGGGCAGGGCTTGCTGGTTGTTAAACGCTTCGAGGCTCAGGTTGAATTCTTTTTTTGTCTTGACTGCTCCATACCAAAGCGCATCGTAATAGGTTTGACGGATCAAGGCGATGGCTCCCATGAGCGATTCGGGGTTACTTTGGGTTGAAGTACCCTTGTCGAACGAATAGCAGGCAGCCGTTTGTCCTTTCAGGATTTGTTCCTGATCGGGTCCATCGCCCAGCAACACAAATGTTGCGGTGCCGCGTACAATTCCATCTTTCTGAAGGGTAAGTACCGAACCAAAGCCTAAACGCCGGAGTTCGTCGGCTGCTTTTGAATCGGCAGTAAAGAGTTTATCGGCCTCTGTCTCGGGTTTTACCGCCTGGTTCCAGCCATACGCCCCCTTTTTAGCGCTTTCATACTGAGGAGAAAGGGCCATTCTTTTCCCCTTTTCGGGTTCGGCAACACCATAGCTGGTATAGGGGTCGATAAAAGAGGGGTAGATCGTTTTGCCCTTCATGTCATAAACCACTGCCTCCTTAGGCACTTTTACTACAGCCCCGGCTTCTACAATCAACCCGTCTTTAATAAGCAGGGTTGCATTGGCAAGGGTGGTCTGATAGTCGACCACCAGGTTGGCATTGGTAAATGCGTAGTAGTTATGGCTTTTGTTGAATGGGCCGTTTACGGGAAATGTTTCCTGCGAAAATGCAGCAAAACAGGTGCAAACTATCAGGGTGATCAGGGTGAGTCTTTTCATGGTATATGACGTATCTGGTAAAGCAAAACAAAAGTAGGTTTTTTTCAAGAGGCTGGTCTGGATCAGGGATGAACGGCTACAGGAGCATATTTTTAGTATTTTTGGGCTGACAAAAAACAAAAACAATATGTTTAACGCCCTTTTCCAGACCCATAAAGTATCGGTAATTATCTTTTTGCTGATCTACGTGATCAAAACAACGCTCTTGCTGCTCGACAAGAAAGAGGGTCTCGACAAATTCAAAAAAATAACCAAGGTGCCCGAGATGATTGTCAGCTTTTTGTTTCTCGCAACCGGCATCTACCTCATTACTCAAATACCCGAAATAAAAAGTTTCCTGATCATCAAACTGGTGGCTGTTGCCCTGGCAATACCCGTTGCAATTGTAGGGTTTAAAAAGAACAACAAGATGCTGGCCACGCTTTCGCTTGTATTGATCATCGGGGCTTATGGGCTTGCAGAGATGAGCAAGAAACAGAAATCGGCAAAGACCACGGAGCCAATGGAAACAACCATCGGCCCAGCTAAAGACTCGGCAACTGTTGCTGCCCCGACGGGCGCTACCGATCTGAACGGGTTTAATGTGGCCCGTGCCGGAAAACTGTTTAAGGATAATTGTTCATCCTGTCATGGCGATGATGGCAAGGCTGGCAAGGCCGGAGCAGCAGACCTCACGAAGTCTACCATGGATGCCATGGAAGCTAAGTCTATCGTAACCGATGGAAAGGGTTCTATGCCCGGTGTCGGCGAATCATTGCATACCGAAGAAATAAATGCAGTGGTGAATTATATCCAGTCGTTCAAACAGAAGAAATAGTGCCCGAATCCCCCCGCGATTGAACAAAGACAACGACACATCGCCCCAAACCGAACGGGCAGTCCTCATTGGTGTCATCAACCGAAAACAGGATGCCGAACAGGTACAGGAATACCTCGACGAACTTGCCTTTCTTACCGAAACAGCAGGGGTGTTGCCTGTGCACCGTTTTGTGCAACGGGTGGAGAAACCCGATCCCAGTACCTTTATCGGGTCGGGAAAGGTAAAGGAGATAGAACAATACATAAAGGAGAACAAGATAGACATCGTGGTGTTTGACGATGAATTGAGCCCTGCCCAGCAACGAAACATAGAAAAAGCCTTTCAGAAAAAGGTGCTCGACCGCAACCGCCTCATCCTCGATATTTTTGCACAACGTGCCCGTACAGCACATGCCAAGACACAGGTTGATCTGGCATTTTATCAATACATGCTCCCACGGCTTACCGGAATGTGGACCCACCTTGAACGGCAGCGCGGTGGAACGGGTACACGGGGAGGAGCAGGAGAAAAGGAAATAGAAACCGACCGTCGTATCGTTCGCGATAAGATTACGGCCCTGAAAGAGCAACTGCTTGTAATCGACAAACAGATGGCCACCCAGCGTAAGAACCGGGGAGACATGATACGTGTGGCGCTGGTGGGTTATACCAATGTGGGAAAATCAACGGTCATGAACCTGCTCAGTAAATCAGATGTATTTGCCGAGAATAAGTTGTTTGCAACACTCGACACGACGGTGCGTAAGGTGGTGATCGACAACCTTCCGTTCCTGCTTTCAGATACTGTTGGGTTCATCCGCAAACTGCCACACCATCTGGTAGAATCATTTAAATCGACCCTCGATGAAGTACGCGAAGCCGATGTCTTGATACACGTGGTGGATATTTCCCATCCCAAATTCGAGGATCAGTTTCGCGTGGTAAACGAAACACTGGCTGAGTTAAAGGCCAATGATAAACCGACCATCCTTCTCTTCAATAAAATAGACGCCTTCACCTATATACACAAGGAAGAAGACGATCTGACCCCGGCCACACACAAGAACCACAGCCTGGCTGATCTTAAACGGAGCTGGATGAGCAAGATGGCCTACCCTTGTTTATTTATCTCCGCATCGAAAAAGGAGAATGTAGATGAGCTGCGCAAGACCTTGTATGAGATGGTTAAGAAGCTGCATGTGAAGCAGTATCCGCACAATAAATTCCTGTATTAAATAGGGTTCACTCAAACACCTCCAACCATCACCGTGGTTGACGACGATACCCTCTACATGCACTCCCGGGTAGTAGTTGGTCTTCCCGAAAAACAGACCCCACTCTTAGAGAGCCAGATCCAGTATATCCTCATTTATCCTTACTGGAATGTGCCAAACAGCATTGCAACCAAAGAAATGCTCCCGATCCTGAAGCGCGACACGAGCTATCTGCGAAAAAAGAATTTTGATGTGCTCGATTGGAACAACCACATCCTGGATGCGTCAAAAATTAACTGGAAACAGTATTCAGAAAAGTATCTCCCATTCAGGTTCCGTCAGCGCGAAGGAGAAGACAATTCACTGGGCATCATGAAATTTAATTTCAACAATAAATACGGCGTCTACCTGCACGACACCAACTCCAAACGTTATTTCAAACGCGATGTCCGTGCACTAAGCCATGGCTGTATGCGTTTGGAAAACTATATGGATCTGGCAAAATACCTGATACGGCTCGACAGCGTGAAATACCCGGTCGACTCCCTGCTTACCGACATCCTGCGCGAACAACAGAAACAGGTGAATCTTAAAAAACCAATTCCGATTTATACCAAATACTTTACGGCCCGGGTGA
>JABDAO010000086.1 GCA_013289095.1 Bacteroidota bacterium | reverse complement strand
AATCCTTTCGCATGCAAATTTCAGGTCTTGGTCCTTGTTTCAAGATTGTTGGTTTGCACGGATGATGAACTGATCACAATGAAGAAAAGCCATACGCTATACCTTGTTCTTGTCACCCTGTCAGTTCTGATGTTTGCCTGCGGGCATGTTAACAACCCGAAATTCATTTCAGAAGGGATTATCGAATACAAAGCAGTGCCCGTTGATCCTAACAACGCCATGGCAGCCCTGGCCCCCTCGAAGATGCTCGTGAAATTCAAAGATAATTTTACCGAAGCCGAAATGACTGCTGGCATGGGCCTTTTTGCCACTTCCTTTATTTCAGACCCAGGCAAGAAACAGTTTATTCACCTGGTCAAGCTTATCAACCAGAAATTTGCCTTGGTAACGTCAGGCGATTCTATCAAGAAGGAAGTAGATGCAGACCCGAAACCCATCATTGAAAAGACAAACGAGACAAAGGTCATTGCAGGTTATTCTTGCAAACATGCAAAAATAACGTATGCCGACAAAAGCATCCCTGGTTTTGATATCTGGTACACCACCGAAATAAATATTCAAAACGGCAATTGGAGCAATCCGTTTCATGACATAGATGGCACATTGATGGAATATCAACTCAAACGCTACGGACTCGAGCTTCGTTTTACTTGCACCTCTGTTTCCAAGGCCAGTGTTGATGAAAGCTTGTTCGAGCTCCCTTCGGACTACAAGATCATCACCCGTAAGGAGATGGACAAGAAATTTGAAGGATTCTGATTCATTCTCTCATCCGTTAAAAATCAACCACCCAAACACTACACCCATGACCAGACTCCTCCGGTTCAGCTTGCTCAGTGCGTTGCTGATTCATCTTTCGGTATCTTCTTTTGCCCAAAAAGGCTTTGAAGGCACGATTGTATACAGCATTGATGTAAACGGTGAAGGCCTCCCTCCTGAAGCAAAACAAATGTTTGCCGGAAGCGAAATGATCATGAGCCTGAAAGGGACGCTGGCACGTACAGACCTGAACATGGGCGTTCAGAAAACCATTGGCATTTCGGATGCGAAAGCAAAAACAAGTTATACCCTGATGGATATCATGGGGCAAAAGTTCAAGATTGTAACAAAAACGGGGGATAAACAACCTACGGTAACCGTTAAAGAACTGACCGAAACAAAAGAGATAGCCGGTTACACCTGCAAAAAGGCAGAACTCACCATCGAAGGCCAGACCGACCCGGTGGTGGTATATTATACCGACCAAATCCTGAACAACGGATACAATTCACAGATCAAGGGAATAAAAGGCTACCCGCTTGAGTTTGAAGCAGCCCAAAGCGGAATGAAAATTTCGTATGCTGCAAAATCGGTAACGAAAGAAGCCGTTGATGATTCGAAATTCACTCCCGACAATACCGGTTATACAGAAACCACCCGGGAAGATATGATGAAAAACTTCGGGGGGAAATAACCGCTGGCCCTCCCGGCCCTAAGTCAGACCTCCTTTATTCCATAACAAAGCCAGCCCGGGTGGTAAACACAAAATCATTGTTGCTTATCGGGATGCTGCTTGCCGGTATCTTTCTTTCTGAGTCAGCATTGCTTTATGACCCCTATTCAGCGCTTCGGTATGCGTCTATCGCAACCGCCTTGCTCACCGGAATAGTTGCCTATGGTTTCACCGCGTCGGTAGCCCTTATCGCGGTTCCCGTTGCACTCCTGCTCCTGCTTCTCTTCCTGCAGATTTGTTCCGCATTGAATGTGCATGACAGCTCAGCCGTTTTCCCTGAACTTCAAAAAACAATGCTGTTATTGGGAGCCGTACTTTTCCTCCCGAACTGGTTCAAACAAAAGCCTGCATTGAAAGATGGGGTATTGAAATCGTTGCTGCTCGTTTGTCTGGTTTGGAATATTGTGGGAATGATGGATTACCATACCTACTCCATTGGATGGAAAATCCCCGAAAAAGGCAATTACCTGGTTGCATCCGTACTAGCCAATAAAAATTTATATGCCGCGGCACTGATGCTTACCATCCCCATTTGAGCCATTGCATTCTTTGCGTTCAGGGGAAGCTGGAGGCTGTTTGCCTTTGCAACCGCTTTTATCAATTTGTTGCTCGTTCTGAGTTTACAAACAAGATCGGTGTGGATAGCCGCTCTGTTGATTATCCTTACCGCATTTCTGGGTTTTCTCTGGTATGCCTTGCAATACCGTGAGCAGGCAATGCGCTTTCTGAACAAGTACCGATCCTGGATCTTTTCCGGAATTGCGTTGATCATACTCATCTCCTTCTTTGAGTGGAAAACAGGTATCTGGTCGACGATTGAAAACAAGGTCCACGAACTTGCATCGGCCCCTGCCGGAAACCTGCGTTCGAATTCTGTTTCGGAGCGTTATTTTCTGTGGAATTCCAGCATGGAGATAATCAAAGAACATCCCCTGCTGGGGAATGGGGCCGGAAACTGGAAAACAGAAATCAATAAGTTCGGAGTCACAAATACGGCTGCTGAGTTTGGCAATGTGAATTTTTTACAGCCTCATAATGATTTTCTCTGCATAGCCAGCGAAAGCGGAATCCCGGCCCTGATTGTCTATCTGTGTTTTTTTCTGTTCCTGTTCATCACCATCGGCCGGAAGATCAAACGCAGAGGGAGCCGGTACACAGAACAGGTCATGTTGTTTGCCGGGCTGTTGGGTTATCTGACCTATGCCTTTTTTGAATTTCCGAAAGACCGGCCGGAACATCTGGCCTTGCTGGGGATCTATCTCGGCTTTATCTTAATGGATGAAAAAAAAGAGGATCAAGGGGCTCTGCAAAAGTCGTCCAAACTTGTTTTCGGTATTGGAACATTGCTGCTTGTTGCAGTCCTGGGATTTAACAGTTATGATATTTATGCCGAATACAACCTCCTTAAGCTAAACAACGCCCGATTCAGAGAGGCATGGAACGAAGTGCTCCTGCGCTCCGATAAACTAAATCCAATGCTGATCGGGACCGACATGAACGGGGTTCCTGTTTCCTGGTATGCGGGTATCGCTCACTTTAATTTAGCCGATGTGGCCGGGGCGAAAGCCTGTTTTGAGAACGCATGCTTGTTGTCGCCGTACAATATCCATGTCCTTAATAACCTGGGTACCTGCTATGCCATTGTGGGTGATACTTCGAAAGCAGCCGCATTGTATAAACGTGCCTTGGCTGTTTCAGATGTTTTTGACGAGTGCCGGATCAATTATTGCCTGCTCCTTTTCAACGAAGGGCATTCAGAACAATGTCTCTGTCAATTGAAAAAAATAACAGACCTTGAAATCCTGGAAAAAAACCTGAATCTGGTGACGGCTGTCTTGGATCCTCAAAAGATTCACCCGTTTATGACCGGAGCGGAGGCTTACCGGTTTATTGCGGGTCAGAAACAGTTTCCGTCACGCTAATTCCAAGTGTATGCCCTATTGTTTGATATCAAGCCTGCACCTGGTTGCAATACTGAATCGGGAAACCTTTTTGAAACGAAATTCTTATTCAGACGCGGCTCCTGGAATTCTTGGTAGACCGCCGGAAGCGCTTCGTATATTTAGTAACACGATAGTTCAATAATTTAACTATATTTAATCAATCAAGAAAACAGACGAATCTCTCAACACGTTCTACATGAAAAGATTATTACTCTCATCCATACTTGTCCTGTTTCTGGGTATACAAGCCAGGGCCCAAAATACCAACATGGGGGGCGTCAGTCTGGTATCACTCTCTACAAACGGGAATTATTATGACGATGGAGGCTCCGCTTCCAATTATACTGTAGGTGTAAGCGGCACCAACGACCTTCGTTCTGCAACAGGATACAAAATAAGGATCACCATCAACAGTTGCGTGCTTTCATTAACCGATACCCTGCTGATCTATAACGGCTCGGGCATTACCTCTCCGCTGCTTGCCACACTAACCGGAACCTCCACCCCCGGAGTTGTATACACGGCTCAATATTCTGATTTATTTTTTTCGTTCAAAGCTCATGCTGCAACGGCTGCGGCAGGCTGGAATATTTCTTTTGTCATGCTCACCCCCACCATCTCCTGGAACTCGCCCGGCGTTGTGCTGGAGCGTGGGACAAGCCTGCAATACTCGATCAGCGGATCGAATACCACCTTTACCCGCGGCACGCCGCTGGCTTCTTCGCCCCGTGCCTATCTTGCCTTGACCCATGTTGATTCAATTGTAGGCACCGGTTTCACCGCCGTGAACGACTCCCTGCTTACCGTTACATTCTCACCGGCCTGCGACACCTTGAGTAACTGTTGTTATACGTTCGGGGTGTTGGCAAACGGACAAGGGACACTCACCGGTACGCCTTCCATAACGGTCAACGAAAACGTGCACGACACCATTCAGGGATCTGTGAAATACAGCGGGGGATTGATCAACCAGGGTTATGCAAAACTGTACTACTACCGAACGGATAAACACATGGCTTCGGCTGATTCTGTGCAGCTCGTTGCAGGAGCATACAAATTTGTTGGGGTAAGGTCGGGGATGTATCTGCTCTATGTGAAACCAGACACACTCTTGTATCCAGGCGTCAGTCCTACTTGTTTCGATAGCGTGACATCCTGGAAAACGGCCTCCTTGATCACGGCCTGCACACAGCTAACCACTGCAAATCTGAGGATGTGCCAAGACGGGTTACTCAATGGCCCGGGCAAACTCAGCGGGCAACTTGTTGAAGGAAGCAATTACCACGCCCCTGGCAATCCCATCAAAGGCATTGATGTAGGGCTCGATCATGACCCTTCCGGGGGCATCATCGCACACGCCACGACGAATGCAAATGGCATGTATTATTTTTCGAAGGTGCCACCGGGCAATTACGTGGTGAACATCAATATACCCGGTCTGCCTATGGACTCAACCTATCATATTGTGGTGACTGCAACCGATACGGTGTTCAAAAACCTTGACCTCAGCGCCGACTCGGCCAAGATCTATATTAAAACCGTCGTAACCGGCATTCAAGGAAATGCCATTTATGACAACCAGCTAAAAATTTATCCGAATCCTTTTTCAGGGAACAGCACCCTTGAACTCACCGTGGAAAACACCGGGCCGGTTACCTTGGAGCTATACAACAGCCTGGGCGAACTGCTGAAAACAATCGAACACAAAGACCTGCAGACAGGAACGTATTCCTATTCAATATCGGGTGATGAAACGAATCTGTGTGCAGGGATTTACATTATCAAACTGCGCTCATCCGGCAGTCAGCAGACCTACCGGATGGTAAAGCTTAAATAGGCTTTAACGTAACGCATAACCAGACCGGCCGGATATTCGGTTGTACTGACTAACTTATCAGAATGTATCATCTCTTCTATGCACGATACTAACTCCGGGACCAACAGTAGTCTATTCACTGCCCGGTGTCTGCTCTGGCTGTTTTTTCTCTTCTCTTCATGCAGCGTTTTTGGATTGAATTCAAAGACCGACAGCCTTGAAAAAGCGCTGCTTACCGCAACCGATTCTGTCAAAGTAAACGCCTTCATTGCCCTGGCCAATGAAGATCTGGGCAAGACACCCGAAACGGCCTCTGTCTTTGCTGAAAAAGCCCTGATCCTGAGCCGTAAAATAAACTTCGGTCGTGGTGAAGCGCTTGCACTGAATACCCTCGGCACCATCCGTGCACAGAAAGGCGACTATGCCTATGCCCTGGCCCAACTCATGTTGGCCTTGCACCTGACCGAACAAATTCATGAACCGGGGGTGGAAATAAAGGTGCTGAACAGTCTGGGCACGGTGCAGGTCAGCATGGGCAACTACGAAGCAGCGCTTGAATCATTTCTGCGATCTGAAAAACGCTGCAAGGAGCTGGGGGAGTTAAAATCCATACCGCTCAACAATATTGCAGCCGTTTATTATTTCCTGGGCAAGTACGAGAAAGCCCTCGGGGCATACCTTGGCGCGCTCGAAACCTATGAGAAAGCAGGGAACAAACGGGCCATGATCAACCCCCTGATGGGTGTAGGCAATGTGTATATGAACCAGAATAATCTTTCAAAATCACTCGAATATTACAGAAAAGCCTTGCAGATGGCCACCGAGGTGAACAGCAAACAAGGCATTGCCAAGTCTCTGAACAATATGGGCATGGTGTTCGAGTCGTCCCAACAAAAAGATTCGGCCTTGGTTTATTACATACGCTCCCTGCATATTAAGGAAGAAATAGGCGACAAGAACATCATCGCCAATTCGCTCTTGAACATTGGCAATATTTATCAGGAACAAAAAAAGACAGGAAAGGCCATGGAATATTACAACCGTTCCTATAACCTGTGTGCAGAGACCGGCAATAAAAATGGAATCGCTGAATCAGAGATCAATATCGGGCATTTATACAGTCTGATGAAACAACCCGAAGAGGCCGTTCAATGGATCAACAAAGGCCTGGAACTGGCCCTGCAGATCAAGCGTAAAGAAATCATCAAAGAGGCCTGGTATCAGTTGTCTGATGCATACTCCGTCAACGGGTCTTATCAGAAAGCGCTGGAAGCCTACAGAAACTATGTTTCCGAAAAAGACAGCCTGATGAATGAGGAGAACTCAAAAGGAATGGCTGAGGTGCAGACAAAATACGAAACCGCTAAAAAAGAAGAGAAGATAGAGCTGCTCACAAAGAACAAAGCCCTGGACGAGGCGGAACTGAACAAACAAAAACTTGTCCGTAATTTTTTTGTCGCCGGTTCCCTGTTCCTGCTCCTGGTGGCGTTCCTGCTGTATAACCGGTACCTGATCAAGCAAAAAGCCAACGCTAGCCTTGCAGCCCTCAACTCAGAGCTGGAGAAACTCTCGGCGGTGGTGCGCGAAACAGACAATGCCGTGATCATTACCGATGCGGCAGGCAACCTGGAATGGGTAAATCCCGGGTTCAGACAAATGACCGGTTATACGCTGGATGAATATAAGTCTACCCATGGCGGGAACCTGGATGAGATCAGCGGAAACCCCGAAATCAGGAACGTCATCCAAAAATCGGTGAGCGAAAACAAAGCCATCACCTACGAGGCCATCAATGTAAAAAAGAATGGGGAATCATTTTGGACCCAGAGTACCCTCACTCCGATTCTCGACGAAACGGGGCAGATCAAAAAGATCATTATCATCGATACCGACATCACCCAACGCAAGCATGCCGAGGATGAGGTAAAACGAAAAAACCAGGACATTACCGACAGCATCAACTACGCCAAACAAATTCAAACGGCCATCCTGCCTTCCCGCGATGTCATCCGGAAACACCTGCCCGATTCGTTTATCTTGTTTAAACCAAAGGATATCGTAAGCGGTGATTTTTATTTCTTTTCGGCAATCAATGATCACCAGGTATTGATTGCTGCGGTTGATTGTACCGGTCATGGAGTGCCCGGGGCTTTCATGAGCATGATCGGGAATAACCTGTTAACCGAAATTATTACAGGCAAGGGCATTACCGAACCAGATGAGATCCTGAACCAGCTCGATAAAGGCGTACGTCATGCACTTAAACAGAATGATGCCTCCACCGAATCGAAAGACGGGATGGATCTTGCGCTTTGCCTGCTCGACACAAAGACGCTTACGCTCGACTATGCCGGAGCAAACCGGCCTTTGTTCCTCCTGCGGAAACAGGAGTTGACAGAACTGAAACCCGACAAATCAGCTATCGGAGGGTTTCAATCTGATCAGAAACGCAAATTTACCCTCCAGCATATACAACTTCAAAAAGAGGACGCTTTGTACCTGTTTTCAGACGGCTATGTCGACCAGTTCGGCGGCCCTCTGGCCAAGAAGTTTATGGCCAAGCGATTCCGTCAACTGCTCGCCGATTGTCACTCCCAGCAAATGTCTGCTCAGCAAGAATTGATAGACCAGACGTTTTTAAGCTGGAAAGGGCAGAATGAGCAGGTTGACGATATCCTGGTGATTGGGATACGGGTATAGATTCAGGATTGACCAAGGGGCTGCCCTCCCGATCATTCTTATTCACATCGTTTGGTTAAAAACATTTCCCCGGCCAGTCTTCATGCCCGCTCTGCTTCACCTACTTTTGTTAGGTTCTGCCCCTGCCCTGTTTTTTTCGGGTTTTAACAGGTGTCAGCACCAGATGCCATGGCCAGGAAAGACACGACAATTCCTTCTCCCAAAAACACCCTTCGGGAACCGGCTATAAACACCGCTGTGGTTGAGGAAACCGAAAAAAAAGAGAAAGAGAAGACGGAACCTCAACCCAAGGAAAAAAACCGGGAGAAGAAAGCAAAAAATCCAGAACCCGTTGCTCCAAAAATTCCACGCAAGAACCCTTTTCGGCCTTTCATCGACTATATCACCACCGATGAACGGTTCCTGAAAGTATCCGGGGCCTTTTTACTTTTTATTGTTACCCCTTATCTGTTTACTGCATTCACCTCCTATCTCTTTACATACGAGCATGATTACAGCCTCGTTCAATACGGAAGCACCCTTCTTTTTCAGCAGAATACAGAGGTCAATAACCTGCTCGGAAGCCTGGGTGCTTTGATCGGACATGCATTCATCAACCGGAGTTTCGGGCTGATGTCCTACCTTTTTGTTTTTCTTTCTTTTGCAGGCGGATTACAAATCCTTTTCCAGATAAGTCTTGTGAATATGGGCAAGGCAATGAGGTATTCGGCTGTCTTGCTGGTGCTTGGTTCGGTATTGCTGGGCTATCTGATGCCCGATGTGCTCCTTGCCCCTGGCGGCGCTTTTGGCTATGAAGTCAGCGGTTGGCTCAACACCGCCCTGGGTAAGATTGGTACTGGTTTTCTTTTATTTTTTTCATTGCTTTGCTGGCTTATCGTATCCTTCAATATTTCCTTCCTGTGGTTTAAGAAAAAAAACAACGCCGATACTGCGATGCCGTTTGAGGCGGAATCGCCTGTTTCTGCAAACCGTTTGAAAGAAGAAATTATCGCAGGACCTGCACGTACGAATACCCTACAGGAAAAAGAGCCCGCAGACCCCAGACATGACATTGAACTGGTTGCGGCCGACCAGGCTGAGCATGATATTTTATGGGAAGACGAAGCTCCGGGTGATGAAATCCTTCCAACACCTGTCCTGGAAACGGCAGAGACCATTGTCATGGATGATAAATTCCAGGTAACCATCCAGAAATCGGAAGAGACACTCAGTCCGGAAGAGATTGCACAGATTGATGCTGTTAAGGAATTTGGTGAATACGACCCTACCCTCGAACTGGCTTCGTATCAGTTCCCCCCGATCGATCTGCTGGAAAGCTATGGCGGCAGCAAGGAGATATCGGTCAACACCGAAGAACTCACAGCCAACAAAGACCGGATCTTAAAAACGCTGGGCGATTATGGAATCGAAATAGACAAGATCAAAGCAACCGTTGGCCCTACCGTTACGCTCTATGAAATCATCCCCAAGGCAGGGGTCCGGATTGCAAAAATAAAAAACCTCGAAGACGATATCGCCCTGAGCCTTTCGGCCCTGGGTATCCGTATCATTGCTCCGATACCGGGTAAGGGAACCATCGGAATCGAAGTGCCAAACCTTACCCCCGAAATGGTGCCCATGCGTTCTATCCTGGCTTCCGAAAAGTTCCAGAACTCGAACATGGACCTGCCCGTTGCCCTTGGCAAGACTATTTCGAACGAAACCTTTATTACCGATCTGGCCAAGATGCCCCACCTGCTCATGGCAGGAGCAACGGGTCAGGGCAAATCGGTTGGCTTGAATGCCTTGCTTGTTTCCCTGCTCTACAAAAAGCACCCTTCACAGATCAAGTTTGTGCTGGTCGACCCGAAGAAGGTGGAGCTTACTCTTTTCAATAAAATAGAACGCCACTTTCTGGCCGCGTTGCCCGACAGCGCCGAACCCATCATCACCGATACCAAGAAGGTTGTACATACCCTCAACTCGCTTTGTATTGAGATGGATAACCGTTATGATCTGCTGAAAGAGGCTCAGGTGCGTAATATCAAGGAATACAATGCCAAGTTTATTCAACGCAAACTCAACCCGAACAACGGACATAAATTTCTGCCTTATATCGTGGTAGTGATCGATGAGTTTGCCGATCTGATTATGACTGCCGGGAAAGAAATAGAAACCCCTATCGCCCGTATCGCACAACTTGCAAGGGCCGTGGGCATACATCTTATCATCGCCACCCAGCGCCCTTCGGTAAACATTATTACCGGCACCATCAAGGCCAACTTCCCGGCCCGGATTGCATTCCGCGTAACCTCCAAGATCGACTCCCGCACCATCCTCGATTCGGGCGGGGCCGAACAGCTCATCGGCCGGGGCGATATGCTCCTGAGCACCGGAAACGATCTGATCCGTCTGCAATGCGCCTTTGTGGATACGCCCGAAGTAGAGCGTATCTGCGAGTTCATCGGTTCTCAACGTGCTTATCCCGATGTCTTCCGTTTGCCTGAATATGTAGATGAAAACGAAGAAGGTGGAAAATCAGATTTCGATGCCTCCGAGCGCGACTCCATGTTCGAGGATGCGGCCCGTATTGTTGTTACACACCAGCAGGGTTCGGCTTCCCTGCTACAGCGCAAACTAAAATTGGGTTATAACCGCGCCGGGCGTATTGTCGACCAGCTTGAGGCATCCGGGATCATCGGAAAGTTCGAGGGCAGCAAGGCCAGGGAAGTGCTCATCAAAGACCTGGCTTCGCTCGATCAGATGCTCAAAGGACAGGCGGAGGAATAGAAAATTTTGGATTTTTGGAAGTGGTATTTAGAAATTTCGAAACCGAAGTCCAACTAAATTATCAACTAAATTCAATATCTTTCATTAAATCCCAACTCGTACTTCCAAAATCCCAATTCTTTGTTAATTCCCAAATCATAAATCCCAAACCCCATGTTTTTTTAGGTACGACTTTTGCCTAACCTTGCTCAAGCGCCAATCCCGATTCAGAAATGTCTGTTATCTTTGACTTGCTAACCCTGAAATTCACCCTTTATGTTCAAGAATAACCTGCTTGCACTTACCCTCGTAGCCCTGATTTTGATGGCTACCACACTCTACGCCCAAAAAGAAGCCCTTGACCCCAAGGCCAAAGCCATACTCGATGAACTGAGCGCCAAGACAAAGGCCTATAAAACAATCAAGGCTACTTTTACCATCATTACCGAAAACAAGGATAAAAAGAAGGATACCCAGGATGGGAGCCTCCTCATCAAGGGCAAAAAATACAAAGCCAATTTAAAAGGACAGGAATATTACAACAACGGGGTCTTTATCTGGAACTACGTGGCCTCGGCCAAGGAAACCACCAAGGATTTCGTCCCGAAATCGGATGACAAATCAAAGACAAAAAAGGGCATAGACATCAGCAAGATGTTTACCATTTACGAAGAAGGATATAAATACCGTTTCGAGAAGGAAGAATTACAGGATGGCATCACCGTAGAAGTCATCGATCTCTATCCCCTCAACCCCGATCAGCAGGATTTTCATACCATCAAACTCATGATCGATAAGACAAAAAATCAAATCCATGCGGTCAAATTCATGAATAAAGACGGTTCTACACGCACCATCAACCTCAACTCCTTTGTAACCGATACCGAAATGGGCGACGAACTGTTTAATTATGAAGCC
>JABDAO010000085.1 GCA_013289095.1 Bacteroidota bacterium | reverse complement strand
GAGCGCTTTCTTCCATTTGAAGACTTATCCCTGGAGCCCATCGGGTCTTTAAAAATACTAAGAAAGGGTGTAAACCGGGATTTTGCATTAGCCGTGTAACAGGCTAATGCAACGTGCGTTAAGCCTTTTGTGTGTGTCCCGATATCAATCGGGACGGTTATCCCGCAGGGTGCATGTGCTCTCAGCCTTTTGAGCGGGAAGGCCGATTCCTAATGAATAATGCGGGAGAAAACAGGTTACTCCCCGGAAAATGACGTTGACCTGAACTAAGCCCCTCCCGAAAATTCCCAATCCCCCTCATTGATAGCCAATAACATCGGGTTTGGTAACCGAGAAATTGCCAAAGGCCGGAGCAGCCTGGATGCTGGGCGAAAAGACCAGGTTGTTTGAAGTACGGCCCGGCACAATGGGGTAATAGTTTACCGAAAGCTGGATCGTATTGATGATCAGGTTTTCATTTCTTATAAGCAGGCCCAGCCCATAGGTTTGATACAGCGTGCCGTAGCTTGGCGAAGCCAGACCGGTGCCTACACAGCCCAGACCGGCAAACAACACGGCGGCGAACCTGAACCCAAGCAGGTGGTAGGGGGTGTAGACCACGGTAGATATATTCATGACCAGTTTATTGGTTCCGTTTACAAGCGTGCTGTTAAACCCGTTTAAACCCGTGGCCCCCCCGAGGTTGATAGATTCGCCTGCATCGCGGTTGATGCCGTTGGTGGCATGCAGGTTCAGGAATTCGCGCACGCTCCATTTGCGGATAACGAGCAGATCGGAGAGGAAATCGATTTCGGCGTTGATCACACCTTCGTGCGCCAGGCCCTGCCGCAAAAAGGCGCCGGCTTCGGCCTTGCCCGAGAGGTTGCCCAAATGTTTGATGTGTTTGCCGGCTGCAAACCGGGCCCCGTAATAATACTGCTCATAAAATTCGTTTTTCTGATAACCGGCCAGCAGTGTAAAGAGCCGTCCTTCGGGCACATCTTCTATACGGCCGAAACGGTAAACGTTTACATCTTTATAATAATCGCGGGAAGTGAAACTGAGGCTGGCCAGATAGAGTGTGCTGCCCTGGTTACGACGCAGGCTGTCGTCGGCAAACGAGGGGCGTTTGAGATACTGGGTGTCGGCCACACGCCCGGCCAGTACCACGCGGGTGTCTTTGTAAGGTCTGAACTGGTCTTTGTGCAGCTGATAACTGCGCCCCAGCCAGGTATCTTCCTGACGGTAGGAGAGGGGGGAGGTAAACAGCCGGTTGTTGATCATTGCAAACCACTGGGTGTTTACCAGTACCATGCCCGTGCCTCCTGCCCATTTGATGGTAGGTGTCACAAATTCGCGGTCGAGCGTCATCCCCAGGATCTTGGTTTGTGGTGACCAGGTATAATAGGTATTGGCGCTGATGAACGTGTGCCGGTAATTCGAAACCAGATAGTTACCGGTGGAGACAAAACTGTTCGCGACGTTGGGGTTAAACGTCACCTGGTCCTGGATGATATGCGAAAGACCGAGGAAATTGTTTTCGCCCAATTGAAATGAATTGGTTGCTGTGCTCAGACCTGCCCCGCCTGTAACCGACCATTGGTCCTTGGTTACCACCAGCACATCTACGCTGTCATTTCCGGAAACAGGGCATGCCGGGGTTACCATGGCATCGCGTATGCCCGGCGATTGGCGGATGAGGCGTTCGCTTTCGATGAGCTTTAGGGAATCCAGTTTTTCGCCTGTTTTGAACAGGAGCTGGTTTCTGACCACAAAGGCCTTTGTCTTTATATGGAATACATTGGCGGCATCTTCCAACGCGTTTCTGGGCAGGAGGATGGTATCGTTCAAAACCTTGCCAAGCGGATCGAGCGTGAGCACCCTGATGGTGCGGATGGTTTTGCCCTGATACGTTTTGAAATATTTTTTATTGTTGATGATCACCGGCTGGCCCGGCGCCACCGGGGCATCCTGGGGCGGGTTTCTGAACACAGCGCCGTAGACCAAATAGGTGAGTTTGTGTTTAGCCGCCAGGTCATGCAGGTTTTTGTAAAAACGCAAAGAATCTTTCAGACAGACAGAATCCTTTTTGCAAATACTGTCGGTAACCGTACTGGTTTGGGCAAAGAAGGAGGAAAAAAGAAAAAGGAGCACCGCGCTGATTCCTGCCTTCTTCACCGGTTGAGCAATATCCTGAGCAGGAATGAGCATGACCGTTTTTGATTGGATAGATCCTGTACTTTTCGGGGTTGCCGAACAGACCGGGTAAAAAAACTGCTGTCTTTTCCCGAAGGGTACTTACCAGGGGTTATTCTTGGTAACGGATAAGAGGAAGAGATGTGAAACACCAAACCGGGATACGGTCCCTGATTCCTCTGTTGTTTTGGTAAGATATTTTCGGGTTGTATCTGTTCCTGAATTGTTTAAACCAGAGAAAAGATGAACCTTACTAAAGGTAGTAAATAAATCTGATATGCTGGGCATTTCAAATAACCCCGATTTAGTGACCTCTCCCTGCCCCTCTCCACCACAGGCAGAAGGGAATGTTTGGAAGGGGTTATTAGAGATACCCTTATCTTGTTTTGGGAAAAGCCGGGGTCTGTCAACCAACGCATAGCGCCCAGACGGGCCTCAATTCAGAATGACCAGTTTTTCGTATTTCTCAACGGTTGGTTTACCGTCGGCACGAACACTTATCCGGTAGACGTATACACCCCGGCCTATCTTGTCGCCAAAATCATCGCGTCCGTCCCAGTCTATCGGGGGCGACCGGAACCCGTCGGAGTATACGTTTGTTTGAATAGACTTCACCATTTTTCCGGATACCGTAAAAATTTCGATCGATACATTGAGGTTTTGACAACACTCGTTGTCCTCGAAAAAGAATTGGGTATGGGAGGTAAAAGGGTTGGGATAATTGAGCACATGTTTCAGGGCCATGACGGCAGAACTCGACACGATAAATTCGGTATAGGCCTGTGAAGAGTTGTCGTACACATCCCAGACCTTGAGTCTGAGGGTATGTACGCCTTCGCTCAACCCGGTATAGGGATAACGTATCCGTCCGCTTTTGTAGGTGTTCATATCGGCCGTATAATAATCGTTTAGGATGGCCGGGCTGCTGGTGTTTCCATCGAGCACTGCCGAGAGGTCGTGACCTACGCCATTGCCCACGGTATTCACCCCGCTGCTGTCGAACAGGATGGCATAGAGTTGGGGGTTTTCGTTGGTGGTGCCGTCGTACACAAAGGTGCTGTCGTTGAGATAGAGCCTTACAGTGGGTCCCTTGGTATCGGGGTGGAGATGGGTGGATGAACCGCCGATGATGAGCTGCGAGCTATACCCGGCCCCGTCGTTCACCCCATTCTCAAAATAATAGCTGATGCGGCCCGCACCATAATTATAGGCAATGTCTTTGGGCACAGGGAATGAAAACTGGTACATCCCGTTTTTGATGGTTGCCTTGCCTTTGTAGATAACACTGTTCTGGAGCTGGAAGGGCCAGGGCGGGTCGAGCGATGGGCCATCGTTAGAGAGTGTGGTGAGGTTGGTTGGTTTGTCGAATACGGTTGGGTAGAGCGTACCGTTAAAATTAGAAAGCATATTTCCGCTGCGGTCGGTCACATATCCTTTAACGGTAACCTGGTCGAGGGCATGGGCTGTGTCGGTAACGGTTGGAGAGGAGAGGCTGACCGTATTCAGACTGGTGGTCTTGCATCCGTAATACGGGTAGGCAAGCCTTATCGCGGGATCGCCCAATAAGGTAAAGTTACGGTTGTTGATGTCATTGCCCGAGGCTATTTCGGTTTGGCCATACACATCGCCCAGGCGGGGCATTCCGCCCGTAACAGGGGTGAACACGGCATTGTAAAAATTCTGGTTGAGGAAAAAATTGGGGGAGGAGTAGGTTTCGCGGGTGGTACTGAGCAGGGCGATACCGCCTCCGTTTGAATTCAGCAGGACAAGCTCGCCGGAGGAAACGATAGAAGGGTCGTCGTAGGTAGAGAACTCGCAGGTGGCGGTCATAAACAGGGGCATGTTGCAGATATTGTTCCAGGCATTGATATCGCTGTTTTGAAGGATCCGCTTGTGCGACCAGCCTTCTTCTCCACCATGCCCGGTATAGTTGATAATCAGCGCACCGCGTTCTACCCGCTGGTCTATGGCAATGTTCACGGTAGGATAGAGGCCCCCTCCGGGGGTTTGTATCTCCTGGTAGGCATCGCTGTAAATTTTGTCGATATTGTAATTCAGGCTCCAGCGCGAGGTGTCAACCATGGTGGCTTCCTGTTCAGCCTGGCTGATGAAATCAGAAGCATCGTCGTCGGCCACAAAACAGACGGTGTTTCTCCAGTCGCCCATGGGTGAGCAATTGCCTGTGTTGCATGAATTGGCGGGAGGAGGGCTTCCGATGCTGGTGTATTTTACTATTTTATCAACGATGGCCTTGGCCTGGTCGGGGGTGGTAACGGGTATACGCCCCATCCCGATATCGATAAAGCCTGCATCATTTCCCGAATCCCAGGCGCCTTCGCTGTCGTCGAGCAAACCATAGAATTCATCGGATACATAGGAGTTGCTGTAATCAATCGAATTGTCGTTTTCAAAAGCCAGAATAAAATTGGTGTTGTTGGGCACCCGGTTTTTGGGATCGTACGAACCTGTACCAAGCAGGAGCAGATAACGCGGAGGCTGACCGGCGCTTACAGAGCGGTCGTAAAACATTTTTACAAAATCGCGCAACCCGACGATGTCTTGCGACCCGGATGAAAATTCGTTGTAAATCTGTTGAGGCGTAACCACCACGCTGGTGAGCGTATCCTGTAAGAGATGCATTTCAGCCAGACGTTCGGCCTGGGCCAGGAATGCGGGATGGGTGATGATGATCATATCGGTCTGGCCGAGCCCGTGCAGGTTCTGATTGGCAACCGGGCCGAGGGCCAGGGGTGTGGGGAGGATGGCTGTGGTGTCGAACACAATAAACTGTCGTAACGAATCGGTATGGACCGTAAACGAGAGGGTGGTATTGTTGCGTTGGGTGCTCTGCCAGGCGGTATTTGCAAAATTGCTGATATCCAGTACACGCAGGTTGGAATTGGCCTGGGCAATATTGAACGAAGCTGTTTTACCCGGACCCACCGAAGCCGTATCGCGGAAAGACATCTGCGGGCCGGTGTAGATCAGCGCCCGCCGCGCGTTTACTTCAACATAGTTCATCCACCCCGTACCGGCAGGCGAGCTGCCCGACAGTTCTTTGGAGACGGTTACATTGAGCGATCCGGAGGTTGGGGTAAACGCAATACAGCTGTCGCCCCCGGCGGCGTAGGTGGCCCAGTAGGTGGCAAAATCAACAGAAGGCACAACAAACGAGGTGGTGGTATTCTGACAGGTAAGATCGAAGGTGGTGGTTTGGTCGTTGTTACGGGCTACCAGATCGGTCTTGATCCTGACTTTGGAAGAGAGATCGATGTTTGGAAAATTAAAGGGATAGGTATAGCTGTTTACGGCGCTGAACAGATCGCCGTAGAATTCTCTTCCGGATTGAATCAGGTTTACCGCATCATTTTCGGCAAAGGCGTAATCATCAAACGTGTTTACCTGGTTTGTTGGGGTAGTGCCGGTTTCGCCGTAAACAGGCATGCGTTGTGAAGCCGGGGTGGTGAGGTCGGTATTGATAAAATAATAGGTTGTGTCGCTATAGGTGTTGATGATATGGTTGAATTTGGTGGAGCAGGGTGCAGGCCCGGGATTGTATCTCCATTTTGTCTGTCCGCGCCCGTAAAAAAGCACGTAATCGGTTGTATCCATCTTGCCTTTCGACTCATTGGAGATATAGATGGAATTTTGCACCAGATCGTCGTACCTGAAAGCCGAATTCTGAAAGGGCAGCATGCCTCCTCCATTTCCATAGAGCTTAAGATTGCGGGGATCCAGGGTTTTCATGTCTATACCCAATGATTTCAGGTACCGGTAATTCATCTTGTAAACCCCATCGGAGGTAACGCCAATGCGGTACCAGGTGCCGGTTGACAGGATGGAGGCTGAGACAAAGCTCTGTTTGTTGGCGCGACGGCCCGTATGAACAGGTTCGGGGTTTTCGATGAGTTTCCATTCGAACGAAACCAGTTTCTCGATCTGACCGCTGGAAGGATTGATGCGCAGGGGGATAAAACTGATGTCGGCCACAGGCAGGTGTTTTGCATAGCCCGAAACAACTTTTGGGACAATGGCGGTGGTAAGAGCGGCCCGGCTAATGAGCGAAAGCTGTGCCGTTTCGAGGGGTTGGTACACCGGGTTGATCAACGTAACCGAAGCCAGCATTTGCCCCTTTGTAACCGATACGTGTTTGAAAAAACAAGGCAACATTTCCTTGCCCGTGTATTTTACCGATTTGAAATTAAGCGCTTTGTGCTGGCTTCCATCGGGCAGGCTCAGGTTTTGGGGAGCCTGCCATTTAATGACAAAGGTGCCGGGGGCCGGAAGGGGGTCTTGTTTGGCAGTAGGAACGGTTTCTGTTTGTGCCGGATGTTGGGCCGTGGGTGGCTTTACCGGTAGTGCATGCTGCTGATTTACCTGGGCAATGACAAAAAGAGGGAACGAAAAAAAAGCAAGAAACAGGAACAGGGAGCTTTTCAGAAGACGGATGGAAGGGTTCAGGTGCATGGTACGGATACAATTATCGGGTCATTGTTTGGGGCCGCCTTCTCGGGCTGTGCCTTTCCCGGATAAATGAACGTACAAGATCGGGATTTATTATGTCATGGCATACTCATTTGCCTCAAAACCTGGGTTTTTCTGGCCCGGTCCCAACTCTCACTTTGTTTTTGGACCGATCGGGTGTGGGTCATTCCCTTCTCCCTTTATTACCTGTTGGAAGGTGTCGGGATCAAGAAAGCAATTTATTATCTTGCACTGTTTTCAGAACAATTCTTCTCTTTCAGCTACAGGACCCGGATCAAAACCCTTGCTTTTCATGAAGTCGAAAATGTGCGTCCTGGTGTTGCTTTCAGCCTTTGCCCTGGGTGCACAAAATGCCAATACCGGTTTTTTTTATCCGGCCCCGGCTCCGGATGCCAAAAGAATAAGCGGGGTGGGCATTACCGAGGGTGTGCTCTTTACCGGGGCCCTGATTGCCTTACAATCTCTCTGGTATAAGAATTACAAACACAGCCGTTTTCATTTTTTCAACGACAATGCCGAATGGATGCAAATGGATAAAGCCGGGCATGCCATGACAGCCTATAACCTGGGCGCAGTGGGCACCGATTTTTATCAGTGGTCGGGCATGAAACAACGACAGGCATACTGGTGCGGCGGTGTTACCGGATTGCTGTTTCTGACCATCATCGAGATGTTCGATGGTTTTTCGTCGGGCTGGGGTTTCTCGGGAGGCGATATGCTTGCCAATGTTGCCGGATCGGGTCTTGTCATCGGGCAGAACCTGGCCTGGAACCAGCAACGCATCCAGATAAAATTTTCGTACCACCAAACAATTTATCCATCCTACAGACCCGATGAACTCGGGACAAACTGGGCCCAAAGCATCATGAAAGATTATAATGGTCAATCTTATTGGCTGTCGGTAAATGTCTATTCATTTCTTGATCCCCATGCTGATTTTCCGCACTGGCTCAATGCCACTATCGGTATGGGGGCCGACGGGATGATAACCGGAAGGAAGACCCCGTCCTTACCCAACGATACCACCGGAGCCCATGCCTTTGTAAGATCACGAAAACTTTTTCTTTCGGCGGATGTCGACTTTACAAAAATCCAAACCAGCGACCCCGGCGCAGCCATCTTTTTCAAGACCATCAATTTCATCAAGGTGCCTGCTCCGGCGCTTGAATATAACTGTGTGCCGAAGAAGTTAAAAGTTCACCCGCTTTATTTTTGAATCCGAATCTCCGGCGGTCTATTTATCCCCCATTATGCATTAGAAGCGGGATAAACCGTTAAAACGGTTCACGAATCCTTTTCGCATTGCAAGCCCACGATTAAAATCGTGGGCTATGTGCTGACGCATGAACCATAGCCCACGGATTCATCCGTGGGGGCAAGCAATCACACAAGAGGGGTATACGCGGCACCCTGTGCCCTATACTTATTCCATAGGGCATCTCCATTTAACTGGGTCACCAATTGATTCTTCGAAGGTCTTGATTAAACAAGACTTTTACATTTCAGCCAAAATCCGGGAAGGGATCGAAACCGCCATTTTTTGTAGGCTTTGCTTGTTGTTCTGGGCGAAAGCCAGCAATTTGATTCTACTTTTCCAATGTCTTGAAAATCTGGGTGTATCTTTGGGATGCTGATTAAATACAAATGCCATGGAAAAACGAATCTTAGGTAAAACCGGAATTGAAGTTGCTCCGATTTGTTTCGGAGGCAATGTACTTGGCTGGACAGCCGATGAACCAACTTCTTTTAAAATCCTGGATGCATTTGTTGCAACGGGTTTTAATTTTATTGACACCGCAGATATCTACTCGTTCTGGGCCCCCGGAAATTCGGGTGGTGAATCCGAACGGGTGCTTGGCAACTGGATGAAGGTAAGGGGCAACCGCCCGGATCTGATTATCGCAACCAAGGTTGGGGGACAGGGAACCGGCCCCGATAACCGGGGGCTTGACCCGGCACATATCCTGCGTACGGTTGAAGAATCGCTCAAACGTCTGCAGACTGATTACATCGATCTGTATCAAAGCCATCTGGATGATGCACAGACACCCATGGAGGATACGCTGGGCGCGTATTCAAAACTGGTGGACCAGGGCAAGGTCAGGTTTATCGGCGCATCGAATTATACCGTGCCGCGAATGAAACAGGCGCTCCGGATTAGCGATGAACAGGGCTATCCGCAGTACCATACCCTGCAACCGATGTATAATTTGTACGATAGGAATGTCTTTGAAAACGAACTGGAACCGTTTTGTCTGGAGAATAAGATAGCCGTAATGAGTTATTTTGGACTTTGCAGCGGGTTTTTGACGGGTAAATACCGAAGCAAGACCGATCTTGGGAAGAGCCAGCGTGGAGATAGAATTGCACGTTGCCTCAACCAACGCGGATTCCGGATCCTGGATGCGCTCGATACCGTCTCGAACGAATATGCTTCCACACCTGCCGTTATCTCGCTGGCCTGGTTGCTTGCCCGCCCCTCGGTTACCACACCCATAGCAAGCGCTTCGAGCCCTGAGCAATGGATGGAGCTGGCAAAGGCTGCCGGGTTAAGACTAAGGCCAGAAACGATTGAGTATCTGAATAAGGCGAGTGTAGAAACGGAAGTTTATTCCTGAAAATACACGCGTTTCACCCTTCGCGAAACATTGGTGAGCACTTCGTAGGGAATGGTGCCCAGGTCTTTTGCAATGCGGGAGATGGGGTATTCCTGGCTGAAGACCAACACCTCATCGCCTTCGTTGGCCAGGATATGGGTAATGTCGATCATACACATATCCATACAGACATTTCCTACGATCGGGGCCGGCTTACCGTGTACATGCATTTTCCCTTTTCCATTGCTGAGCCTTCGGCTGAGCCCATCGGCATACCCAATGGGAACGGTTGCAATGAGCATGTTTTCGGTTGCATACGCTTTGCGGCTGTACCCAATGCTTTCGCCCTTGGCTACCTGTCTGATCTGCGAAATGGTTGTTTTGAGGGTACTCACTTGTTGGAGCCGGGTCTGTTCCTCCTCGTCTGCACCAATGCCATAGAGTCCAATGCCCAACCTCACCATTTCAAATGCCCCTGCCGGAAAACGGCTGATGCCTGCTGAGTTGAGTATATGCCTCAAGATCGGATAATCGAAATGAGCCGTGAGGGCGGCGCTCATGCGTTTAAACAGATCGAGTTGGTGTTTGGTAAAGCCGTCGTGTTCGGCTTCATCGCTTCCTGCCAGGTGCGAAAACACCGAACAGATCTGCAGGTTTTTATTGTTGCGTATACGCACCACCAGTTCATTCAGGTCCTTTTCTTCAAAACCCAGGCGGTGCATGCCTGTATCCAGTTTCAGGTGAATCTGCAAACGGCGGTCGTTCTCGAGCATGATTTTATTTCTCCGTACCGCTTCATCAAAGAGATTCAATACGCGAAAGCTGAAAATCTCGGGTTCCAGGTTGTACTGGATCATGCTGTCGTAACTCTGTTCTTCGGGGTTCATAACCATGATGGGCAGTGTGATCCCGGCCTTGCGGAGCTCTATCCCCTCATCGGCATAGGCCACAGCCAGATAATCTACCCGGTGGAACTGAAGCACGTTGGCAATCTCAAAACTGCCGCTCCCGTACGAAAAGGCTTTGACCATGGCCATGAGCCTGACCGTGGGTTGAAGCTTGGATCTGTAATAGTTCAAATTATTGACAATGGCGCTCAGGTTCACCTCCATGACCGTTTCGTGGGCTTTTTGCTGGACCACTTTGCTGATATCTTCAAACCCGAAGCTGCGCG
This sequence comes from Bacteroidota bacterium, assembly GCA_013289095.1. Taxonomy (GTDB): domain Bacteria; phylum Bacteroidota; class Bacteroidia; order Palsa-965; family Palsa-965; genus Palsa-965. The sequence goes on along the minus strand of JABDAO010000085.1, from coordinate 1,581 downwards.
CCCCTTTCAGCAAGATGGTCTCGTCCCTGAAGAACGAATGGTTGTATTGTCTCAGAAATTCTGAAGTGCCGGGATAAAAACTACATTCGATCCTGAATTGCCCGCTTTGTCTTGAAATGGCCTCGCCGATGCCGATGAGCCGGTTGATGCCCTTGCGGAGCAGGAGCTCGGCCACTTCGGCATACAGATTTTCTTCGCTCTTGCCGCTTTGAAGAATGTCGGAAAGAATAAGGGTTCGGCGCGGATGCTGTTTTTGCTGGTTTAAAAAATCGAGGGCAATGCTCAGCGAACCCAGATCGGAATTGTAACTGTCGTTGATGATCGAGCAATTGTTGATGCCTTCTTTCAGCTCAAGACGCATTGCAACCGGACTGAGAAATAACATTCGGGTTGAAATCACCTCGTTTTCGTAACCTAAAAACAGCAAGGTTGCCCAGCAATGAATGGCATTTTCGATACTGGCTTCGTCGGTAAACGGTATTTTTATTTTGATGAATGCGTTTTTATAAACAGCCTGGATCTCGGTATCGGCTATGCTTTTGGTTACCTTCCCGACCTGGAGGTCGGCCCTGGTCTTGCGAGACCAGGTGAAAAATTTCAGTTTCTCAAATGCCTCCGAAGTCGTAAGCTCATCCTGAATAAGCAGGTAGTCGCGGCAAAAGATCAAGGCTTCGGCGTTTTTAAACAGGAGCAGTTTTTCGCTCACTTTCTGACGCAGGTCCTCGAAATTTTCATCATGGGCCTGTCCAATGTTTGTGATGAGACCAAGTGTGGGGGCAATGATGGGTTCGAGGTATTTCATTTCACCCGGCATGGAAATCCCGGCTTCAAAAATACCCAGCTCGTGTTCTTCCTTCATGAGCCATACCGAGATGGGTACCCCAACCTGGGAGTTGAAACTCTTGGGGCTTCTGACCATGTTTTTATCTTCGCGCAAAAGCTGGTACAACCATTCTTTGACGATGGTTTTTCCATTGCTTCCTGTGATTGCGATGACCGGAACTTGAAAATGGCTGCGGTGCCAGGCCGCCAGTTTTTGAAGGGCCTGCAACGTATCGTCCACCAACAGCAACGCAGCGTCTGCAAACCGTGTCAGATCAGGAGGCAGGGATGAAACCACGAAGTTGCGCACCCCTTTCTCATACAGATCGGCAAGAAACCGGTGCCCGTCATGGCGGTCGCCACGGATGGCAAAGAAGAGGGATGATTCGGGTGAAATGAGCTTTCGGCTGTCTATCAGCAACTGATTGATGATAGCATCCGGGTTGCCGTCACCCCGAATAGGGGCGTTTAGTACAGAAGCAATTGCAGAAATAGGGTATTCCATAATGGTCAGTTCACAGCGGTATCCGAAAAGAGAAAACAGCCTGTTTGATGTATCACCCCTCTTTTGTCAGCTTAAAACAATCTCTGCACAGGGCTTCGTAGGCATTGGTCTCGCCGAGCACGACAAGGTCTTTTTGCCCACTGATGCGGTGCGAATGGTTGGCCAGGTTTCCGCAGCGTATACAGATGGCATGTACCTTTGTCACATATTCGGCGGTGGCAAGCAGGTGAGGAATGGGGCCGAAAGGGTTACCG
>JABDAO010000084.1 GCA_013289095.1 Bacteroidota bacterium | reverse complement strand
AAATAGAGTCGCTTGCGGCCACTTTGTTTTGGTAATTCAGGGTCAAAGCCGGATCAGTCTGAAAGTTATCGACCCCTTTCACAGTTCCGGAGGATGCCGCAGTAACGCTTCCCGGGGTGTCGGCATGAAAACTGTCTGCTCCCTTAACCGATCCTGAAGATGCTGCCGTAATGCTGCCCGGGGTGTCGGTTGTTGTCTTCGGCGTACCGCCATCGGCTATACCGCTAGTCTGGCGTAGTTGTTCAGCCTTTGATTTACCCGTTTCGGCAAGGAGGTGTTTTTCCTGCTGGCTTTTGGAAAGAGCAGCGATCTCATCGTTGAGTTTGTCGCGCTGGTCAATATCCTCGGTATGATTCAGTTCTGCCGTCTTCTTTTGAACGATGCCCGACAAGGCATCCGACCATTGACGATAAACATCAGCCTTGGCTTCCTCTTTTGCCGCATCAGTCGTTTTTGAACCAGCATCGGCAAGGAGGAGGGTATATTTTACGTCTGTCAGCCCCGGATCGTCAGCTGTTGCATCTGTTTTGACGGGGGCCGGATCGGCTGTTTTTACCACAGCAGCAGGCTCAATGGCGGTGACCGTTGTTAATGAAACGGCCGTTGATTTATCCTTGCTTACAGCTCCATCACCCGGAGCAGCAGGTGTCGTTGATTCAACCGGATGATAGGCGCTGATCTGTTCGTTCAGCTTCTCTTTATCGATCGAAGTGGAGGGAGCAGCAATCTGTCCGGTCTTGATCTGTTCATTCATCTGATGAACGAGATATGCCTGATTGCTAAGGTTTTCAGACTCTTTTTGAAGCTTGTTTATCTTGACATCATTCAGCGTAATTTCTGTTTCTTTTTTACTGATTTCGTCTTTTAATCCATCTGCCTGTCCCTTCAGCCCTTCTTTCAAGCTTTCATTCTTGGTCTCCTGTTGTTCCCTGTTGAGGTTTACAATTTCGTCCTGCATACCTTTGATATCATCATGAGCTCTGGACGACTCACCCGTAATCTTATCAAGTTCTTTCCGTTTGTCATCGGCTTCTTTTTGGATCGACGAAACCATATCATCCGGGCTCGTTTTTTCTTCATTCAACTTATCAATTGCTTCTTTTTGTGCATCCAGTTTTGCCATGGCATCCCTGGAGTTTGATTTGATGGCCACAGCCAGATCGGCCGCATATTGCTTACTCAGATCCGCTTCCTGCTGTTTTTTTACAGCTTCGGCACCGAGGCTTTTATAAAAATTATTGGCTGCACGGGCTTCTGTTTCGGCAGTATTTTCCTGATTCTGGATCAGGTCGGCATGTATCTGCAGACTTTGTTTCTCCGATGGGTCAGTTGCTGCGGCCAGTGCAGCATTGGTTTCATCCAGCTTTTTACTAAGCTCCTGGGCCTTGGTATTCTTATCATTGACCAGGGCGAGGGCCTTATCGGCAGCGTCCTTTGAAGCAGCCGCATCTTTCGCCACATCGGAGGCATCGTCCTGGGCAATTTTGACCAGGTCATCATTTGACAAACTCTTGGGGGTCTTTGAACCGGTGGAAGCCACTGGCAGGTTCTTCGGAAAAAGCGCAGTATCTACCTTCGAATCGGTTGCGGGGGCAACTGCTACGTCGGTTGTTTTGTTGCTGTTAACATCCAGACGGGCTTTGTCTCGGATAAGATCCATGGCCAGTCCGAGTTTATCATCATCCGCATTCGTTTCACCGAAAAAGCTGTTGATTTTCATTTTACCGCCCAAATAGGAAATTTCCTGACGGATGGGAACCGTTTCGGCCTGCTGGGGTATGAGGAGCAAGTCTGATTGAATATCTCCTTCAGGTGTTTCGACCGTAACCAGAAATTTACCGCCGTTTGGCAGGCTTAGCGTATACTCCCCGTTCAGTTCCAGGGTTTTTAGCACGGCCTCTACCTCATTATCATCCACATTTTTTACGGTAAGTTTTGCTGCCTTGCCCAACGAATCCCGCAATGGAATGAATTTTCCACGAAAAATACAGACATCCACAGGCTTACGCTGCAGAGCAACATGGTAGATATCAATCCGGCCTTTTTCACTCACCCTTTTTGAGGCAAAATAGGCCGTTTTTTCATCCTTATCGGTAACAAACATAATGTCATCATCGGGAGTATTAATCGGAAAATCGAGGTTGACCGGTTTGCCCCAGGCTCCGGTTTCTTCATTTCGTTCGGATTTGAAGAGGTCATACCCGCCCATGCTGTTGTGACCTTTGGAAGCAAAATAGAGCACCTTTCCGTTGGGATGCAGGAATGGGTAATCTTCATCGTATTCGGTATTGATCGGGTAACCAAGCGAGATCGGTTTTCCATACTCCCCATTCGGAAGCCTTTTGATCATATAGATGTCTTTCCCATTTTCATCGCTATTTCCGTAGCTCGAAAAATAGATCTCATTTTTATCGGGAGAGAGGAAAATGATGGAGCTTTCCTTTTTCTTTTTGTCGAGCGAGGTCTTGAATTCATCCGGTTTTACAAGCAATCTTCCGCCGATGTCACTCAGATCGTAGGATCGGAAGAAATCTTTCTCCTCCAGGTTTTTCTTATCGATTACCTGCAGATCGCTTATTTTACGCAACAGGCTTTTCCCGTTGTTGCAGGTCTCGATGAGGTGATCGATCTGCATCTTGTGGGCTTTCGATTCAGAAACCTGTAATTTATATTTAGAATAGGCAGCAATGGCATCATTAAACCGATAATTGAACTGCAGGGCTCGCCCATAATAATAAAAAGCCTCCTTTTCGCAAGCGGGGTCTTTCACGGCTTTTTCGAGGTATTTAAGGGCTTCATCCCGGTCGGCAGAAGCCATGACCAGACAAACACCATACCGATAACCGTAAACAGGGTCCTTGAGGTTGGCACTGAGCAAACGTTGATAGTAATTGATGGCCGTACCGAAATCCTCCTCTTCGAAAGCCTTTTGGGCATCTTTTTTCAAGGCCTCTTCCGAACCGATATCGTTCTGGGAATATAGCTGGGGAGGAAGGAGCAGAAAGATTCCAAGGAAGAGCAGGAAAGAAGAAAAAGTCCTTTTAAACATACAGGGCCCTGTAAAAAAGTCAGTTCGCTTTGCGGTCAAGATAAACAGTCAAAGTTAGGAAATTTGACAAACAGATGCCGTGAGCGGTGATATTCCATAATTCGGGGGAAGTGTATTCGTTGTATTTATTTAACCAGGACAGCCTGTTTCTTTCGGAGCAGACGGGTCCTGCTCTCCTGACGTTTGATCAGACGTTCAATGTTTTTCTGGTGTGTGACCAGGATAAGAATAGCGATAAAAAAGGAAAAGATCAGCAAGGAAGGCAGTACGCTGGTTTTAAAAAGGATCATGATGATAAATGGGAAGCTGAAACCGGCGGTCATTGAACTGAGTGAAACATACCCTGTGATCACAAATACGGCCAAAAAAACCAGGATTGCGATTGCGGATGCAGCGGGCTGGATAGCCAGCATGACACCTAATAACGTGGCAATGCCCTTTCCTCCCCTGAACCCGGCAAAGACCGGAAAGATGTGTCCGAACAATGCTGCAATACCCAGTACAATCTGCATATTCACATACGGTTCTGAACCGGGGGCATCATCAAGCAGATAAAAGGTGATATTAACCGCCACCCAGCCTTTGAGGATATCCAGGATCAGCACCGGTATTCCGGCTTTCTTGCCAAGAACCCGAAAGGTATTGGTTGCTCCGGCATTCCCACTGCCAAATTCTCGCACATCTACTCCATAAAAAAGCTTTCCGATCCAGACTGCAGAAGGCAGAGAACCCAACAAATAGGCAAAAATAAGGGCTGAAACCGCTATTGGTGTGATCATTTTTTTGATTAAAGTTCGTCGATTCAGTACGTACCAGCATGTTCACCGGTACAAACTCCGGATCGAATCGATACATCCGGATACTCACTCCTTTGCTTTCCTGGCTCTGCGCTTAAGCACCGCCAACACTCCACTCCAGGATACATGGTGCTATAAAAATGAGTTAATCTATTGGCACTGAGAATCAAATATAGGGATAATTGTCATAAAATCATCAAAAATAAGCCTGTAATCTGATAACAGGAGCATGTTAATAACCCACAAAAGAGGGAGGTGAGTTCAATCGTATGATCAAATCCAGTGATTGACACGACCCAGACTTATTTTCTTTCTGGGTGTGGCAGCTGTTTCTGTTTACGTATTTTCAGCATCCATCACAGCTCACTTTTTTCAGCCATAATTTCGGGGCCTGGGGCTGGCCGAGGATAAACCGGTAATTCTGCCCCTTCTCCCCTTTCAGTTCACGTTTGTCTGATTTGAGGTTTTTGATGACCGTGTTCCAGCCCTCATCCGAAGAAATGGCCGTCATGATGCCCCGGTTATATTCAAAATAGAACCATTTCCCGTCTTCAATCTGGATGTAGATATGCAGGATATCACCTGTTTTTTTGCGTTCGAGTGCAATCTTTCCATCCACCAAACGGTTAAGCTGATTTTTATTGATATTCCCGATCCCTATTTTACCGGTGGAGATGAAGGATTTGGTCTTCTGGTTCCATCGCATTTTTACATCCGTAAAAAGGAAGGTGGTTTTTAGCTCGTCGGGGAATTTTTTGAACTTACCATAGAGGTTGATATCCGAAATGGCTTTATCGGCTTTCTCTTTCCCGATGAGTTCACGCAGCCCTTTTTCATAGACCGGGCGGGAGAAATCGGTAGGCGGAAGATCGGCCTTGGCGGTGATGGCATCGGCAATCTTATCCAGCAATCCATCGTCGAAGAAGAAATCGGTTGAAATCATCAGATCAAATGCCGTCGAATCGGGAATGAGGTAATGGGTAGCCGTTCCGACCGGCGAGATTTTTACGCTTCCCAGATCCGCGCCCAGGTTCATCTTTCCTTCGCCGTAGAGCACACAGGTATTCACATGCAGACTGACGTAATTGCCGGGGAGGTTACGCTCTACCAGTTTTTCTTTGTTCGACACCTTGTACTCCCCAACATTTTTATCAAAGATCAGGAACCCATCCGAGGTCAGCACATCCACATCGTTTTTGTTTTTACGGCGCGATAGAAACGCGGAGTATACATGGGTCGAATCGGTAGTGCTCATCACACCCACTGCAATCGGTTTTCCGTTCTGATCAACCGGGTCGGTAGTGACGGGTATGAGGATGGCGTTGGGGTTGATCTGAGCCTTGAACTGGAACCAGGTTTTGTTGACCATTTCGCAGGAATGCTGTATCCGTGTTACCCCATTGAAGATCAGGAATTCTTCGGAGGCAAGCAGCTTCACTTTTCCGTTGTAATCGAAGTGAGGACTGAGTGTAAACTTGGCTTCTTCGCCAATGGTTGTTTCGGCATAGGTCTGAGCAGTGGTATCCACCTGTATATTTGAGAAGTAGAGGGTTTGCTTGGCCTTGGTCTCATCCAGATAGTCATACGATGCCGAACCCGAATAGCTTTTCCGGGCGGTGATGTTGAGGTTTGCGTTATACATTTTATGGTGCTTGGTCACGGTATTGGCAAGTATCTTGGCATTGGTCAGCGGCCGCATGTAGGCCTCTTTCTCGATGGTCACCGCACCCTTATCGGGATAAATACGGGCATCTGCCACATTGATGTAAACCACGTCATTGGCAGCAATGATGTGTTTTTTCAGGTCATATTTGGCCGATGGGGCCACAAAACGCAGGGAATCCTGTTTGGGGTGAACAGAGATAAATTCTGGTCCTTGCAGATCCAGATCGGTGTATTCTTCCACTTTCTCCTGGGCGCCTTTTTTCCCTCCGTTAAGTTCGATGCTTTCTTTGTCCATGAACCACTTAAAATTATCCATGTAACAGATATACTGGTTGATCGGGAATTTAACGATCGACCCCTTACCATTGGATGCAAAATCACCCGTCCGCGCATCGAAGTCGATATGGGCCTTGACGTTGTCGGTTTCAAAACTGAGGGCTTTGAAATCATCCGATTTAAGTGCAAAATTCGAGGTATCCGAATCGAATTTATTTTGTTTGAATTTCATCAGGGGGGCCGTGAGTTCTGCATTCCCAAAATCTATTTTTCCGGCACCCGTCAACAGTTTCGGAGTCAAATCCAACCTTCCGTGAAAACGGGTCTGTCCTTTGAACATATTGAAGGTAGAATCTTTGTCATACGTTTGCATAACATCCTTCTTCGGCATCCAGTGCATATAGATATTTGTTCCCTGAACCGTGGGGAATTCATCCCCGCCTTTCACCTCTTTTACATCAAAATTTTCGGCCCGGGCATTGGTCGAGTCGGGAAAGAACAGAAAGTTTTTAGACGTGGTCACCGAGGTTACGTAATCGATGGTGCCATCACCTTTCAGGCCTTCATTGCTGAGCCTGATCTGGTTGTTGAATTTGCCCTTTCCTCCATACATCGGAAACCCGCCCGGAGGAGCAGCCCGCTGGAAGCCCAATGAATAGTCGGCTTGCAGTACGAGTGATTCATTGAAATCGGGAAAAATACCTGCCGACGACATTTTTCCTTTGAAATTCAGACCTGCGTTCGAAAAGTTGTCGAGCGAATCGATCGAAAATGGTTCGAGCTTAAAATAGAACTTATCACGGCCGTAAACTCCTTTTTGAATACTCTTTTTATCATAATAGGCATACGATTCCTTTTTACTGTTAAAAATCGGGTATTGGCCCAGGTTCGCGCTGAAGATCCCTGATTTATTTCCAGGATGGTCGATGAGCAGATCGCCGTTGATGTCTTCAACAACCGTTTTACAAGGCACCTGTATCGGTTTTCCAAACTCATTCACACCTTTGCCGTCTACAATCATCCGCAGCGAGTCGACGTTTAGCAGGTTTACCTTGAATAGTTCATAATCAAATGAAAATTCTTTCCCGAAGAATTCAAACTTACCCGCCTTGACCGCTCCTGCAAAGGTGTAATTCCGGTTTTTCTTGAGGATGATTTCTTTGTTCCGGGGGTAGATTACCACATTCTGAGAATCGCTCATCTGGATTTCGGAAACGCCCTTGATGGTCATGTCAAAGTTCAAAAGGTTGATGCTTCCATTCAGACTGGACGGAGGCACGTTCGAATAAAATTCGATGATGTCATAATCCAGGCGGTTCAGGGAATTCGCGATGTAATTAAAAAGTTTGTCGCGCACCACGACCTCGTCGTTGTCTACATCAAAGGTGCAAAGCCCGTAAAACGAATATTTCATCATTTGGATCCGAACATCTTGTGGGTTTTGTTTCAGATATCCGGCAAGCTGGGTAATGGTAAAATCGCGTTTGCCCCCATTTGCCTTTGTCACAAAATCGCGTACCTGGTATAAGGGATTGGAGGTTGCAATGCCCTGGAATTTATCCATGATCATCCGTTTAAAATACGTCTTCGACCGAAAGGTGGCTTCGCTCTGACTGCTTCCCGGAACCGCGCTTATTTCAATCCGGGGGTCCTCGAGTTTCCAGGTGAGCTGTTCAAACCACATGTCCACATTGTGAAAAGAATTGGTGAATGGACTTTGTGATGCTCCTTCGTCGCTTCGGTAGATGGTAACTTTTTTATCCGCAATGATGTATTTAAAATCGACGGAAGGATGGCAGATCGAATCGTTGTCCAGATAAAAGGTGACCCCCGCAGAGGGTGAAGTGAGCTTATCCTTTGTGATGACAAAACCGCTGGAACGCACCACCAAAAATTTCTTGTCTTTTCGTTTAAAGACTACCGTAGCCTCGCTTTGTTTTGTACCCGAGCCCAGGAAACGGCCCCCTACCTGAGAAAAGCCCCCGTCGAAATCGACATTTTCGAACAGGTTCTTGATCGAATAGCGAGAACTGTAGGAATCAAAACGCGGGAATGCCGCATTTTTTTGAGTGGCATCGAACACAATTTTTTCGGTGAGTTTACCCAAGAGGGGTTTCCCCTTGAAATAGATTTGGTTAAAAAACGTCACCGAATCGGCCACATAGCTTGGATTTTTGAGTCCGATGGTATATTTTTTCAAATCGGCATACACCTGGTTTTCGTCCAGTCCGCAGCGTCTCCAGTCTACCCGGCCCCCATTGCCGACCCATTTGCCCTGGGTCGGGTAAAAGATGCCCGAAGTTTTATACACCACCGTGCTGTCGCCTTTGGAATATCCATGTAGGTTTAACGATTTATAGATGATGCGCGGCACGCTGTCGCAGATGAGCTGATAATCGTTCGTCTCCGATTTCCATTCGGCCGTGGCCGATTTAAAAAACGTATTGGTGCCAAACAGGTTTTCGCTCATGCTCACAAAATCCACAAAGGGCTTGCTCACCTTTCCGTTCAGGAGCTTGTCCACACAGCTTTCCCACTGACTGAGGTTGCTCTCGGGTTGGTTTGTATTGATGGCCGACATGATGGCATTCATAAAGCTCCGGAATTCGGGCGTATGCAAACGTTTGATGAGCATCCCGTTTGCAATTTTATAGACGAAGTTTTTTTTATTTCCGTCCATCTTCAGCCAGACCGGGGCAAACTGCTCATTTACATAGGTCTTGCCTTCCTTCTTCTCAGAGGCATCGAAGAAATCGGCCAGTTCTTTAATAAAGACGACCGGATCGGCGGTAAAGCTTTTCAACTGATTCTGTGCAAAACCTGCTATTCCCGAAAACAGGAAGAGGATGAGCGGAAGGATTATTTTTTTGGAGAAATGCATAGCGCGCGTTCGGTTAAACTGATTTTGTCAACATCACTCTTTTATCCAAGGCGCCCGGTTGTACCCAAAGGAGAACGAATACACCTGGCCTGGCTTTTCAGAAACGGGTACGCCCCGGTTATTTCGTATATTCAAGCAGGGCCCATTCGTTTTTTTGTTTCCGGTCGGTTTCGTTCAATCCCAGCTTTACACAAGCCGCAGAAAGTTCAGGAATATCTGTTTCAAAAAAACCGCTGATGAGTATCCTGCCACCGGGCTTGAGCGCACTGAAATAGGTATGCATATCGGCCAGCAGGATATTTCTGTTGATGTTCGCGAAGATAACATGAAATTGATTTTCCTGCAAAACGGCAGCGTCTCCGTTTTTCACAGTGATGTCCGGTATCTTGTTCAGGATGCAATTTTCGAGGGTGTTTTCGCAGGCATTGGCATTATTGTCTACGGCCCAGATTGGGCCGGCGCCTTTCATAGCAGCCAGAATGGCGAGGACACCGGTGCCGCAACCCATATCGAGCGCTGCCAAACCCTGCAAATTCATGGTTAATAACTTTCCGACCATGAGCGATGTCGTTTCATGATGCCCGGTGCCAAACGACATTTGCGGGAGTATGACAACTTCATATTCATAGCCTGAGACAGCCTCGTGAAACGGAGCGCGAATGATACAATTATCCACCACCACAGGGTCAAACCCGCTTTCCCATTCGGCATTCCAGTTGCGGTGAGCAATCATTTCCACTTTATATTCAATGCTGTAGGCGTTATCCATCAGAAGCGGTATGGCATCAAAGCTTTGCTGATCAAAGCTTCGGGCTGGGATCCAGGCCTTGCATCCGGTGTCTGTTTCTTCAAAACTTTCAAAACCGGCATCTGCCAGTTCGGCTATGAGGATGTCTGTCCCGGGCAGGGCAGGTTTTACCGTAAAATCAAAACCGAGATATTCCAAGTGAAGGATTTTTAGTGACGATGGCATTGAAGCAGCAAACCGATCGGGAAGAATTCAGACCGGGCAGTGAAACCTGATCCTGAATGTCAGCTCCCCATGGCCAAACGCACGATTTCCAGGAAATCAGCGGCCTGCAAGGATGCCCCGCCTATCAGCCCCCCGTCGACATCGGGGCAGGCAAACAGTTCAGCCGCATTTTTCGGGTTACAACTTCCTCCATACAGGATGGGTGTACTTTGAGCAAATTCCATACCCCAAAGCAAGGCCAGTTGCTGACGGATGAAGACATGCATTTCCTGGGCCTGAGCGGCCGAAGCATGTATACCTGTTCCGATGGCCCAGACAGGCTCGTAGGCAATAATTATTTCTGACAGCCGGCTGAGTGGCAGTTCGTTCAGGACAGCGGAAAGTTGCCCGGTCACAACCGTGAAATGATTGCCCGAATTACGTTCGGCAAGGGTTTCTCCGACACAATAGATCGGCGAAAGATCGGATTCGAGTGTGGCAATCAATTTTTTGCGAAGCAACGCATCTGATTCGGCAAAGAAAGCCCGGCGTTCAGAATGCCCGATGATGACATACCGGGCCCCGGTGCTGCGTATCATTTCTACCGATACTTCTCCGGTAAATGCACCCGATTTTTCAAAACTGCAATTCTGTGCCCCCGTGGCGATGGCTGAATGGCCCCCCAGCGTTTGCGCCACCGGGTACAAAAACGGAAATGCCGGGGCCAGGATAATGACAGGCAGACTTGTGCGCTGCATCGGTTCAACACCTTTGCGGATATCATCGGTAAGCAGGATGGCTTCATGCAGGTTTTTATGCATCTTCCAGTTCCCGGCAACGATCTTTTTTCTCATGCAAAAGGCTTTTCAAAATGATTACTGGATCCTGACACGGGGATCGAGGATTCCGTAGATGATATCGACGATCACGTTGATCACAATAAAAATGGCGGCAAATACAAGCGTGCTGCCCATGACCACAGGTAAGTCATAATTGTCGAGTGCATCGACCACCGCGCTTCCGATACCTTTCCAGTCGAATACCCGTTCAACCAATACGGCTCCTGCCATCAGACCGGCCAGCCAACCCGAAATGGAAGTGATCACGGGGTTCAACGCATTTTTCAGCGCATGTTTAAATACCACTTTGTAATAGCTCAACCCTTTGGCCTTGGCGGTACGGATATAATCCTGCGACATGACTTCCAGCAACGAACTCCTTGTAAGCTGCAATACAATGGCCCAGGGCCTTAACCCAAGCGTGATGGCTGGCAGGATCAGGTTTTTGAGGTGCATCACTTCCTTGCCGGTGTATTCATCAACCATGTACAAGCTGCCCACAACCTTGAGTCCGGTATAATCGCTGAGGATGAATCCGAACAGAAGCATTAACAACAACCCGATGAAAAAAGAAGGGCCCGACATGCCGATGATGGCAACCACAAACGAGAACCGGTCGAAAAAACTGTTTTTTTTGATGGCCGCAATAATCCCAAACCCAATGCCCAGCACCGAAGCAATAAGCATGGAAGCAAATGCCAGAGCAAACGTTTCGGGCATGGTTTCCTTAATGAGCTCGGTTACTTTTCGTTTGGTCTGATAGGATCGTCGCAGATAGGGCCATTTGAATACAAGGGCGTGTTGCCCCCCGATTGCTATTTTGGGCGGAGTGCCGTATTTGGTGCTGTCGAGAAAAAAGGCATTGTTGTAATCCTTGGTATTGTGCCAGGAAATGGGAGAAAGATCGTTGAGGTACATGACATACTGTGTCGTGAGTGGCTTGTCGCGGCCCAGGTCTTTGTTGATGGCGGCAATGGAGAGCGAATCGGCATGTTGGCCCAGCATCATACGGGCCGGATCGCCAGGCAATACATTGAAAAGCAGGAAGATGACCGTGATCACGCCTAGCATCACCAATACTCCGTACAGGAGTCTTTTACCGACAAATTTAAGCACCTGGCATTCCTTTCATAACCGCAGTAATATTAACATCAATGCTCACGTACTTGATGGATCCTGTTCCGTAATGCTCAACCGGCCAGGTATTTATAGTTGTTTGCTTGATTTTTCTCCGAGAAGCTTCTCGCATCAGGAGGTATGCTGGAGCAAATTTAGGATTTCTTTCGAATAAGCCCAGTTGAAGCAAACAATTGAGGATGAGCCGAGGTTTTGTTTCCCAAAAGCATTCCCCAGAACTGTTCGATTCACTGGTTAAAAGATTGACTTCGTGCAAAATCAGTCCTTAACTCATCAGGAAATGATTTAAAATCGTGTTTAGAAAAACAAATAATCAAACATGGCCTGGATATGCTTCAAAAACACAGATCAATGAAAATCAGTAAGTCCAGTAAAGAATGGGCCCGACTGGGCCTCTCTTAACTTAAGAGAAGGACAAATCCTGGGGCAAGGTCAAAAGTTGGGGAGTAGCCGACTTTCTGTATCAAAAACGTGAGGACAAAGATCGTTTGAGTGAAAAAGTTCGGT
>JABDAO010000083.1 GCA_013289095.1 Bacteroidota bacterium | reverse complement strand
CAAGGGATTCAAAAGCCCCGATGACCCTTCCAAGCTTTAGTTCGTCTGGTTGTGAATTTGGAGGAATAATTGATCCATAGAACATTGTCGTATCTGGCGTGGTTGCTCTTTTACAAACTAAATTCAATCCTAAAGGAGGGTAGGTTATTTGAGATCGTTTATTAAAATGCTGATTAACTTCATTTGGTACTGCTTTATAGATAACAGTTCCTGGTTGCAGTGTTGTTTTTAAAGTACCAAACTTATTAATTACACCAAGGCAATAAGCGATATCGTCATATGGATATTTGGAGAGATTTAATCTTTCAAGAATAGAAATTGCTTTTAAAGGATTGTCCATAGCTAAAATTAACAAATTGGTGACAAACGCTTCATTTTAATTCTCTTTTAAAGGAGCTTCTGGTGTCTCAGAATATGTCTTCGGCTTATACCCCATAAACTCCGAGGTCCTATTCTTATAACTGCTGAGATGTTTATCAGCATATTCTTGAAGTTCTTGGATATGGACCAAATACATCTCTATCTGCACCTGATACAACGCAAAGGTTGTATCATGTTGGTTCTTGTATAGCATTGGCCACTGAGAAAAAAATGCACTGTTCTCAATTCGGGTCAATATTTTAATGAGTTTTGTGTCGATATGGTTATAGCGAACAAATATTTCTTTCAATGACTTGAACGTAGACTCCTTTAAATATTCCCACCAATCTAGCCAAGTTCCATTCTCAGTTTCACCTTCGAAAGAAAAAGGAGCATCTTTCGCCTCTCTTTTAATAGATGCCAATAGCGACCTTAACTTTTTTAAATCGAGGTCACTAAAACTAGCATTTCTGTTCTCTATTTGGAGAAAAGGCTGAATGAAAAGGTGTGCTGAAGTTAAAATACTATAGACCTTTTGCCCTACATATTCATTTATGTTCTCCTTGTCTTTTTCATTCTTGATATGAACTACAATGAAATAGAAAATGAAGGCTGCCATGTATGAAACGGACAGCTTTGAAAACAATTGACCCAGTTTATTGGCTCCCTTAAACAATTCAGGGTATCCGATGAGGAAAAACTCAATGGAGAAGTATGTCAGGATGGCCACTGACAGTAGTATAAGCAGTGCTGGGCGGACTTTTAAAAAGTATTTAAATATTTGCTTCATTTTACATTTGCGGTTATTGCATCATTTTTTTCCATAAATCGTTTCAAATACTCTTCGTTTTCACAGGCGACTCGTTCATAAGCCCTCTTATAAAGCATTTGATTTTGGTCATAAACTAAATCACTTGTCAGTAGACCAGTGCCATGAGATTGCCGAGAACATATTTTTGCAGCCCGTGCCATAATCAATACTTTGCTATTTATAGGCATCATTACTGTCGAAATAGGTCTACTTAGGTTATAGTATGTTTCTCCATCAACGATGTTGTCATCTTCCAGTTGGGACCGAAAAACCGCTGAGCTGCAGTCTGGGAGCAAGAAATATTCATTTTCAGGAGCGATAAATATTGAGAACCAGATGTCGCCCATTAATTCAGTTACGCCATCGCTAATTTCTTTAAAATCCACGGGCAATTTGTTTTTAACTCCAGAGAGACTTTGTTCATGAGTCTGAATAATTGTTTTGAGCTCTGGCGTTGCGAATTCTAAAAGCATTCTAAATGTCCCCAAAAATATTTCTTGCTTTTTTGCCATGTGATGAGGATTTCTCATTTCACCAATAATTCCCATGCCCACCAAATATTGTATGGCTCTAATTACTTCTTCATAATTAGGGATTTGGTTACGATTCGCTAAAGCAGCAACTACTGTTTCATAGCAAGAATTAAACCCAGTTTCGAAATTTCTGTTCAAGATTTCTTCTACTGAACTGTGGTCAACCACTCCTTCCTCCGTAATGGTTGAGTTTAAATCTCTTTCAGAGAAGAGATGCTTGGTTGATTGGGTGCTGCTGAACTCCTGGCTCGTTTTGTTATATAGATATATGATGTCATTCGCATCTTTGAACTTGCGAGTTAAGACTTGGGAAACGTAATGGTGATTTCGAGGTATACTCATTTTCTTAATGTTTCTTGGCTAATGCTCTTGCTTTTAAAACTTCAAATAGCATATTTGGATATTGATTATTAAAATTTATAATATTGGACCTGTCAATTGGAACTTGCATGGGCGATCCATCAGGCTTTTTACCAACAGTTTGCATTTGAGAAAAATCTTGCAAAAATCGCCATGTTACCATTGGAGAATGACATATGAGGATATCCATTTCTTCGATATGGAGTCTTTTTTTCTTAGGATGGTCATCATGATCGTCTACTATTTCGAATGTTTGTAAAACAGCAACCCCTTCGAATCTATCAATTTCTGCTTTTATGTAAATATCGTATCCAATAAATTTAAATTCAAGCGGTGAGCCAGTTATAATGTTCGTGAAAACGTCAGTTATCTTTTCATCTCGAAACATAATCGGTTGGGTACAATACGTTGCAAACTCTTCCAATTGTGTTTTGACAATCCGCTCAAGGATTTTTTGGTTTTCTAGTTCTTTCATTTTCTTGGGGTTTATAATCATCAAGATACCATGAAAAAGCCAAAGAAGCCACCTGTTTATTCTTCTAAATATTGCTGAATACCAGTTTTTTATCAAACTCATCTTATTGTTTTTGAAAAACTAAACAATGCGGTTGAAATAATAAAGGTTTTTTTATGAAAAGTTGTTGCAATGGGGTTTCGGCCAAGCAGATTTCCTCTTTTCTTGTGTAATTCGTTATATTTAGGCTGACATAAAAAGCCCTATGAAACACTTCCTTTGCTTTTCGCTCATCATAGTTGGTCTGCTTTCAATCAGTAGCTGTGGGGCAGAAAAAGCGCCTCCAACAGTGACTTCTGAAGCGCCAAAGATCACCGATACTTCGCTGTTCTTTGTCCGAAGGATTCTCAACTGCAGTCCCAAGGAAGTTGAAAAGGTATTGGGAAAAGCTGATAAAGGAGTTCACGTCTCGAATGATTGTGGAGGAGAACTGCCGAGCTGCAGTGAGGCTACATATAAGGCTGGAAAATTCGATATTCTGTACTACAAGTTAAAAATCTAAGGATGATTGAATATTCAAATATATCTTAAAATGCACAGTAAAAGCATTAAAATAAAATATAAGTAGCATTTTTATTCAATCCGTTTGCAGGAATGACGTATCCGGTCCGGGCATCTTTATCTCTTAATGGCTTGATAGCTAAGTAGATTTGGCGGCGATGACAGGCCAGGGTGCAAAATGGGCGATTCTGTTTTTCTGAATGGCTGCAGCTAACCAGGCATGGAGACCCCTATCAGTTGCAGCAGACGCTTTGTCTTCGTCTCAACACTGCTCTTCTTCGTATATACACTCTTCTGCTTCGTAAATACATTCTTCTTCCTCGTAAATACACGCTTCTCCTTCGTAAATACACCCTCCTCCTTCGTAAATACACCCTCCTCCTTCGTAAAAACACCCTTCTCCTTCGTCAATACATGCTTCTCCTTCATAAATACACCCTTCTCCTTCGTAAATACCTCCTTCTCCTTCGTCAATACACCCTTCTCCTTCGTCAATGCATTCTTCTCCTTCGTCAATACACCCTTCTCCTTCGTCAATGCATTCATCTCCTTCGTCAATACACCCTTCTCCTTCGTCAATGCATTCTTCTCCTTCGTCAATACACCCTTCTCCTTCGTCAATACACGCTTCTTCTTCGTCTTCCGACTCTTTTCCTCGTCCATTGTCCTTTCTTCCGCCTCCAAACACGCTTTGTCCTTGACCCGAGCTTATCATTGCACTTCCCGGCAAGTTTCCTTGCAGTTTCTGTAGGGTGGGGATGAGCGCATTGTTTTTTGTGAGGCTGAGCGATAAAAAACCCTCTCATTAGGAATATAGAGAGGAGCGTCATCTCCGGGCCCCTGTTTAAGGAACAGCTACTAAAAAGTAAACAACAAGGAAATGTACCTCGGGTCTAAACGTATTCCATCGGCGGTCTCCAGTGAACAGGAGTCGGCAAATGATCTTCAACGGTTGTGATTTAACAAGACGTTCACATTTCAACCAACAGCGGGGAAGGGATCGAAATCTCCATTTTTTGCGGAGGCATTGCTTGTTGTTTAAGAGAAAGCCGGCAATTTGATGTTTCCGACGACTTGAAATGCGGGATTAACAAGAGAGGGAGGGTAAACGCTTGTTAAGGTATACGTTATCATTAAAAAATGATGAACAGCTGCATTAAACCAATTAATTAGTTGGTTGTCTGAGCCAGCGGCACTATTAAATGCCCCGCTTGCAGCACTGAACAATTATGTACATTTGCGCGTTCTGAACTACTTAATTCAACACCAACCAATGAAATGTACCCGCCTGTTACTCCTCGCATGTATTATTGCGTTTCCGGCACTTGTTTCTGCTCAACAGTATACCATTAGCGGTACAGTGAAAGATTCTGCAAACGGTGAATCTGTTTTGGGCTCAAGCGTCTTTATCCCTGAACTCAAGACCGGGGTGAATACCAACTCCTACGGTTTCTTTTCCATCACGCTCCCGGCGGGAAAATATACGGTGGAGGTAAGTTATATAGGGCGGAAAACAAAAAAGATTGCGGTAGATCTTCAAAAAAACGTAAAACTGAACATCGAGCTGAGCGACCTGTCGAACGAGCTTGAAGGTGTAGAGATCACCGGACAGCATACCGATAAGAACGTGACATCCACCACCATGAGCAGCGATCACCTCGATATGGCCGAGATCAAGGCCATACCTGTGCTTTTTGGTGAAACGGATATCCTCAAAACCATTACGTTGCTTCCCGGAGTCATGTCGGCCGGGGAAGGGAATACCGGCTTTTATGTGCGGGGGGGAGGGGCCGATCAGAACCTGGTCCTGCTCGATGAAGCCACCGTTTACAATGCCTCCCACCTGCTTGGTTTCTTTTCGGTTTTTAACGGCGATGCCGTGAAAGACATGACCCTTTTTAAAGGAGGTATACCGGCTGAATATGGCGGCAGGCTTGCCTCGGTGCTGGATGTACATATGAACGATGGGAACGAAAAACAATACACCGTCAAGGGAGGGATCGGGATCATCGCATCGCGGTTGACGATCGAAGGTCCGATCAAGAAAGACCGGGGGTCGTTTATTATCAGCGGACGCAGAACCTATGCCGATGTGTTTTTGCACCTCTTCGGCGACTCTCCGGCGCTTCGGGCTTCTTCGCTTTATTTTTATGATTTAAATCTAAAGGCAAACTACCGCATCACCGACCGCGACCGTATTTTCCTGTCGGGCTATTTTGGACGCGATGTGTTCGACGCCGCCGGAAATTTCGGGATAGATTATGGCAATGCCACAGGCACACTGCGCTGGAACCATATTTTTACCGATAAGCTCTTCCTGAATACCTCGGCCATCGTGAGCGATTACCACTATAACATCAATATCACCTCTGGTTCCAGCAATTTTGGAATCACCTCAGGCATACGCGACTATCAGTTCAAGCTGGCGTTCGATTATTTCCTGAATTCTAAAAATAAAGTCAAATTTGGTGTAGAAACCACCAATCACATTTTTACGCCTGGTACCATCTCTACCAACGGAACAAGCCTGATCACCGATCTGAATATTGCCCAGGAACATGCCATCGAGAGCGCTGCCTATATTTCGGATGAAGTCACGCTCACGTCAAAACTCTCGTTTGTGGCGGGGCTGCGTTATGTGGTGTACGATGAAATCGGCCCAGGAACCGTGTTTCACTATGATACTACCGGCGCTATCACGGATACTTCGAAATATTCCAAGAATCAAATCATACAGCAATATACCAGTCTGGAACCCCGGCTTTCGGCCAGGTATATCCTCAATAAAAACAGCTCTGTCAAGGCTTCGTATTGCCGTACCAGTCAGTTTATCCAGCTTTTATCGAATACAACAGCCTCTGCCCCAACCGATTTATGGGTGCCCAGCAGTCAGGTCATCAAACCTCAGCTTTGCGATCAGTATGCCCTGGGTTATTTCCGAAATTTTCATGACAATATGTTCGAGACCTCCGTCGAGGTATATTACAAAGCCATGCAAAACCAGATCGATTACAAACCCGGAGCAGACCTGGTGCTCAATCCTGTGGTCGAATCACAACTTTATTTCGGGACCGGCCGCTCTTACGGGATAGAGTTCATGGTCAAGAAAAGCATTGGCAAATTTACCGGCTGGGTGGCCTACACCCTCTCGCGTACCGAGCGCCAGTTTCAGTACATCAACAACGACAGCTGGTATCCTGCCAAGCAAGACCGGCCGAACGATATCTCCACCGTGCTGATGTACAATGCGAACAAGAAATGGAGTTTCGGAGCGGTGTGGATCTATGCCACAGGTAATGCCGTAACATTCCCGGTTGCCCAGTATGAATACGAAGGACATGTGGTAGCATACTACAGCGACCGGAATGCCTATCGCATGCCCGCCTACCACAGACTCGATCTTTCGGCTACGCTGAAACGCCCCAAACGGAAACACTTTGAAGGAGAATGGGAATTTTCGATCTACAACGCGTATGACCGGCACAATGCCTATTCAATCGAGTTTCAGCAGGATCCGAACAACCCTGCCCAAACACAGGCTGTCATGACCTGGTTGTTTGGCATCATTCCTTCTGTAACGTATAACTTCAAGTTTTAACCGTCATGCGCAAACTCATTTTATTATTCGTATTACTCTGCGGGATGTATTCCTGTACCCAGGTCATTACAATCGACCTGAATTCGACGGCTCCCAAGCTGGTTGTGGAAGGAACGGTTACCAATCATCCCGGTCCGGACACGATCTCACTGAGCATGACGACCAACTATTTTGCCCCGGTAGGGGTCAATCCGCTTGCCGGCGCAGCTGTTTATATTTCTGACAACGCCGGAAATTTCGATACGCTCCGTCAGATTTCGCCTGGAAAATACCTGACTCATACCACCGTTGGGGTCATCGGGCGTACGTATTATCTTACGGTTGCAGCAAACGGACAAAAGTATACTGCTTTTTCTACCATGCCCGACACCGTAGGCATCGATTCCATGAGTTCTGCTGAGCGTGTACCTCGTTTTGGATCCAGCGGCTTGCCCAGTTTTTCGATCACCTGTTCTTTTACCGATCCTGCTTTTGCCGGTCATTACTACGGGTTCAGGCTCTATCACAATGGGATCTTACTGGATAACATTATTGACAACCGGGTGATTGATGATAAGCTGATTGTAGGCACCGCCCAGCATGTGAAATTCAGAAACAGTGCCCTGTTGGTAGGCGATAGCGTTCGGGTTGACCTGGTTTGTATGGACAAAGCCGGTTATGATTTCTTCAATACCCTCAAAGAAACACTCACCTCCGGATCACCGTTTTCTGCTCCTCCTGCCAACCCAATTACAAACCTGAGCAATGGAGCGATTGGTTATTTTGGGGCGCAATCCTACAAATCAAAGACCATACAGTTGCAGTGATAGCACGCAAATCAAAAGAGTTTTCATAAGACACTTTTTTTCTATTCGAGTTCCATAATCCTGTCAGGCATTCAACTCAGAAGAGTAACCCCGCGCTAAAGGGGTTACTGATACAATCGGCTGATGGTGAGAGGGAATAAAAAGTTGTATTTTTCTAAACAATACATACAAGGTTCGACCCTGCCGGTTTTGTTCCTAATGCCCGCAATTGCAGTTCGCAGAAAAATAAATCTTTGTGTCGGGCAGGAGCCCTGCAATTCGGGTTTGTTCGTCGTCGTTGATGAGGATGACACGCAGATCGAGAATTTTTAATTTCTTCATATCACGCATCTCATCCGGAAAATGATCGAGATTGTTGCTCCACACATCCAGATATTCAAGTTTTACCAGGTTGCCAATTTGAGGCGGAAGCTGGCCCATGTCGTTCTGGTTCATAATGAGCCAGCGCAGGTTTGTGAGTTTGCCGATCTCAGGAGCAAATGCTTCGAGGTCGTTTTTCATGATCGAAAAATACTGCAGGTTTTTTAAATCACCTATTTCAGGTGGCAGTTCCTTGATGCTGTTCTTGCTCAGATCGAGGTATTGTAAATTTTTAAACTGAAGAATTTCCATCGGCATGGTTTTGAGCTTTCCTTTTCGAAGGCTCAGGCGGATAACCTGATCGGGGTTTTTCAAGGCATCGGCCAGGCTCAGGTACATCTTTGCCGTATCGAGCGAAAGAGAATCGAGCAGGGGTATTTCTTTGAAAGGAATAGGTGTACCCGGCTGTTGAGAGAAGCAGGCCTCCGGAGCAAAAATTATACAGGACATCAAGAGCCCCCAAACTGATTTTTTTAACATGATCCTGAATGAATAGGAAGGTGGAGTTTGCAATGAATCGGGGAGTTGAAGTGAACTTAGGATCAACCAAAAACTTTCAACGTTTCTTCTTTGTCTTTATAGAGCTGTGCTTTGAGCTGTTCAAGACCGCTAAACTTCAGTTCATCCCTCAGTCTTTTTATGAACGAGACCCGGATTACCTGATCGTAGATGTCATTCTCAAAGTTAAGGATATTTACCTCAAGTGTCCTTACTTTTCCGTTTACGGTAGGGTTCATTCCTATACTCATCATTCCCTTCCAGTCTTTTCCAGCAACTTGCACCGTCACAGCATAGATGCCGTCTCCCGGAATGAGTTTAAAGGCGTCGGAAACATGGATGTTGGCGGTCGGAAAACCCAGTTCACGGCCAAGCTGACGGCCCCTGACTACGGTTCCTTGCAGGGAATACGCATGTCCGAGATAGGCGGAGGCTGTCTGGACATCACCCTCCAGCAAGGCATTGCGAATCTTGGTTGAGCTTATCTCTATATGGTCAATATCTTTGGCAGGGATTTCTTCCACATCAAAACCGTACAAAGGCCCGTATTCTTTGAGGTGTTCAAAACTGCCTTCCCGGTTACGCCCAAAGTGGTGGTTGTAGCCAATGACCAGTTTGCGGGTCCCGATTTTGTTTACCAGAATATTCCGGACAAATTCGAGGGAGGTAAGCCTCGAAAATTCTTTGGAGAAGGGGTGGATAATGAGGTGCTGCACACCGGCAGCTTCAAGCAGGCTTATCTTTTCGTCGAGGGTGCTGAGCAACCGAAGGCTCTCGTCGTCTGGATAGAGCACCATTCTTGGGTGGGGATGAAAGGTAAGTACAACCGATTCGCCTCCTGCTGAAAGCGATAGCTCCTCTAAGCGCCGGATGATCTTGAGATGCCCCAGATGGACGCCATCAAACGTACCGGTAGTAAGTACCGGACATTCAACTCCATGAAATTTACTTATATCCTGATATACCTTCACTTCGTTGTTGCGTGGCCTGACATTCGTTCCTGAAGTTTCAAATTTAGATATTTTATAAACAATCCCTCCATATTAAAACAATCCCGGAACAGACTGCTTGAAATAGACCATCGGGTTGAGTGTATACCCCTGCCCCCGTTGCTTCAATGAGAGAACGCGTTATGCCCCTGATTGCAGACCCTTCTTTTTATCCCGCATATTCATTAGGAACCAGCCTTCCCGCTCAAAAGGCTGACAGCAGATGCACCCAGCAGGATAACCCGTCTCCCGATGTCTGTCGGGACACACACACACACACACAAGGCTTAACGCACGTTGCACTAGCCTGTTACACGGAGAATGCAAAATCCCGGTTTATGTTCTTTCGGTATAATTCCAGTCCGGCGCCCAGAAAGCAGATTGTCGGCTGTTTTGTGGTATTTTTATTAACAATTCCTCTTGATTCTAATCGATTTATAGTACTTTCGCACCGAAATATAAAAACAACCTAATTATTCCCCCGAACATGTCACAAGTAAGTGGAAAAATCACACAGGTAATCGGTCCGGTCATCGATGTAAGCTTCGATGCAGGAGGTGTATTGCCGAATATCCTGGATGCCCTTGAAGTGGTGAAAGCCAATGGTCAAAAGGTGGTCCTTGAAACCCAGCAGCATGTTGGAGAAGACACGGTAAGAACCATTGCCATGGATTCGACCGATGGTCTGTCCAGAGGGATGATCGTTACGTCAACAGGTTCACCGATTACCATGCCTACCGGCGATAAGGTAAAAGGCCGTCTGTTCAACGTAGTTGGAGAAGCCATTGACGGTATCGGACCGGTAAGCAACGCCGGAGGATATCCGATTCACCGGTTCCCCCCTAAATTTGAAGATCTCAGTACTTCAACCGAAGTGCTTTTTACCGGTATTAAAGTTATTGACCTTCTTGAACCTTACGCCAAGGGGGGTAAAATTGGATTATTCGGAGGAGCGGGTGTTGGAAAAACGGTTCTGATTATGGAACTGGTAAACAACATCGCCAAAGCGTATGCCGGTATTTCGGTATTCGCCGGTGTGGGAGAACGGACGCGTGAAGGAAACGACTTATTGCGCGAATTCCTCGAATCAGACGTTATTAAGTACGGAGAAGAATTCAAACACTCCATGGAAAAAGGCGGATGGGATCTCAGCAAAGTAGATGAGAAAGCCCTGCTTGATTCAAAAGCAACCCTGGTGTTCGGTCAGATGAACGAGCCTCCGGGAGCACGTGCACGTGTGGCCCTCTCGGGTCTTACCATGGCAGAGTATTTCCGCGATGGGAATGAAGAGAGCGGAGGACGTGATATTCTGTTCTTTATCGACAATATCTTCCGTTTCACCCAGGCCGGCGCTGAAGTATCAGCCCTTCTTGGACGGATGCCTTCTGCCGTGGGTTACCAGCCTACCCTTTCTACCGAAATGGGGCTGATGCAAGAACGGATCACTTCTACAAAACGTGGTTCCATCACTTCTGTACAAGCCGTGTATGTACCAGCCGATGACTTGACTGACCCAGCTCCGGCTACTACCTTTGCCCACCTCGATGCTACAACGGTACTGAGCCGTAAGATTGCCGAGCTTGGCATTTATCCCGCGGTAGATCCGCTCGACTCCACTTCACGTATCCTGAGCCCTGTTGTGTTGGGTGATGCCCACTACAACACCGCCCAACGCGTGAAAATGATCCTGCAGCGTTACAAAGAATTACAGGATATCATTGCCATTCTGGGTATGGACGAGTTATCAGAAGAAGATAAACTCACCGTACACCGTGCGCGTCGTGTTCAGCGTTTCCTTTCTCAGCCTTTCCATGTGGCCGAACAGTTTACCGGCTTGAAGGGTGTTCTTGTTCCGATAGAAGAAACGATTAAAGGGTTCAACATGATTATGGATGGGGCTGTGGATGAATATCCGGAAGCCGCTTTCAACCTGGTTGGTTCTATTGAAGATGCCATTGCCAAGGGCAAAAAGATGCTTGCCGAATCAAACTAAATCTGAAAACCAAGACTTAAACGGAGCAGCGCTATGTTTTTAGAGATCATTACACCCGATAAGAAATTATTCAGCGGAGAAGTCAAATCCATTGTCCTGCCCGGGACGGATGGAAGCTTTGGGCTGCTCAACCACCATGCACCCATTATTTCATCCCTCAAAAAAGGGACGCTCAAAGTAACAGATACGGCCGAGGCCGTTCAGAATTTTGAGATCAAGGGCGGGGTAGTTGAAATGCAACAGAATCAGGTAATCATCCTGGCCGAATAATCTGGGCTTGTCATTGCAACGCCTCTCCAAACCGGAGGGGCGTTTCTTTTTTCAGTGTCTCCTGCTTGCAAAGCCGGGGAAAGAAACTTATCTTGTTCAGTAGCCAGGTTCAGCCGTTTTCTGAATTTTTAATTTAACCCTCTTGTTACCAGTTGGTCTATGAAAAAAACACCGTTCCTGATCAGTTTCTTTTTTACGGCTTCTCTGCTTCTGAGTGCACAGCAGAAAATTGAATTCCCTTCCAGAGACGGGGTGGTGATTGCTGCCGATTTGTATTTTCAGAATGATACATTGCCCTATATGATACTCTGTCATCAGGCCGGTTTCAGCCGGGGTGAGTATAATGAAACGGCGGCCAAATTCGAGAAATTCATGTATAATTGTCTGGCTATAGACCTGCGCTCGGGTAACGAAGTGAACGGGGTGAAAAATGAAACGGCTATCCATGCCAAAGAAAAAAACAAGACCACGGCCTACATCGATTCCGAGCAAGATATCCTTGCTGCGATTGATTATGTATGCACCAAATCAAAGAAAAAAGTGCTGTTGGTAGGCAGCTCTTATTCAGCATCGCTGGTACTCAAGATTGCAGCAAAAGATCCCAGGGTAAAAGCTGTTATGGCATTCAGTCCAGGCGAATACCTGGGCAAAGCATACAGCCTGAAAGATAATCTCAAAAGCATACCTGTGCCCGTGTTTGTCGCCTCTTCGCAGGAAGAAGGCCCTGAAGTGACCAAACTCATGGATGGCATCAAGGCCGATCATAAACAACAGTTTATTCCATCTTCACGGGGCGATCATGGTTCCAAAGCCTTGTGGAGGTCAAACCAGAATGCGCACGAATACTGGCTGGCTATCTTGATGTTTATGAGAGGAGTGAAGTAAGCTGAATTAGGGTTCACTCAAACACCTGCAACCATCACCCAATCAACACATCATGTCTCATTTTCATCATTGAGAT
>JABDAO010000082.1 GCA_013289095.1 Bacteroidota bacterium | reverse complement strand
CCCACCTCACCGAGGTCATAACGTTTGTCAGAAAAGAACAGTTTGTCGATAATGCCGCGGGCCGTTTCTTCATCCGGTGGTTCAGCGTTACGCAGCTGACGGTAGATATGCTCTACCGCTTCCTTTTCGGAGTTCGAAGTATCTTTCTGAAGGGTATTGTAAATGATTGCGTAATCGATGTTGTTGGCATCTTCCTTATGCAGGATGATGGTTTTCACATTTGCATCCACAATCGGGTCGATGTGTTGTTCTTCGATAATCGTTTCGCGGTCGATGATCACCTCGTTACGTTCAATGGAAACAACTTCACCGGTATCTTCATCCACGAAATCCTCCACCCATGTCTTCAGGACACGTGCGGCAAGTTTACGGCCGATAACGGCTTTCAAACCCGATTTGCTGACTTTCACTTCATCGGCAAGACCGAATATTTCAAGGATTTGTTTATCGCTTTCGAAACCGATTGCACGAAGCAATGTGGTCACCGGAAGTTTTTTCTTACGATCGATGTATGCGTACATGACGTTATTGATGTCTGTAGCAAACTCGATCCAGGAACCTTTGAACGGGATGACGCGTGCAGAGTATAATTTTGTTCCGTTTGCGTGACGGCTCTGACCGAAGAATACTCCGGGAGAGCGGTGCAGCTGGGAAACAACCACCCGCTCGGCTCCGTTGATGACAAAGGTGCCCTTGGGGGTCATGTATGGAATCGTACCGAGGTAAACATCCTGGATGATGGTTTCAAAATCCTCGTGTTCTGGATCGGTACAGTAGAGTTTCAATTTTGCTTTCAGCGGGACGCTGTAAGTGAGGCCACGTTCGATACATTCATCGATGGTATAACGCGGAGGATCGATAAAGTAATCGAGGAACTCGAGAACGAAGTTGTTCCGAGCATCTGAAATCGGGAAATTTTCGCTGAACACCTTGTAAAGGCCTTCGTTGCTGCGATTTTCGCTGGTTGTTTCGAGCTGGAAGAAATCCTGGAAGGATTTGAGCTGGATGTCCAGAAAATCGGGATAATCAAGCAGGCTTTTGCTGGCTGCAAAATCAATCCGCTGAGATTTTTTTGTGTTTTCCAAGTGCGTGAGTATTTTAAAGTTAAATCACAGTATATCTCAATATAAATCCCGAGCAACCAGGAACAAGCCTGAAAGTCGGGTAATCAACGGCGAAAGCCTCTTCCCGTGTACACGGGAAGAGGTTATGCCTGTAAGTCCGATATAAACTTAGGATTACTTGATCTCAACTTCGGCTCCTGCTTCAGTAAGTTGTTTTTTGATAGCTTCAGCTTCATCCTTAGCGATGCCTTCCTTAATAGGTTTTGGAGCGCCATCCACTAAATCTTTAGCTTCTTTCAGACCAAGACCTGTAAGATCTTTAACGATCTTCACAACTCCGAGCTTCTGTCCGCCTGCGGCTTTCAGGATCACGTCAAAAGTTGTTTTTTCGGGAGCGGCTGCTGCGCCACCTCCACCACCTGCTGCTACTGCAACTGCTGCTGCTGCTGGTTCGATACCATATTCATCCTTGAGGATTGTAGCTAATTCATTAACTTCTTTAACTGTGAGGTTAACCAATTGCTCAGCGAAAGCTTTCAAATCTGCTGCCATTTTATTTTGATTTTAATTGTTAATTACTAGTTAGGGTTGATTGTTGTTTGATTTGGTAATGCTTATTCTGGTCGTTCAGAAAGTGTCTTGACGATACCGGCCAGTTTGTTTTTACCGGAAAGAAGACCGGAGATAACATTCTTGGCAGGCGACTGGAGTGCAAGGACGATGTCGCCGATAACCTCGTTTTTAGAGCGTATGCTGGCAAGCGCATCGAGCATATTGTCGCCGATGTAAGCGCTTTCTTCAACAAACGCTGCTTTGAGTACCGGGCGTTTTCCGTCTTTACGGAATTCCTTGATCATTTTCGCAGGTTCACTTGCTGATTCGCAGAAAAGGATAGAGGTAGATCCTTTCAAAACCGGATAAAGGGTTTTGAATTGCTCGTCGCTGGTGCGTTCCATGGCTTTCTCAAGCAGGGTGTTTTTCACAACGATCATATTGATCTTTTTTGTGTAACACATTCTGCGCAATTTGCTGGTCTGCTCGGCGATAAGACCGGAGGTATCTGCCAGATAGAAGTTCTTGTTGTCAGTTAACTGCTGTACAAGACCGTCTATGATGTTTGTTTTTTCTGCTTTGTTCATTTGATCGTTTTTTTTGAGCTTGGTTGTTGTTTCAGATCAATCAGGACATGAGCGTCTTGGTCTCGATCTGTACTCCAGGGCTCATTGTGCTTGACATAGAAACACTCCTCAGATAAGCGCCTTTTGCAGAAGAAGGTTTCAGTTTGATAATGGTTTGCAACAATTCGTTCGCATTCTGCGTGATCTTGTCGATATCAAAAGAAACTTTTCCGATAGCTGCGTGGATGATACCGGCCTTGTCGACCTTGAAATCGATCTTTCCTCCTTTGGAGTCTTTCACGGCTTTCGCGATATCCATGGTAACGGTACCGGTTTTAGGGTTTGGCATCAGTCCGCGTGGACCCAGTACTTTACCCAGGGCGCCAACCTTACCCATCATGCTTGGAGTGGTAATGATCACATCAACATCGGTCCAGCCTTCTTTGATCTTGGTGATAAACTCGTCAGACCCTACAAAGTCGGCTCCAGCTGCTTTTGCTTCTGCTTCCTTATCGGGGGTACAGATAACAAGGATGCGGAGCACTTTACCTGTTCCGTGAGGAAGGTTAACGGTACCGCGCACCATCTGGTTTGCTTTTTTGGGATCTACACCGAGACGAACGCTCAGATCAACGGAAGAGTCGAATTTTGTTGTAGTAATGTCCTTCACGATTTTGCAGGCTTCCTCGACCGAGTAAGCTTTGGTAGCATCGTATTTTGAAAGAACTTTTTTTCTGTTTTTTGTGATCGCAGCCATTACGGTTGTTTTAAGATGTACAAACGTCGTCCGGTGTAACCCTTCAGACTCCATCGATGAATTGTTTACTTAGTTTTTGCTAAAGGCGAAGTGCCACTTACCTCGATGCCAAGGCTTCGTGCTGTACCGGCAACCATGCTCATTGCTGATTCAACGGTAAAACAGTTCAGGTCGGGCATTTTCGCTTCCGCGATCTGCTTCACCTGATCCCAGGAGACAGTACCTACTTTTTTACGGTTTGACTCAGCTGAACCATCCTGTATCTTCGCAGCTTCCTTGAGCTGGATGGCCACAGGAGGAGTCTTCATGATGAACTCGAAAGACTTATCGTTGTAAACCGTAATGATAACAGGAATCACTTTCCCGGCCTTGTCCTGTGTGGCAGCGTTGAATTTCTTACAGAAATCCATGATGTTCACACCTTTTGCACCCAGTGCAGGACCGATTGGAGGTGAAGGGTTGGCGGCTCCGCCTTTGATCTGAAGCTTGATCAGAGCGCTTATTACTTTTGCCATTTTGTTAGTTTAAAAATTTGTTTAATGTTAACTATGTTGGAAGCATGCGTAACACTCTCTTTGACTGAACTCGTTCCCGTTAGGAAGGATTTCAGGATCTGTTCTCTCTTTCTCGTCACTCTTTCTGTTTCTATTCTTTTTCTACCTGCAGGTAGCTGAGTTCCAGCGGGGTTTTGCGTCCGAAAATTTTCACCATCACTTTCAGTTTCTTCTTCTCTTCGTTCACTTCCTCGATAACACCGGTAAATGTATTGAAAGGGCCATCGATTACTTTTACTGTTTCGCCTACGTAGAACTGGTTTACGCTGGCTTCTTCGGTCTCGGCAAGTTCATCGACTTTGCCCAGGATCCTGTTTATTTCCGAAAGACGCAGTGGAACGGCTTCACCAGACTTCGAGCCCAGGAATCCGATAACACCGGTCACATTCTTTATCATGTGGGGGATTTCGCCCACCAGAACTGCTTCGAGCAATACATATCCCGGAAAAAAATTCCGTTCCTTGCTTACTTTCTTGCCATTCTTGATCTGATATATTTTTTCTGTAGGGATCAATACCTGCGATACGTAGTCGGTAAGTCCCAGGCGGCTGATTTCGGATTCAATGTATTGCTTGATCTTCTTTTCCTTGCCGTTGACAACGCGAATAACATACCATTTCTTGGTCTGATCCTGTACAATTTTTTTGTTGCTTACAACTTTGGTCTTCTCAGCCATTTTCCAGAAATAAAAGAGTTACAATACCTGGTACAAGGTCTTCATCAGCGCACTGAACCCATAATCCATCCCAAAGATGACCAAGGCAATGATGATTGAAGCAATAGCAACAATGCCTGCGCTTTCCTGCAATTCACTCCAGGTGGGCCAGCTTACTTTATGCAACAGTTCGTTGCTGGTTTCTTCGATGTATGTCCTGATTTTACCCATAATGAAACTAAAATCAATTAATGTTTAACAACCCTTTCCAGTCTTTCCTGCTGTCCGGGGTTCCAATCTTTCAGCACGGGCGGAGAGATTCGAACTCCCATCAAAGGTTTTGGAGACCTCTATTCTACCCTTGAACTACGCCCGTTTGTGTTCATTCTTAGCAAAGCGTAACAATATATAATATACAAAGAACAACAACACGTGACTTAACAAGGGCAGAAAAGTGCGCCGCTTTTCAGCAGCACACTTGTCTGGGTCCATGTTCGGATATTATTTAATGATGTCAACAACCTGACCTGCACCAACAGTACGTCCACCTTCGCGGATTGCGAAACGAAGACCTTTGTCCATTGCAACAGGAACGATCAATTTAACAGTGATGGTAACGTTGTCGCCAGGCATAACCATTTCGCGTCCGGCTGGCAGGTCAATTTCACCTGTTACGTCAGTTGTACGAAGGTAGAACTGTGGACGGTATTTGTTATGGAATGGGGTGTGACGTCCGCCTTCTTCCTTTTTCAATACATAGATTTCGGCAGTAAATTCCGTGTGGGGAGTGATGGAACCGGGTTTAGCGATAACCATTCCACGACGGATGTCTTTCTTATCCACACCGCGGAGCAGCAGACCTACGTTGTCACCGGCTTCACCTCTGTCGAGAAGCTTACGGAACATTTCAACACCAGTAACGATGGATTTCAATTTCACATCACCCATTCCGATGATCTCAATTTCTTCTCCGACGTTTACAACACCTGTTTCGATACGGCCTGTAGCAACAGTTCCGCGACCGGTGATGGTAAATACATCTTCAACAGGCATCAGGAAAGGCTTATCAACCTGACGCGGAGGGATTGGAATGAAGCTGTCAACAGCATCCATCAGATCCATGATCTTAGTTACCCATTCTGGCTTTTTTTCCAGACCGCCAAGCGCTGAACCACGGATAATAGGTGTGTTTGCACCGTCAAATTTATAGAACGTGAGCAAGTCACGGATTTCCATTTCAACAAGGTCAAGAAGTTCTGGGTCGTCCACCAGATCCACTTTGTTCATGAACACTACGATTTTCGGAACACCCACCTGACGAGCAAGCAGGATGTGCTCGCGGGTTTGTGGCATTGGGCCATCTGTAGCAGCTACAACCAGGATAGCGCCATCCATTTGAGCAGCGCCTGTAACCATGTTCTTCACATAGTCAGCGTGACCTGGACAGTCAACGTGAGCATAGTGACGAAGAGCAGTTGCATATTCAACGTGGGAAGTATTGATTGTGATACCACGCTCTTTTTCTTCCGGCGCATTGTCGATTGAAGAAAAGTCTCTGGCCGTACAAAGACCTTTGTCTGCAAGCACACTCGTGATTGCAGCTGTGAGGGTTGTTTTACCGTGGTCAACGTGACCGATGGTTCCGATGTTGACGTGTGGTTTCGAACGGTCAAATTTTTCTTTAGCCATAGCTATATTTAAATTAAATTGTGGTTTATTATTACTCTTCTTGTTTCTATTTTAAAATGCTTGTATCACTTCACTCTTTCTCTTTCTTCCCCTTGTTTTGTTCATCCAGAGCTGTTGATGAGGATTTAACGCACGATCTTCCCGCCAACGGCGGGATGCTCTACCGGATTTGGCTGTCCGGACTCATCTTACCTCTTAAACACAAAAAAGAACAATGCCCTATTCGGAGCTGTTGATGAGGATTGAACTCACGACCTCTTCCTTACCAAGGAAGTGCTCTACCGCTGAGCTACAACAGCTTGGTGTGTTGAGGTTCACGCATATATTACACACAGCGTTAAAATTCAATCCACAAATTAAAAAGAGCGGAAGACCGGGCTCGAACCGGCTACCCTCAGCTTGGAAGGCTGACGCTCTACCAAATGAGCTACTTCCGCTTTTAAACTATTTTCCAAAAAATAAAAAAAGAACACATTAAATACCATTAAAATTTCCCCGGATCCGAGAACCCCACCAATGAAGAAGTGGGGAGAGAAGGATTCGAACCTTCGAACTCAGAGAGGACAGATTTACAGTCTGTTGCCGTTGGCCACTTGGCTATCTCCCCAAAAATCTGTCATTTGGTATGAGCCGAAGAAGGGACTCGAACCCCCGACCAGCTGATTACAAATCAGCTGCTCTACCAGCTGAGCTACTTCGGCTTGATTATCAATAAGATATGAACGATTATACGGCTTATTTGTACACTATTTCCCGAAAAAGGACTGCAAATGTAGAAAACTTAATTTATCCCACAAAGAATTCAGTCGTTTTTTTATTTTGATTCCCTGATTTCACACCAATGTTCTTACAGAAGGAGCGCGAAAGTAAGTGTTTATCCCTTACGATCCCGAAAAAAATGAAAATACCGGAAAAAAATGATTCTTTCATCCATAAAAAAACGCCACACTCCCGGATTCTCATCCAGGGGTATGACGTTTTCTCAATTCTGAGGAGGAACTTGAACGCGATTAAGCTCCCTTTGCCTTTTCTTTGTGTTTCTTCACCTGGCGGGTAAGCGCCTCCACTCCGGTATCAATGGCTTCCTCGAATGTCTTGCAGGTGCGTTTGGTAAACAGATCGGAGCCGGGTATCAACAGTTTTATTTCGGCTATTTTATTTTCAGGATTATTGCTTTTTTCTACCCTCAGGATCACATCTCCGCTCAGGATTCCATCGTGGAAATGGTTCAATTTGCTTACTTTTCCCTGGATATGTTCGAGCAGTTTTTTGTCTGCATCGAAATGGATGGATTGAATTTTAATTTTCATACAGCTTCCTTTTTAATAAACATGAATGTCTGTGAATTAAGTTCCGGAAAGAATCGGTTACGCTTTTGGATGAGCCTGCTTGTGGATGTCTTTTAGTTTTTCGATGGTATTATGCGTGTAGATCTGCGTTGCGGAAAGATTTGCATGGCCCAGTATTTCTTTGATCGCATTCAGATCGGCTCCGTTATTCAACATGTGTGTGGCAAAAGTATGTCGCAATACATGCGGACTTTTCTTGTCGAGCGTTGTTACCAGACCAAGGTAAAAAGTAATTGTGCTATAAACAAAATTTTCAGACAGTTTTTTCCCATTTGAATGAACAAACAGATTTTCATCCAGCCGATCCTGCCCCAGCGCTTCCCTCCTTTTCAGGTACTCACTCAACTCCTGTTTGAGCAGATTGCCCACCGGTATAAGCCGTTCCTTATTTCGTTTGCCCAAGACTTTGAGCGAACTTTCATACAGGTTCACATCACTGGTCTTGAGCCCAATGAGCTCTGATTTACGCATCCCTGTATTGTAAAACACCTCCACCATGAGTTTCTTCATCCTGCCTTCGAAATCCGAACCAAAATCGACCTGGGTGAGCAAGAGTGACATCTTGTCTTCTTCAACAAATACCGGCAGACGCGAAGGGGTCTTGGGTCCCTGGATACGCAACAAGGGCGTATGCTCTACAACACCCTGGCGCAGGAGGTATTTAAAAAAAGTACGGAGCGTGGTAATCTTCCGGTTTACAGAACGGGCCCCGATCCCGTCCTCCATCAAGTGTACAATCCAGGAACGGATCAGTACAAAGGTGGCTTCCTGGGGTTGACTGATTTGACAATCGTTTTCAAGAAATGCTGAAAACTGCAGCAGGTCGGATTCGTAAGCAGAAACCGTGTGAGGAGATGACCGTTTCTCGAAACGGAGGTAATTGAGGAAGGATTCGACCTGGATATAGGACATAAGAAAAACCTATCGTTATACAAAACAGTGGTCTGTTTCACTATAAAGATAGGTTTTATTGCTGGATAAGCCGGGAGGGGTTTATTCCTCTGCGCGCTGAAGTCCTTCTTTGTAGATCGCTTTCTTGATCACTTCCCTTCTGCGAACAGAAGGTTTGGTGAATTTCTGACGGTCACGCAGTTCACGAACAACGCCGGTCTTTTCGAATTTTTTCTTGAATTTCTTAAGGGCTTTCTCTACTGATTCCCCTTCTTTTACCGGTACTATGATCATCGGATGTGAATTGTTAAGTATTTTTATAGGGAGGCAAATATAGTTAAGTCTTTGGAAACACACAAATTTATTTTGAAAAAAAGAGTGGTCTTTTATCACTCAGTCACCGGTTCCGGAAGTTCCTGCGTTCGAAACAAAAATCGCCTGTTTAACCCAGGTTATGCATTAGATGGCTTGTGCGCTAATGCACAATTGGGTGTATGAAGAATACAAGCTCATGGTATATCCCAACTTACGCTGCACAAAAGACTACCCTGACTTCGACGAAGTGATGTCTTCGTTCAACCAGAAATTAAGAGCGTACCAGGAAATCAAATGACCGTAAAGATTTCGGCACTGTTCCTCCCTTTCAATCTGACGTTGGTCTTGAAACCTGCGTAAACAGCTCTTTTATTGGTTTACTTCAAAATTTCCCTCGCGATGACCATTTTTTGTACTTCGGATGTCCCTTCACCGATTGTACACAGCTTGCTGTCGCGGTAAAATTTCTCGACCGGAAAATCCTTGGTATATCCATATCCGCCAAATATCTGGACGGCATCGGTGGCAACACGAACGGCCACTTCGGAGGTATAGTATTTGGCAATGGCTCCTTCCTTGGTCATCTTTTCTCCCTTGTTCTTCATATCGGCCGCTTTAAACGTCAGCAACTCGGCCGCTTCAATTTCGGTGGCCATATCGGCCAGTTTAAAGGCGATGGCCTGGAACTGCGCAATGGGTTTTCCAAACTGTTCGCGTTCTTTGGCATATTTTACTGACGCATCGTATGCCCCTTTGGCAATACCTATGCCGAGTGATGCGATGGAGATGCGTCCCCCATCCAGTACCTTCATGGCCTGCACAAAACCTTCGCCTGGTTTGCCCATCAGCTGGCTTTTGTGAACGCGGCAATTGTCAAAAATAAGCTCGGTAGTTTCAGAAGCGCGCATGCCGAGTTTGTTTTCTTTTCTTCCGGAAGTGAAACCGGGGGTTCCTTTTTCGATGATGAATGCCGACATTCCGTGCGAATCGCCCTTTGCACCCGTACGAACCATGACAACGGCCACATCGCCGCTTTTGCCGTGGGTGATGAAATTTTTTGAACCGTTGATGACATACTGATCCCCATCAAGCACAGCGGTGGTATTCATTCCTCCCGAATCTGAACCCGTTCCTACTTCTGTCAATCCCCAGGCCCCAATCCACTCGGCTGTAGCAAGCTTGGGCAGGTATTTTTTCTTTTGTTCTTCATTCCCGAAGGCCAGGATATGCCCGGTACAAAGCGAGTTGTGGGCTGCCATCGACAGGCCAATGGATCCGCAGATACGCGATAATTCAACAATTGCAGTAACATATTCGGTATAGCTGAAACCCGCGCCACCGTATTCGGTAGGGACCAGCACTCCCATCAAACCCAGTTCACCCAGTTTTTTAAACACGTCTACCGGAAAGGTCTGGCTCTCATCCCACTCCATCAGCTTAGGGCGGATGTGTTCGTCCCCAAATTTGCGGATCATGTCTGCAATCATCACCTGGTTTTCATTGTAGCCAAAATTCATAGGTTGTTGGTTTGAGTGTGAGTACTTAGTATTGAATCAAACTGATGGTGTTTTCTGAATATTTATCGAGCCGTTGCTTCCCGTTTAAAAAACCGAGTTCAACCACGAATGCATAACCGGCCACCGTTCCTCCCTGCATCGCGATGAGTTCCGAAGCGGCACACATGGTTCCACCGGTAGCCAGCAGATCGTCGTGCAGCAATACGTTCCAGCCTTTTTGGATAGAACCGGTTTGCATCTCGATACGGGCGGTCCCGTATTCCAGGGCGTAATCGTAAAAAATGGTTTTTCCCGGCAACTTGCCTGCTTTTCTGACCAGGATGAATGGCTTGTTCAGCTTTTGTGCAAGCAGGAAACCAAACAGAAAACCACGGCTTTCTACGCCGGCAATGGCATCTATCTTACGGTTTGCCAATTGAAGGGCGAATTCATCGGTAATATCCGAACAAAGTTCTGGATTTTCAAGTAAGGGGGTGATATCTTTAAAAAGGATGCCCGGTTTTGGAAAATCAGGAACATCGCGTATGGTTTTTTCGAGGGTGGAGCGCAGCATAAGGGATTTTGAGTCGGTAAAGATAGGCAATGACCGAGTTGTTTTTGCAAGGGAAAAAATAATTAATTTCCGTTCAGGCAACACCAGCCCTCTTGCTCACCTTTTACCCGGCTGTAACCCATACCGCACCTGATCTTGTTGGGAAGCCTGTTTCGCTAATGCCAGGACTTCAAACCCATCCGTTTACAGAACCCCGCTGAAGCGGGGTTCAATCCCAGGATTGATACCCATTACGACAAGGTCTCTAACAGCCAAACCCTGACGTTCGTGGGTTGATAGGATCAAGAGGACGGTCATGCTAAGTAACTGAAGGACATCTCAAACAACCCCACTTTATAGACCTCTCCCATTCCCTCCCCCAAGGGGAGGGAATGTTTGGAAGGGGTTCGTAGAGATGCCCTTAATCCGGTTTGTTTTTAGAAACACAGCACACTGAAATAACCCCGCGCTAAAGCGCGGGGTTGCTTCGAAGAACTGAGCAGATGCAGACTTGGTATTGCCTGAGCCTGTTTGTTTTTAGAAACCCAGCTCACTGAAATAAATAACCCCGCGCTTTAGCGCGGGGTAGAGATGCCTCCTATATTGGGCTTTAGCCCAAACGACGAATAGGCGTCTAGACCTGGCCGAGCGCGTTTTGCACCGACACACGCTGTTGATTTGGGCTAAAGCCCAGGTAGGTTAGCTTTCACCCCGCGCTAAAGCGCGGGGTTATTTATAAAAGGCGTGCAAATACAGGCTTGAGCTTGCTTTAGGGCATCTCTGATAAGCCCACTTTATAGACCTCTCCCTCCCCCAAGGGGAGGGAATGTTTGGAAGGGGTTCGTAGAGATGCCGTGAATAACAAAAAACACAAGAGCCCTATCATGCGTACCTGTTCAAAACAGGAATCATTCGTTAAGCGATAGATAGGGCTCCAGTTTCAGGAACAAAGCCTCATTCATGAGTTCCAGTTTCTTCAACTCATCCAGGCTCCGGTACGCCCCATGCTGTTTCCGGTAATTCACAATCAGATTGGCCAGTTTCCACGGAATATAGGGATGCCGGCGCAGCTCATCCATCGTAGCGCTGTTGATGTTCAATTTCTTCACCGAATCCGGCGCTATCCTTATCTGAGCCAGCATGCAACTAAATCGTTCTTCATCCATGCCAAATACTTCCATCAACTGCCCTGCCGATACAAAACCTCCCAGTCTTGCCCGGTACCCAAGTATCCGTTTCGCAAAGACCGGGCCTATACAGGGCAACCGCAGTAAGCCCAGTGAATCGGCTGTATTCAGCTCCAGCTGTTCACCTGCCGGGAGTTTGTGTGAGACATACGGCAGACGGTGTGAAACTGAATCAATCTTCGATTTTTTATCTTTCTGTTTCTCTTTCTCCAAACTGTCCTCCGGTATTCTAACCCAGGGTTCCAGCTCCGCTTCCTGATCGGGGTGCAGACCATAAATTTTTCGCAAATCTTCCTTCTTCCTGAATTTTCCTCCTTTAGAAAGATAATTCCTTATGATGCCTGCTTGTTTTGCCGAGAGGCCAAGCCTCATCCAAGCCGATTCGGGGGTTCGATTCGGATTAAACTCAAAATAATCAGGATGAGGCGCCGGTTTAGCGGGGCTTTCGTATACCGGTTCCGCTAATTCGGATTTACGCTCCCGTTCTTTTGCAACAGCTGAATCTGCAACGGTTTCTTCCCGAAACACCTCGCTCAGCGGCACTGCATCCTCTGTATCATGAAGATATTCCATAAAACCCACTAACACAGCAAGCAGCGCCAGCAACACCACCAGCCCGTTCCGCTCCCGGCGGTTGAATGAAAAATAATCGCGCAGAAACTGTTTCATGCCCAGGATTTAAATTTCAAGGCTTCAAGCAGCGGCATATTTACGAAACTCTTCTTTGG
Source organism: Bacteroidota bacterium (assembly GCA_013289095.1). GTDB lineage: Bacteria > Bacteroidota > Bacteroidia > Palsa-965 > Palsa-965 > Palsa-965. Next base: position 603 of record JABDAO010000082.1, on the reverse strand, counting down.
AATTCAAACAAGCTTTCGCCTCATTTTTTTGTTTCGGGGGAACCGTTTCAGGTATGAGCTTCTCTTGGGTGATGAAAGGAACAGATTCACCCGGGCTTTACAATAGCCACGTAACAGCCTAGTTCATAGCGCATTTCCTGCTCAGCCGGAATGAGTGCATACAGCCTTTGGAGTGTAAAACCCACTCCTGATGCTTGCTGCGCGTTGAACATTTACAGTTTGAGAGATCCCATTGAAGGTAGGTTGTCCTGCGCCGGACGACCTACGTTCTATGTCAGAGGACAGGTGTTCGATGTCTGACGACGTCTGTTCTATATCTGCAGACATACGACATGGGGTCAATGTCAAAAGCTGGGGGGCAGAGATCGAATGACTGCTGCATGTTGGTCCAGCCAGAAACACGTTTCCCGGAAGTTCCCGACACGTTCCCTCAGGTTCCCGACATGCTCCCCGAGGTTCCCGACACGTTCCCTTAGGTTCCCGACATGTTCCCCAAGCTTCCCGACATGTTTACTAAGGTTCCCGACATGTTCCCTTAGTTTCCCGACACGTTCCCTTAGGTTCCCGACATGTTTACTAAGGTTCCCGACATGTTCCCTTAGT
>JABDAO010000081.1 GCA_013289095.1 Bacteroidota bacterium | reverse complement strand
TACGGGTTTTCCGAGGTCTTGTTGCAGGGCGGTGCAAAGTTTACGGTCGTACTGCTGTATGGCGGCTTTTAACTTCAGCAAACGTACAATCCGCTCGGCAGCGGTGCTTTGTTTGAGGACAGCCTGGTTCAATTTCTGCTTTTGGAAGATTGCTGCAGCCTTGCCCTGGGTGGATTCAGATCGTGCTGAGGTATTTGGCTGGATGATCATGTCTGCTGGTGGGTTTATGCAAGGTGAACCGATGGATCAGGCTGTTTTGGCAGGGAGTGTGCTCCGGGCTATTAAATACTGGGCAATGGCATAGGTGCTCATGATAACGATCCCGGCCAATGGCAGAGGATGAACAAATTTATTGATGGCCAGTAAGCTGTCGGATGCAGTAAAAAACAAGGCCCCTGTCATCACCCCCTTGAAATTGTCGTGACTCACTTTTCCGTACCGGTTCAGGGCAAAGATATTCATGCTGAGCAATACGGAGGCATAAGCAACAACAGGAACACGCAAAGCACCCAGATTGGGGTAGAGCACATAACAAAACAACAACCCATAAACGCCAAACAAGACAAGCAGGAGGGGTTTTAGCCGTAGCGTTTTGGAGGAAGCAGCAGCAGCTGATTTGAGGTAATAAACAATATAAAGCAGATGGGCCACAAGGAACGAGAGCAGGCCTCCGATAAAAAACAGGCCGTTGAGATCCTGGAAGATGAGCAGACAATCGCCCAGGAGCGAGAGGACGAGCCCTCCAAGCGCGAAAGAGGCTCCTTTAACACGGGTTTGATTGAACAGAAACAGCAGCAGGGAAGAAACAATCAGGGGTTTAAAAACAAGGTTCAGCCAAAAGTTTTCTGTAACAGTGGCAATCAGATCGCCAAGGACACAAAGTGCGTAAAAAAGGAGGAATTGTTTTTTGAAGAATGAACTCATGCCCCCTGTTTTTTGATGCCGAAGAGCCAGCAAGCAGAGATCAGCGCCCAGGCGCAAATAGCCGCAAGCCACAGCATGCCGCCGATATGAAAATAAAGGATCAGGGCTGCTACCGAAACACCGATGCGCAGGAGTTCGAGTACAACGGCATAGCTTTTTGATTCGAACAAAGAACTGAAATTGACAATTCCTGCGATGATCAGACCGCAGGCCAGAAGCTGCCTCCCCATGCTGAGCGCTGCGGTGTTAAACAGAAAGAAGGTTGCCGCGCCCAGGATGATGAGGTACTGAAAAAACACATAGTAGTTCACGGCGCCTGAAACAGCGGTGTCATACTTTTTTACATTTACCAGATCCAGCGGTTCATGGGTATCGGTTATGTATGCCGGTTTCCAACCGGGGGGCATGAACGTGTAACGGAGTTTATCTTTCAGACCCCGCATTTTTTTCAGGTCGTGGTACATGATCTGCCAGTGCTGCAGGTTTGCCTTGATGGGGTCCCAGGTATTGATAGGCTGGGTGATGCCGTAGACCGGTTCTTCTTCTTCCTCCTGAAAGGTGCCGAACAGGCGGTCCCAGATAATCAAGGCCCCGGCATGGTTCTTATCGATGTATTTAGGGTTCACGCCATGATGCACCCGGTGATGAGAGGGCGTGTTGACCACATATTCTAAAACCCCCAGCTTGCCGATGTGCCGGGTATGGATCCAGAACTGGTACAGGGTAATGAGCGATGAGATGGTCAGAAACTGAACGGGGTTAAACCCGATCAACGCCAGGGGCAGATAAAAAGCAAACGAAAAGAATTTCTGAAACCACCCTTGACGGAGCGCCACAGAAAGGTTGTACTCCTCGCTCTGGTGATGCACCACATGCCCGCCCCAGAACAGATTGATGACATGGCTGTAGCGGTGAAACCAGTAATAAAAGAAGTCGGCGCCCAGGAACAGGATAATGCCGCTGGTCCAGTTTACCGGTATTTTGTAAAACGAATAGCGTGTATAGACAATGGCATAGAGGGTCACAATAAACAGCTTGAAAAAAACACCGGTCACCTGTTCACCCATTCCGCAGCTGATATTGGCAATGGCGTCATTGAAACGGTAATTGTTTTTTTTAGAAACCCGGTCGACGATGAGCTCGACTCCTATCAAAAGAAAAAACAGGGGTATGGAAAGGATGATGTAATTGAAATCCATTTTTTTAAGAAGATTTGCAAGCGCGTAAAGATAGGGATTATCAGTATACCCTGGAGGCGATTCTGCATCGGTTCATTATTCGCCGGAGCGGGCCTCCGGCCGGGGTTTAGTTAAACTCAAATACGTTTCGTCAGGCTTCTGAATGGGGCCGTTCACCGAAAAAAGCCTGAGGCGTTGATCAATCCGGGTGCTTTTAATTGCTCATTGAATTAAATGAAGTGTGAAATGTAATTCATTCAAAAAACAATTCAGCGCATGGCATGAAAAGAACGCTTGATCATTCACCCAGGGCATTGTCTGAAGGCATCGGGTTTGGTTTGTTACGTTTCTGATCAACAGCTCTTGCTGACGGAATGGTTGGCATTCAACCACTGGTTTCAACGCAGGCTCATAACACCAGCACAAAATGAAAACCAGTAGCTCAATACCCGCTTTTTTGTTTCTATTGATCCTGCTTGTCGATCTGAGCATTGTCCGTATGATGTTCGAGGTTTCTGCCGTGACCACTGCCATCCGCTGGGCAGCCCAGACTGCGCTCCGGGATGTGATCGGGAAAACAATGCCTGGCGATATGCCCGAAGGCCGTGAGAAACGAAGTACGGTGCTCCAGAATAGTAGTGATCAGCGTACCGAACCCTGGGGCATTGTCGTAAGTTCGGTGGAGATCGGAGATGTCTTGATACCGCCTGCGCCCGGGAGCGCCATGTCTGTGCAGGCCCAGGCCGAATGCGAACGTCGGGCACGGGTGATCCTGGGCGGTTCAGAACGACAGATAGCCGAAAAATCTGGAGAAGCCGCCAATTCATACCTCAACAACCCCGCAGCCCTGCACCTGAGAGCGATGAACATGCTTTAGGAAGGTTTAAAACAAAACTCCACCATCGTTACCGTGCCCAGTACGGCTGTTGATTCGATGGGGCTGGGTGGCGTTGCAGGGTTGACAGCCCTGGCCATGGACAAAGAGAAAACGCCCAATGGCAGACCCATTCAGGAAAAACAAAAAACCGGATAAAGGATGAAAAGCGCGGTGGTGACATTGACCCGGGGGGGGTGTATGGATTTGGGGTTTTTCATGTAAATTTGACCCAAATCCAAACCTCCCGTTATGATCGAGCTGAACCAGGTATACACGCATGATTTTCAATTCACGCAGGACGATGTCATCAAATTTGCCGATGTCACGGGCGACCATAACCCGGTGCATCTTGATCCGGTTTATGCTGCCACCACCCTGTTTAAGAAACCGATCATCCATGGAATGCTCGGAGCAGCCGTATTCAGTAAAGTGTTTGGAACCCTCTTTCCGGGTGATGGCACCATCTATCTGAAACAAAGCCTTAGCTTCAGGAACCCTCTGTATGTTGGTACGGCGTATCAGGCTGTCTTTACCGTGCTGGAAGTGGAGAAAGAGAAAAACCGCCTGACCATCGAAACCCTCATCAAGGAAACAGGAACAGGAACCCTCATCACCAAGGGCGAAGCAACCGTTATGGTGACCCCGGATAAATTAAGCTAAACGGGCATTCGGGAGAGCTGGAGCACCCTTCCTTGTTGTTGATCAATGGGATGTTGTCTTTGCTCTCCTTATCTTTTGTATCTTCGAAAAGATCAGCATCTCCTGAAATGAAAATGAAACTCCTCCCGTTTGTAATCGTGCTGCTGCTGGCTTTTCAAGGCATCGCCCAAAAGACTCATTTTTACAAAGATTCCATGAACCACTTCGGGCTTACCCTCCCTGATTCGGTGAAACCTGTGGTGCTCAATCCAGGCGATGACATCAAGAGCCAGACCGACCCGTTTACGATCAAAGCATATATTCAAAAGCCAATGGTATCCGACTCCATGCCTGATGATTGTTACGCATTCGTAAAAAGTCAAAAAACAAAAAGCGGTGTGGCATACCGGCGTTATGACTGTATGGAAGGAGCAGCAGGTCATGCCTATTACAATTATCTTTTCAAAATAGCCTGCCAAAACCGCATCATCCTCCTGAAATTCCTGAATGTGGCCTGTAATGTGTGTACCGATGATCAGGGCAACCCGCTTGTTTATAATGAAACAATATCTATGAAATGGATGATGGATATTGTGGATAGCCTGAAACCCGATACAGGCAAACACCCCTGAGCAGTGTTTAACCCGTCAAACCAAACACCCCCAGGCTATGAAAGCAATTGCCACGTTTCTTTTTTCAGTGATCTTTTGTTCGCTCACCAGTGCACAGCCGGGCGGTTGGAAACAAATCGGCAAACCGGGCGCCTGGAAAATGACTATTCAGGCAGTTGAGGCTGCCGGTAAAATATACACTGTCGGAAAAACGGGTATTTTGTATGAGATTTATATCAACCAGGTATTCTGGCATAACAATTGGATGCCTCTGTTTATCCGGGATTTTGGAAAAGCCGTGTAACAGGCAAATGCAACGTGCGTTAAGCCTTGTGTGTGGGCATCCCGGTTATCCCGCTGGGTGCATGTGCTGTCAGCCATTTGAGTGGGAAGGCCAATTCCTGATGAATCATGCGGGTTTATCCGCCACTGGTTTGTGATCAATCAACGAAATGCGTTCAGGAAGAATACATAAGATGCATCCGCGGAGCTTTGGTTTCACTTAGCGACAGTATAGGATTTCAAATAAAAAAAGAATAGTTTTACCAACTCCTAATCCATAACCAACTGATGAAAACCATCCAACAATTAAAATTTGCCATTTTGTTCATCGGAGCATTGGCACTACGTACCCAGGCTGTAGCCCAGGATATGCAGAATCCGGATTATCAACAGCCCGCTGTTGTAACGCCACCAGATTGGGCCCCTCCTTACGAGAACCCGGCTGGTGTTCAGTACTATTACATTCCTGATATCGAATGTTATTACGATGTATGGCACCACGAGTTTGCCTATATGGAAAACGGAGCCTGGTTGTTTTCGCCGGTATTGCCTGCGATGTATGCAAGCTATGATCTGCTGCATGGTCACGTAGTGGTACTCGACCGTCGTGTACACCAACCCTGGAACCACCATGAACTGTATGCCACGCATTATCCCCGCTACTATCACCACGAAGTTTATCCTGCCCGTGCCGGATATTCACGCCCTTATGGTTACAATGAAAACAACCGCCAGCCCATTTATGCTCCTGCACGCGATGCCGGAAGACATGAAATCGTACGCCCCGAAAGAGCTGAACCGGTTCATTACAAAGACCACAATGTGGGTCAGCCTGTAAAAGTCGAAAAGAATATGGAACGGCCTGAGCACAGATAACAAGACCAGCTTTATCCCGCATTATGTATTCGAAGCAGGTATTCGCGAAAAAGTCATCTAATGCACAATCCGGGTTTATTCTGGTTGACAAGACCGGTCAATAAAATAAAAGGGAGATCGCCAATGGGCATTCTCCCTTTTGATTTTCAAGGAGTGATCTTAGTTCGAAACATGCACCTTAAACACACGTTGGTAATCGGCATTTCCGATGCGTACAAAATAGGTGGCAGCAGGCAATCCGCTTACTGATACGGTGGTTTGAACGGCATTGTTTGTTGGTTTCACAACCTGGTGGCTGATTTGTTTTCCTACCATATCAAACAAATCAACCTGTACGTTATCATCCGATGGCAGTTTGGTGGCGCTCACGTTCAGGAAATTATCTGTTTGATAGATCTTAAATACGGCCAGGTCAATTGCATTCTCAATACCGGCGGGCAAGGGGAGTTTAAAGGCAAAGATCCGGCTGGCCTGTACGCTGGCCTTGCAATATTCGTTGGTATTCCAGAAGGTAAGCCCATCGGTTGGGTCGAGTGTCATTTCTGAATAATCGCCCCAGCGGTTTCCGCAGCTGATAGCAGGAGCTGTTCCGGTTATTGCCAGCTGTTCAGCGCCGGTCATCGAATTCAAGGCATCGGTCGACATACGGCCGGTATATCCAATGCTGGGATAAACCGTTGAGCTCGAAATACTGTATTCCAGCGCAATATCGCCGTTCTGATCCATTCCGATACTTCCGTTCCAACGGCTTGATCCATCAGCCGGAGCATAGGTGCCTTGCTGATAAATGCTCCAGGGCAAGCCAACGCCATTCTGTCTGATCTCATACCAACGTATACCGGCAACACCGCTTCCTACATTCACGGTATTACAAAGCACCACCGAGTTGTGGTTTGTAAAGCTCATGAAGGGGGTACGGAAATTAAAGGTGCCATCGAGGGCATCCAGACTGGTGGCTGAACCCGGCTGGGAGATATCCATTTCCGAACCACCGCTGAAATAGGCGTTGAAGGTAGTAGGGGATAAGGAGTCGGCCCTGGTCACGGCAAGGGTATGTGCGGTTGTATCGTGCATACATTTATAGAAGACAATCTTATCCGAAAATCCGCCTGATGCCAGGTTCTCAAAAAACACCAGGTACTCAGGGCTGCCGTAAGGTGGCAGGGCAGAGGCATCGCAGTCGAGTGTTTTGGCGGCGGTATACAAACTGTTGTTCCCTCCAAAATAGGCCGGACTGGTAGGGGCAGCCGTAAGGACCATACCTGCCGATTGTTTTCCGGCAAGCATACGAGTACGGTCGAGCACCACTACGCCTTCGGGCGAATACTGTCCGGTCATGTAATACCCATCGCTCCAGACAGAAAACTTTGGATAATCGGGGTAGTTCTGTGTCGACCAAAGTGCGTTTGAGAAATTATAGACATAATACCCGCCGGTGGCATCGGCCGTTTTTGAGATGGCAACCGAGAATCCGCAGGGTGCAACCGACACCTGGAATTCGGTGATCACCCAACGGTCGGCAAACTTGTCGAACAGCACGATGGGGTCTCCATCGTCGCCTGGTATATTGGTGAACAACGAAGCAAGATCGATAACACCGGTGGCCGCTGCTCCTGCCTTGGTAAACACCTGATAGGAGGAATTGACTGCTTGTACGAATTGAGTCGAACCAACCGCTCCATCGGGATCGGGAGGGCATGAGTTTGCATCGGCTTGTCCGTCAAAGTTAATCACAGGACCTGCCAGGGGGTGGGTGCCGTTAGCGGTCTGACGGGCTGCATCGGGTTGTTCATCCTTCTTTTTGAAATCGGCAAACTTCGGGCGTTTGGCTTCCCGGAGTTCTTCCAGGCGTTGATGGCGGGCAGCAGCCTGAATACGCTGTTCTTCGGTTTGCAGGGGCATATCTCTCACCGCGATCGTCTCGTAAAAGCCGGTATTGAGCAAATACGTGGAGCCCGGTTTTGCGGCTGGGGTCAGGCTTTGTGCGCCCAGGGCAGCGCTCATAGCAGCGGCTGTGATGAACAGGTACATTTTTTTCATGGTTCTGTATGGGTTAAAGGATAGATTAATGCAAAGGATACCGAGAAAAGAGTGAATCTTTTCAATCACTGGTGTGCTGTAGGCTGTATTCGGGTTTGGGAGCTCTTTTATGCAGATGCAAGGTAACAATTTCTTTGGAATATGCAAGAGCATGAATTGAACAGGCATTGCGCTTCGGGTAATGAAAACAGGCAACCGGAAAGCAGCGTGCAAAAAAAAGCGAGGGTATTCAAGAATACCCTCGCTTTTTCAGGAAATGAATGCGGCTTAGTTTTCTACGTGTACTTTAAACACACGCTGGTAATCGGGGTTGCCGATACGTACAAAGTAGGTAGCTGTAGGAAGCGTTCCGACAGGTATGGTTGTCTGCACGGCATTGTTGGCCGGTCTGGCAATTTGTGCGCTGATCTGTTTTCCAACGATGTCAAACAGGTCGACCTGTACATTTTCATCCGAAGGAAGTTTGTTGGCTGATACGCTGATCACGCTTCCGCTCTGATACACTTTAAATTCAGCCAGGTCAATCGGGTTGACAATACCGGTTGGGTTGGTGGTGAGGTTGAAGGAAAAGATCCTGGATGCTTCGGCGCCTGCATTGCAATACTCGTTGGTATTCCAAAAGGTTACATTGTCAACCGGGTCGAGGGTCATTTCAGAATAATCGCCCCAACGGTTTACACAGTTCACTGCAGGTGTTGTTCCGACAACTACAGATGTTTCGGTTCCGGTCATGGTGCCGAGCGGGTCAGTGGCATAACGGCCGGTGTAACGGATGCTTGGATAAATTGAGCTGCTGGATACGGTATATTGAAGACCGATGTTTCCATCCTGGTCCATGGCAATACTACCGTTCCAACGGCTGGCTCCATCGGCAGGCGCATAGGTACCTTGCTGATGGATGGTCCATGGCTGGCCAATAGCCGTTTGCTGGAGTTCATACCAGCGTATACCGGCAACACCGCTTCCGGTATTTACGGTATTGCAAAGAACAATCGAGTTGTGCCCGGTAAAGGTCATGAAAGGCACACGGAAATTGAAGGTGCCGTCGAGTGCATCCAGGCTGCTTGCAGAACCAGGCTGAGAGATGTCTTTTTCCGATCCGCCGGTAAAATACGAATTGAAAGCGGTAGGAGCGATAGAATCTGCACGTGTTACAGTAAGTGTATGGGCAGTGGTGTCATGAACAAGTTTGTACATCTTGATCATATCCGAAAACCCACCGGAGTTCGTGTTCTCGAAAAATACCTGGTAGTTAGGGCTTCCGTAAGGAGGCAGGGCCGAAGCATCACAGTCGAGTGTTTTGGAAGCCGTGTAAAGGCTGTTGCTTCCGCCAAAGTAATAAGGCGAGGTTGGGGCAGCGGCAAGGATCATACCTGCCGATGTTTTACCGGCAAGCATACGGGCCCTGTCAAGAACAACCGTATATTCAGGAGAAAACTGACCGGTCATGTAATAACCATCGGTCCAGATCGAGAATTTTGGGTAGTCGGGGTAATTTTGGGTCGTCCACATTGCATTGGAGAAATTATAGACATAATAAGCTCCGGTGGCATCTGCTGTCTTCGAGATAGCTACTGAAAATCCGCAAGGCGCTGTACTTACCTGGAATTCGGTGACAACCCAACGGTCAGCGAATTTGTCGAACAGCACAATCGGGTCTCCATCGTCGGAGGGGATGGCAGGAAACAAGGATTTCAGGTCAATGGCTGCACCTACGGCAACACCAGCCTTTGTAAATACCTGGTAAGAAGAATTGACGGCCTGTACAAACTGGGTTGTACCAACAGCTCCATCGGGATCGGGCGGACAGCTGTTTGCATCGGTTTGTCCATCCACATTGATCAGGGGCGCTGATAAGGTGTGAGTGGCACGGGTAGTTTGACGGGCTGCATCGGGTTGTTCGTCCTTCTTTTTAAAATCGGCAAATTTTGGACGACGGGCTTCTCTGCGTTCTTCAATACGCTCGTGATTGGCAATGGCAATGGCGCGTTCATCCGCCGTTTGTGCAGGCATGTCACGAACCGGGATGGTTTCGTAGAACCCTGTGTTCAGGATGTAGGTGGATGTAGGCTGCACCTTGGTTGCATCTTGTGCAGTCATGGCCGTAACCAGAGCAAGCGCTGCCACAAGAAAGTTGGTTTTTTTCATGTTTTGTTGGTTGTTTTTATGCCCAGCAGACAAACATAGTTCCGGAGCCTGTACTTCATCTGGCTGCAATATACAGCACATAAAATACAATCAGGCACCCGGGAAAGGTGTGTGTTCTTAAAATGTCAGACTGGCTGAGCTGTTGGTTTGTGCAATTACGAATGCAAGATAGGAAAGAAAAACGAATCAGGCAAGTGCCGGTTTTGTCCGTTCTACGCCTATTTTAAAATGCAATATACATCTTATGTTGATTGTTTTTCCCGCTAGTTGGTTAGAGGCATTGAGGGATGCCCATTTACCCTGGAGGTTCACAAAAACGGACACGTCAGCTTTTTAAATCCGGATGCCAACAACAAGCACATCGTCAACCTGATCCAGCTGTCCTTTCCAGTTTTCGAAGAGTTTTTTCAATCCTTCTTTCTGAACAGACATAGGCTTGGAGGAATTAGACAAAAGGAATTCCTCGAGCTGACGGTATTTGAATTTTTTGCCTTTCTCTCCGCCAAACTGATCGGGGTATCCATCCGTGAAGGTGTAAATGATGTCGCCTTCCTGCAGACCGATGGTGTGTTTGGTGAAGGTATCTATCGTTCCCTCACCTTTGCCAACCGGCATTTTATCGCCCTTATGTTCTGTTAGTTTCCCGTTACGGAGTATGTATAAGGAATTGTTGGCAGCAGCAAAATCGAGTTTGTTGTTCTTGAGGTCAAACTTACAGAGTACAATGTCCATCCCATCCCTTGCTTCTTCTTTTGCACCCTCGGGGTTCAGGTTTTGTACGATCTCTTCGCGCATGATATCGAGTATCAACGCCGGGTTGCTGATGTTGCGTGCGATGACAATATCGTTGAGCAGATTGATGCCCATCATGCTCATGAATGCACCCGGAACTCCATGTCCGGTACAATCGGCCGTGACCACGTAGACACACTCATTTTGATGACGAACCCAGTAAAAGTCGCCGCTTACAATGTCCTTGGGCTGGAACAGGATGAAATACTCCTGTAGGTATTTTCGGATATAGAAATGCGAAGTAAACAAGGCCGTCTGGATACGACGGGCATAATAAATACTGTCGATCACTTCTTTGTTTTTTTGATGCAGCTCTACACCCACTCTTTTCAGTTCGGTGATGTCGGCATCGATAAAAACAATGTAGCGCAGTTCCCCGGTTTCGTTAAACACCGGTGAGATGGTGGTCTGAAACCAGCGCTCGCCTTTGTTGATGGTCTGATTTCTCGATTCATACACCACCCCTGTTTTTTGGGTGATGCATTCTTCCACCGCTGTCTGGATTGAAGGGTTGCTGCTGATATCATAAATGGAAGGACCGTGTTCTTTAATAAACGCTTCGAGGGTATGGCCAAAGGTGATGGTAAATGCTTCATTGGCCCAGATCATCTCGTGTGCGGTATTGCAGATCACGATGGTGTTTTCTGATTTGCTGGCCACAATAGATAGTTTCTCGACTTCCTGCATGGCCAGGTTCAGCTCTTTATAGGCTTCGGCATTGTTAAGCGCCACGGCCACATACGAAGCCAGGGTCTGCAGGATCTCCAGGTGATAAGGCGTATATGCATTCTTCCGAAAACTCTGAACGGTAATGACCCCCACGACGCGTTCTTCCACAATAAGCGGAAGGAACATCAGCGATTCGGTGTCTTCGCCAGTGTTGACAGGAACGTCCTGGGCTATAAACTGGGTATGTTCGGCATCGTAATCGTTTATGAATACCGGTTTGCGGTGGTCTACACACCATACAGCCAGCCGGTTCTTGTCCCACATCTCATAATCGGCACGCGGAAGTTCAAGCCCCTTTTCCATCCCAAGTTTCATCTCGATGACCTGTTTTTCGCGGTTGTAATACCCGATGCTGAAACTGGATGCATCCATCAGATTGTTCACATTGGCATACACGATCTCCAGGATTTTTTCGAGATCGAGCGTGGAAGTAATCTGCTGCCCGATCTTTCCAAGCAAGGTAACATTGTCATACGATTGAACAAGCGCTTTTGATTTTTTCTCGAGTTCTTCTTTTTGCCCTACCACCTCCTGGGTACGCAGTTTTACCTCTGTTTCCATGTTTTCATAATGCCGCGCATTTTCGAGGGCAATCGAAACATAGGTAGCCAGGTTTCTGACAATACCGGCATGATAGGCCGTATAGGCATTCTTTTTAAAGCTCTGTACCGAGATCACCCCGATGCGTTTGTTCTGGATGCTGAGCGGTACATAGATGATTGATTCAGGCTGGTCGCCAAACGACTGTTTCGGGAGGGGTGCATTCGGAAAATAGAGCGGGTATTCGTTTTGGTAATCGTTCAGAACCAATTCCTTTTGATTCAGGAAACACCAAACCGAGGCCTTGTGTTGTTCTTCGAGCGGGCAGGAATACACCGGAAACATCTTCCCCTTTTCCATGACCCCCGGAAACCTCAATTCGTTCTTTTCGGGTTCGTAGATGCCTATAATAAAGGCCGACGCATCCATCAACTCGTTTACATTTTTATATGTCTTCTGAATAATTTCTTCGACCGACAAGGTGGCCGTAATCTGTTGCCCGATCTCGCCCAGCAGCAAGATGTTTTTGTTGGCTGCCTCGAGTTCTTCTTTTTGTTTGCTTACTTCGAGCGTACGCTGCCGTACCTCTTCCTCCATGGTTTCATACAAACGCGCATTCTCGAGGGCTGTGGCAACCGACAAGGCCAGGCTTTTCAGCATGTCGAGGTGATAATGCGTGTACGCATTGCGTTTAAAACTCTGGACAGTGATAACCCCTATGCGTTTGCCCTGTATGGAAAGCGGAAGATAGATAACCGAGTGCGGATCGTCGCCGGCAATCGATTCGGGAATCTGTTCGCCCGGGAAATAGTCTGCATAATCTTGCTCAAAATCGTTGGTGAAAAAAGCCTCTTGCTTCAGAAAACACCATACCGCAGGCCGGAGCGTATCTTCCAGATTATAAAAACTGAAGGGGAGCTGTTCGCCCTTTTCAATACAACCGGGCGTATCGATGCGGTTCTGTTTGGGGTTGAAGATCCCGATATCAAACACCGAAGCATCCATCAAAGAATTTACATTCTTATAGGTCTTCTCTACGATCTCTTCGACCGAAAGCGTAGCCGTTATCTGTTGGCTGATTTCGGCCAGCAGCTTGATATCATGGTAAGACACACCTGTTTCGGGAGGTATGTTCAGACCGGGTTTTTCCATGTGGGGCGTTGATAGGTGCTTCGAATATAAGTAAAAAATGGTTACTGCCTGGTCTGGTAAGCACTCCTCAAAATAGTTAGTAGCCCCGCGCTTCAGCGCAATGTCATTTAGTTAGGGTTCACTCAAACACCTTCAAACACCACTCAATCAACACTTAATGTCTCATTTTCATCCTTGAGATGCAAAACTAAATACCGTT
>JABDAO010000080.1 GCA_013289095.1 Bacteroidota bacterium | reverse complement strand
TTCAACAATCCGAACACCAAATCATACAGCATTAACCTAAAAGTAGGTCTTTAATCAAGGCACTAAAAAAAAACAAAAAACATAATTATCCTTGCCCTTTTAGCCACAACTCTTGCGAGTTGCCGCAAAGGGAACGACCTCTATGTAAATCCAAACCTGCCGGCAGGAGAAAGTCCAAATGCAATGCTTCCAGGAGTTGAGGCTAACACTACCATGAATTATGAAGGTGGTATGGCCCGTATTGCCTGTATCTTCATGCAATACCAAAGTGGGGTTGTTACCGGCTCCAGTCAATATGAAACCTACCTCATGACCTCTACAGACATGGACAATTACTGGGGTGGTTTGTATGTTGGAGCCATGAAGAATGCACAGCTCATGTACCAGATGTACGAAAGCAGCCGTCCTTACTATGCGGGTATTGCCCGGATTAACATGGCCATCAATATGGGTATTGCCACTTCACTCTGGGGCGACGTTCCTTACTCTCAGGCATTCGGTCTCGGAATTCAGGGAGGTAACATCACCGGAACTACACAGCCCAAAATGGATGCACAACAGAGTATACTGAACGCAATCCAGGCCCAGCTCAATCAGGCGATAACCGATCTGAACCAGCCCTATGCAAGTAATACAACGGTACCTGGAGGAGATGATGTCATGTTTCAGGGAAATACTACAGCCTGGATTAAAGTTGCCTATACGTTAAAAGCCAGATACTTCAATTGGACCAGCAAAAGATCTCCAGGCCCTTCGGCCGATAGCGTAGTTGCCAATCTGGCTCTGGGAATGGCCTCTAATGCTGATAATTTGTATACTGCACACAATTCAACTGCAGACCAGAATCAGTGGGCTGCATTCGAAAACGGACGTGGTTACAACGTAGCCAACGAAACACTTATCGACTCCTTGAACATCAACGGAAGGGTTGACCCCCGTACGAACTGGTACTTTGATACCACCGGTTCTGGAAACGGTACACCTGTCGGAAATATCCTCGGTCAGTTAAACCCCAATGGCAATGATAACATGCTGGGTCCCTACCTTTACAACGGGGCAGGTACACTTCCTACTCCTGTTGTAACCTATGCAGAAGCTGAATTCCTGCTGGCTGAGGCACAGGAACGTCTGGGTAGCTCTGCTTCTGCTCTGACTGCTCTGAACGCTGCAATTGCTGCAAGCATTTCGAATGTCACTCAAGGTCAGGGTACAACCTATACGGTTCCCAGCGCATCCCTGCACACCATTATGACTGAAAAATGGAAAGCCATGTTTGGTCAACCTCTTGAAGCTTATGCTGATTACAGACGTACAACCTTCCCTTCCCTGATGGTAAATCCGATCGGCGTACTAACTTATATTCCACAACGTTTTCCGGTAGACTTACAGGAATCAACAGCTAATCCAAATGCTGTTTTTATTCCGTTGAACGTGCCGGTTTGGTTTGCACAATAAGATAAGACCATGACATTGAAGCCCGACCCGGATTAACCGGGTCGGGCTTTTTTTTAGACCCCCTACTTCATTTTCGCCCGGCTTCCCTCCTTTTAACAAGGCCGCGCCCCTGACCCTCTTTGAGGGGCAACGTCAAAAGTTGGGGAGTAACCGACTCTCTGTATCAGAAACGTGAGGAAAAAGATCGTTTAAGTGAAAAGTTCGGGCAAGCCTCAAACGGAATTGTGATCTAAATCACCATTTTTGTTAAACATGCTCCGATTTGTCAAAAAAAAAACGGTTTTCTATAAATTAAGAATGATTTTAGTCACTCAAGTGATCAGAGGACGTGCATCTTTGACTTCGCTTGCCTTCCTGCCCTGTAAAGACGATTCAACGTATATGTCCGATCAGTCACATCGTAACTCCAGAAAACAGCTCATCGGCTAAATTACCAGGGATAGATCCATCCCAAAATGTCACCCTCAAACATGAATGCCGCTTCCCGCTTTCCTGTCTATGACCATGCAACCCCTCTGGATTAACTAAAAAGGAGTCAGTTACTCATTTTTTTACAAATACATATTCCATATAAATAGATTGTTTCTATATTTGTCGTATTCCGTATACAGGTCTCATATACGGTTAACTATACATATACTATCAAACAATATTATAAAAAGACAAAATCAAATGAAAACAAAAAACATAATACTCATCTTTCTGTTGGTTGCTGTACTTTACAGCTGCCGAAAAGGGCACGACCTCTATGTCAACCCCAACTTACCCGTTAATTCAACACCCAAGGCCATGCTCGCCGGGGTTGAAGCCTACACGACCATGAACTACGAAGGAGGCACCGCCAGGCTGGCCTCTATTTTTGTACAATACCAAAGCGGTGTGGTGGCCCAGAGCATGAATTACGATCGTTACGTCATTGGTTCTGCTGACATGGACAATTTCTGGATCAATCTGTATGTCGGGGCCATGAAGAATGCAAAACTGATGTACGACAACTATGAAAATGCTTACCCCTTTTATGCGGGCATAGCCCGTGTGAACATGGCCTTTAATCTTGGTATCGCCACCGAATTATGGGGTGATGTTCCCTACTCCCAGGCCTGGCAGCTGACCTCCACCGGAGGAGCTACCCAACCCAGGATGGATGCCCAGCAAGACATACTGAATGATATTCAATATCAGCTCAATCAGGCGCTTGTTGATTTCAGTAAACCGGCTACAGTCAATGCCGTCAGGCCCGGCAATGACGACATTCTATTGCAAGGCAATATCCCGGCATGGATCAAGGTTGCCTGGACACTCAAGGCGCGGTACCATAACTTATTGAGTAACCGCGATCCTCAAGGCTCTGCAGACAGTGTGCTGTACGATCTTTCAAAAGGCCTGGCATCGAATACCGACAACATGTACACCAACCACAAAACCTCTAACGACCAGAATCAGTGGGCCCAATTTCAAAATGCGCGCGGATATAATGTAGCTTGTCAGATCTTGATCGATTCGCTCGGTAATATGAATGACCCCCGTACTCCCTGGTACTTTGACACCACCGGTACAGGCACCAATGGGCAATTGAATGGTCATGCCGTTGGTAATCCACTCGGCAGCGATACCGTGGCCCTAAAACTGGGCCCCTATCTATATAATGCCGCAGCCAACCTCCCCACCCCACTCGTTACTTACGCCGAAACAGAATTTCTCAAAGCCGAAGCCTATGTCCGTCAGGGGAACTCCACAAATGCCTTGCTCGAATTAAATAATGCCATTGCGGCTAGCATTCAAAATGTGACCCGAGGAACCGGAAAACTATACACCAAAAATAACGCGTTCTTAAACACCGTAATTACCGAAAAATGGAAAGCCATGTTCGGACAACCGCTCGAAGCCTACGCAGACTATAGACGCACCGGCTTCCCGAACCTGATGGTGCGTCCGCACGCCTCGATGAATTGCATCCCGAAACGGTTTCCGGTAGATTTACAGGAAGAAAACAACAACCCCAACGCGGTCTTTATCCCTCTGACCGTTCCTGTTTGGTTCGCTCAATAGCTTAGGCCTGCTGGCATGCAAAAACAAAAGGGGCAGTGTCAAAAGCTGGGGTGCTGAGATCACATAAACGCCAAACGTTGGTCCAACCAGCTCGCCTGCAGTCAGTATGTCGTTTTTCAATTGGAGTGTCTCGTCTGGCAGTTGCAACACATCGTATATCCGTTGCATCACAACGTGTTTTACTTCCGGAGCTGTTTTTCTGAAAATATGCCCCTTCGCGAATGCTTTCAAGGATTTAGCGTTGCAGAGGAAGCAGGATGTGTTGACGAGGAAGTAGCGTGTATTGAAAAGGAAAAAGACCCGATTGCAAGGGAAGAAGACCTTATTGCAAGGAAAGAGATACAAAATCCTGGTTTATTCAATCCGTTTGCTCCGCAGAAAATGACGTTGACCCAACAAAAGCCCTGCTTTAGCGATACCGAAGCAGGCTTTTTTTATTAGTTTTGACCCACTCTGTTTACCTGGCCTGCAAATCACCGATCTTGGAGCTGAATTGCCTTTCACCCAGATTGACTTGCTGAGATGAACCTACGAAATGCCATCCTTCAGGAACATTCCAAAGCCCAGACCTTGCGAATTTCGGAGTATGCGGGAGCTGCCCCCACTCAATTCGCTGAGCTCATGACCCTTTTTCTCGGGAATGAATACAGGGTTACCCAGCGGGCAGCCTGGGCGGTAGCAATCTGTTCCGAAAAACAGCCCCAACTTCTACATCCCTGGCTGAAAAAGCTTATCACAAATCTTTCTAAGACCGATCTGCATGCTGCCGTGAAACGAAACACCTTGCGTATCCTCCAGTATGTGGAGGTACCCAGAACACTTCAGGGAATGACCGTTACAAATTGTTTTATACTACTTCGGTCGGCCACAGAACCAATTGCCGTCAAGGTCTTTGCAATGACCGTTCTTTCGAATGTGTGCAAGAAGGAGCCTGGTCTTATCAAGGAATTGAAACTTGTCATCGAAGCCCAACTTCCCCAAGGATCTGCAGGCTTTCTTTCGCGGGCAAGAAAGGTATTAAGAGAGCTTTCGAAGTTTGAAAGATGATTGGAAAATAAGAAGCTGCGAATTAAACCTCCTTGCTCTTCCTTTATCGGTATGATCGTACTGTTTAAATCAGGTTCCAGGATTTATACTCCGACATTTTCCCTTCCCTTTCAAGCATAAGCGATACACGGCCAATAGTAAAACTGCATACCGTATACCCCTGCTGTACTAATTCCTTGACTCCATCGAGACTGGCACCCTTACACCCCCGGGCAAGGGTGAGATGGGGCACAGCACCGACTGACATATTGCGTTTGAGGGCCGGGATGCTGTGCTTTAACTCTGTTACAAGCTGATTTTGAAACACCGTATACTGCTCAGATTCGTTCAGACTAATAAACAACGTGCCGCTGGATTCAAAACTGGAGATGCATTTGGTTTCGAACAACATCCTGTTGAGCTGACCAAACAGCCCATCCAATAAACTGACCAGCTGTTTTTCAATTCCAGCCTTTAATAAAAAAGAACAAACACTTAAATGTGCAGGAGCGCTGGATGAAGAGAAACTCAGTCCAGGAACGGCCCTAAGCGTGTGACGGAGCGCAGACACCTGTCTGCCAACAGCATCTGAAGGCAGCAGGAGTATATAAAACCGATTTTTCATGTATATGCCTTTTTTCTTACCAGGCAAAAGTAGTCATTCTCGAGGGCAAGATATCCAAAATCATAAGAGTAGAAATAGGTCTCCCCCCTTCTGTTGGTATAGATACTCGTAAATAAACCGGGTTCGAAACCAAGATCCAGTAATTTCGAACGAAGACAGCGCATCGTTTCCTGATTCATGAGCAGTTCCATTAAGATGCGTCTGTTTTTACGCAAGGAATAATTTACCGTTCGAATGTAGTTGCTCCCATCATCCTTCAATTTATTGTGATATGAATTCCTGCAGGAATCAGAGCAAAATTTTTTATCGGCCCTGCCCGAACATTCTTCACCACATTCTGCGCAGGGCTTCCTGATCTTTTTGAGTATTGTCTGGAGTTCCATTTTCAATTGTTGATTTATTGAAAACCGCTAAGAACTGAACCGCTCTGAAAAGAGCCCCTGTCCGATTTTCAAGATGAAGTTTTCCAAAACTGTTTTTTTTACTTTTTCGTTTCTAAACAAACTGCTTCTTTCAGACATCCCGTGTAGAGGTTCGATTAATTAAATTGCGGCAAACAGGAAAGCTTATCGTAATCATTGTCGCGTTTCTATGAACCAACCAACGAGGTAAGGCGTGAAAGCCATTTTAAACATTTATAAACGTTTATACACGTGTATAAACATTTAATTACCGAAAAAGGACGAAGCGGGGATGCATCTTTGCTATGTAAAAACAAAAACGCGCTGCGCCGGGCAATCCGGCAAAATTCGCAAAAAAATAAATTCGAATCAACCGTGTGCATCGTTCATTTTTTAACAACCCTTAAAAAACAACGCCATGAAAACCATCTGCAACAGTGTACAATTATCAGGACGCCTGGGCAAGGACCCCGAAGTCAGGATCTTTAACGGAGGAAAAAAGAAAGCTCAGGTTTCGCTCGCTACCACCGAACGGTTCAGGAATTCAAAGGGAGAATGGGCCAATGATACACAATGGCATCTCCTGGTAGCTTGGGACAAACAAGCTGATTTTTTTGAACAGAACCTAAAAAAGGGTTCGGAAGTAAGTATCCAGGGCAGACTGGTAACCCGTAAGTATGATGATAAAACGGGAGCCCGTCGATACGTCACCGAAGTGGTGGTGAATGAAATATCCCTGCCCGGATCAACAACATCAGAGCCCGAAGAAACTCAACACGCAAAACCCGGGCTTTGAACCTTGCCGAATCACCTATAAAAGAGAGGGCTTCGTTAAGAAGTCCTCTTTTGTAAAGGAAAAGCACCGTTCCCGACAAACAGAATTCGCCCCGCAATCTAGAAATCAGATTTCGAAAACGAAGCCTGTCTTTCTCCGAACGGAAACAGACACACCCGTTCGGAGCGAAACACATTCCGTTCGGAAAGACACGCATCGATCGAAAAAGCACCATCTACCCCCAGGTTACACGGGGCAATCGACAGAATAGCTGTGCACCTGCTTATTCCGTATTCCCGGTCTTGATGGAAACTAATGCTTTTCAGTGATTTCAAATTTTTCGTTCACAAAGGCTAGCCAAAAGCATAGATAAGCTACTGATTCTCTGCTTATAACAAAATCTGTAAAAGCATTGACCAGGAGCACCACCCCATAATTACAGATGCCTCGGGGCAGATCCCGAATCTTCTCCGGGAGAATAGCGCATTTTGTTCAGCAGAAAAGCGCAGGGATCTTCTATCTTTGTATGCCGAACCCAAGGTTGTCTCTGCTTCAACTGAACCAACAATTTAGCCCTGGCGGCCAAACGAACAAGAATTTAGTATTGCCTAACTTCAAAAAAGGAGGCTCATCAAATGATATGCTGAAAGAGGTACGGTTGCTCCTTTACAAAGAATTTTTACTCGAAAGCAGGCAGAAGCAATCAATCAATGGATTGATCCTCTATCTGATTTCAACCATTTTTGTGTGTAAAATGTGTTTCCGTTCTCTACCCGAACCCTCGGCCTGGAATGCGCTTTTCTGGATTATTCTGTTATTTGCTTCGATCAATGCATCAAGTAAGAGCTTTATGCAGGATTCCCGGGCCCGGTTTGTGTATATGTACACGATGGCCAGTCCCCAGGCCATCATCCTGGCCAAAATTAGCTACAACACTATTCTGCTAATAGTACTCTCTCTCATCGGTTTCGTGGTCTATATCATCTTGCTCGGAGGCAACCCGATTCAGAATATGCCCCTGTTCCTGACCGATGTCTTGCTGGGGAGCATGGGGTTTTCGGCTGTCCTGACCAGCATGTCGGCTATTGCTGCCCGTACCAACAACAGTTTCACGCTCATGGCCATCCTGAGTTTTCCCTTGCTTCTGCCCTTGATCATGACCGTAGTTAAAATTTCAAAGAATGCAATCGATGGGCTGGATCCCTCCATCAGTTACAAATACCTGGTGGTGCTGTTTGGCTTAAATCTCATTTCAGGGGCGCTCAGTTATCTCTTATTTCCGTACCTTTGGAAGGACTAATTCGAGCATGAATATCAAGAAAAATTGGTGGAAGGCAATTACCTGTGTATTATTATTTTACACTGTAATTGAAGGCTTTCTGGGGGCTGTTCCGGCCCGGGATATTCTCAACGAAACTATCCGAAATCTTTACTTCCATGTACCCATGTGGTTCGGGATGATGACGCTGCTCTTCATCTCAGTAATCTATGGGATCAAACATCTCCATAACGGTGCAATGAGATCCGACCTCATAGCCCGGGAGGCTGCTCATACCGGTGTGATCATGGGCGTTCTTGGCTTGATCACCGGTTCGTTATGGGCCCGCTATACCTGGGGTACCTGGTGGACACAGGATACCAAACTCAATGGAGCGGCAATCACCATGCTTATCTATTTTGCTTATTTCATTCTGAGAGGATCGGTTGAGGACGAACAAAAGAGGGCGAGACTCTCAGCCGTCTATAGCATTTTTGCCTTTGTCATGATGATTGTTTTTGTGATGATCCTGCCCCGCATGGAAGATTCCCTGCACCCGGGCAACGGAGGAAACCCTGCTTTTAGCAAATACGACCTCGACAGCAAGATGCGCCTGGTGTTCTATCCTGCTGTGCTGGGCTGGGTTTTGCTGGGAGTCTGGATCATGTCGGTCCGCATTCGCATCGCGTCTATTTCTGAAGCACTTTTGAACCATTCTGATACTCATCCTACATCATGAAACGAATTTTCACCCCTGCCTTCCTGCTCCTGACGGCACAAAGCTTTGCACAAGACATTAAACCCGAAATGGCAGACTCATTCAGGTCGTCGGGTAAAATATATGTGGTGGTTTGTGTAGCGGCTATTGTTCTCACCGGTTTGCTCGTGTATCTCATCACGATCGACCGGAAAGTATCCAAACTCGAACGAGACCTCAAATCCCTGGACAAAACATCGAATTAATCCTTTCATCCATGAAAAAATCGCATATCATAGGCATCATCATCATCGCCCTGGCCATCGGTATGATTATGACATCACTGGTAAGTACCAGCAAATATGCCACCTTTACCGAATCATTTAAAAACCAGGGATCTGAATTTCATATCGTAGGCAAATGGGACAAGGTAAAAGGAACCGTGTATGATCCTCAAAAAGACCCCAACCTCTTTGTGTTTTATATGACCGATATCGACGGAGTAGAACGGCAGGTATCGCTTCACAATACCAAACCCCAGGATTTTGAAAAATCAGAACAGGTGGTTGTGATTGGCAAAACGAAAGGCAGCGATTTCCAGGCTTCTGAAACCCTGGTGAAGTGCCCCTCGAAATACAACGACAATAAACCGGTTCAATAAGTTCCTGTTTCATACACCCACCTGTGTAAACTGACAGGATTACCTACCGCTCATGAACATACATTACATCGGAGAACATAGCTGGGCCGGATTTTTGGGTAATGCTTTCATCGTCCTCTCCTTTACTGCGGCCCTGCTTGCTGCTGTTTCCTATCTCATCACTGCAAATAGCACACTCGAGGAGAATTCATGGAAAAAGATCGGGCGGATCGCATTCAGGGTGCATTCTGTTTCGGTTTTCGGGATCATGGGCACCTTGTTCTGGATGCTCCGCAGCCATTATTTTGAATATCAGTACATCTGGCAGCACAGCAATATGGCCATGCCAATGAAATATATCTTTTCCTGTTTTTGGGAAGGACAGGAAGGCAGTTTTTTGTTATGGACCTTCTGGCACATGGTTCTCGGCAACATCCTTATCCGTTATTCAAAAGAATGGGAAGCTCCGGTCATGACGGTTTTTTCATTCGTACAGATATTCCTTACCTCGATGTTGCTGGGAATTTATTTTGGAAGTGTGCATATCGGAAGCAACCCCTTTATGCTTATGCGCGAAATGCCCGAAAACATAGGGATGCCCTGGACAAAGCTGGGAAACTACCTGGAAAAAATACCCCTCTTTAAAGACGGGCGGGGTTTAAACCCCTTGCTGCAAAACTATTGGATGACCATTCATCCACCGACCCTTTTTCTGGGCTTTGCATCTACCCTTGTGCCTTTTGCCTATGCCATTGCCGGGTTATGGAAAAAGAAACTGGATTCCTGGCAGGCACAGGCATTGCCCTGGACCTTCTTTGGTATCATGATCCTGGGAACAGGCATACTCATGGGAGGAGCCTGGGCGTATGAAGCGCTTACCTTTGGCGGTTTCTGGGCCTGGGATCCGGTCGAAAATGCATCCCTCGTTCCCTGGCTTTGTTTTGTCGGGGCCGGACATGTGATGCTGGTGAACAAGAACCGGAAGATTTCGCTCTTCTCTACATTCTTTCTGCCCATACTCACCTTCCTCCTGGTGCTCTACTCTACTTTCCTTACCCGGAGCGGCATCCTGGGCAATACTTCCGTTCATGCATTCACCGATCTGGGCATGTCGGGGCAGCTTATGCTTTATATGCTTTTCTTCGTCTGGCTGGCGGTTACGCTCCTTGTCCTGAACCGGAGGCTGCAGATTTTTTACACCCTGCTCTCTCTCTGTTTCCTGATCATGGGCATCGTAACCAGCTATAAAACCGCCAGTGTCTTCTCATTTGCCCTGGCTTCGCTTGTCATACTCATTGCCGGATATCGTAATTTCTTTCCAAAGGAGGAAAAAGAAGAAGAACTCTGGACCCGTGAATTCTGGATGTTCATCGGGTCACTCGTCCTTGCCATTGCTTCGTTCCAGATCATTCTCTACACTTCTTTTCCCGTATTGAACAAAATTATCCAGATCGACCTCGTTCACGCCCTCATACAGGGCCTGCACACCAAGTTGCAAGCCTGGTTCAATTTCAAAGGCCTGGCCAATTTTGCTTCCGGGAGTATCGCCCCTGAGCGGAACGCCATTGCATTTTATAATAAATGGCAGGCCTTGTTTGCGATCATCGTGGCATTTTTGGTTGGATTTGGTCAGTTTATGAAATACAAACACACTGCTTTCCGCGATTTTTCAAAGAAACTGATCATACCCATGCTGCTTGCGGCAGGTCTCACGGTCCTGATCGGGTTCGACCTGCCCAATGACAACCAGCTCCAGTTTGTATTAAACGAGCTCCTGCTCTTTACCTCGCTGTTCGCTGTGCTTTCGAATGTAGAATATTGGAGAAGAGTAGGCAAAGGCAAACTCTCAAAATCAGGTTCCTCGATTGCCCATATCGGCTTTGGACTTATCCTGCTCGGCGCCCTGGTATCAAATGCGAAAAAGGAGGTTATTTCCAGGAACGTAAACGGCGATCTGCGCACGCTCGACAAATCGCTTTCGAACAGCAACAACATCCTCCTGACCAAGGGCGATACCCTACCGATGGGAAATTATTACCTTACCTATCTGGGCCGAAGGAAGAATGGGATCTATATTTATTTTGATGTTGCCTATCTGAAGAAGGAAGAAGGCAAGGCCTTTGAGCATCAATTTACGCTCAGCCCGTTTGTACAGATGAACGACCGGATGGGCAATGTTGCAGAACCGGCCACCCGACATTTTGTAACCCGCGATATCTATACCCATGTTAAATTTGCGGACCTCGATCCGGCAACAGTTTCCAGTTCTGAAGACTATACCACGCCGGTCGAGAAAACAGCCGGCCGCCACGATACGATCTTCACCAGCAACAGTATGATGATCCTCGATTCGCTGACAACCCGTTTCGACAAAAAACGGTATGGACTTCCCGACTCCATCCTGGCCGTACAGGCCAATTTCACAGTACTCGATGTTAACAAACACCAGTATAGGGCGCAGCCGGTCTTTACCATCCGCAATAATGAGAGCAAACCTATTGAAGAAACCGTGCCCGAGCTGGGTCTAAAACTCAACTTTTGGAAGGTCGATCCAACGAATGGAAAAATCAGTCTGTATGTCTCCGAAAAGAAAACCAACAAACGTGATTTCATTGTGATGGAAGCCATGATCTTTCCCTGGATCAATGTGTTGTGGATAGGTTGTCTGATCATGATCAGCGGTACGGTCCTGGCAATTCGCGAACGCGTTTCGATTCGCAAAAAGGGGAACAATCCAACCCGGTCCGGCAGTTAATCTTTGTAACGAGCAATGATGCAAAACAAAAGCAGTGTTCCGTATATCCGCATTGTCATATTGGGTTCGGGCAATGTAGCCACACAGCTGGCGATTGTGTTACGCCAAAACGGGTTTCATATATCGCAGGTATACAGTCCGAATCCACGTCATGCCAAGGCCCTTGCCACTGTGGTGAAAGCAAAACCCGTTTCGGCAATCAGCAAGATCGAGAAAAACGCCGACGCGTATATCATTGCGGTAAAAGATGACGCCATCGCTCCGCTGGCAAAAAAGCTGAAACTCAAAGACAAACTCGTGGTGCATACGTCGGGAACGGCAGCTATCAATATCTTAGCCCCGGCATCATCGAATACCGGCGTCTTGTACCCGCTCCAAACCATTTCGAAAGAACGCCCACCGCACTGGAAGAAAATACCCATCTGCATAGAGTCGAACACAAAACAGGGAAAGACCTTTCTTGACAAAATAGCCAGCAGGATCAGCGATGAAGTAGTGACTATGGGCACAGAAGAGCGGCGAAACTTTCACCTGGCGGCTGTGTTTGCCTGCAACTTTGCCAACCACATGTATACCATTGCTGCAAAATTGTTAAAAAAACAAGAACTGCCATTCCGTCTTCTTGTTCCGCTCATTCAGGAAACAGCCGGCAAAGCAGCCGCACTCGGACCCGAAAAGGCCCAGACCGGTCCGGCTTCGAGACGTGATGAAAAAACAATCAAGAAACACCTGAAAATGCTTTCAGCAGATAAAAACTATCGTCAGCTTTATCTGTACATCAGCAAAAGTATTCGTGAAAAATGAAGAATTTCAAAGAACTGCTCAGCGGGGTCAAGGTATTTGTATTTGATATTGATGGTGTGCTGACCGATGGGTCTGTAACGATCTTCCCCGACGGCGAAATGGTCCGAAAATTCAGCACCCGCGATGGTTATGCCCTGCAAACAGCCATTGAACATGGATACCGTGTCGCCATCATCAGCGGAGCTAAA
Organism: Bacteroidota bacterium; assembly: GCA_013289095.1. Classification (GTDB taxonomy): domain Bacteria; phylum Bacteroidota; class Bacteroidia; order Palsa-965; family Palsa-965; genus Palsa-965. Next base: position 492 of record JABDAO010000080.1, on the reverse strand, counting down.
TCGCCTGCGTTGAAGAAGCGCTTGAACGACCTGGGAATAACAGATGTTTACATGAATGCCCGGGATAAAAAAGATCCTTTTGACAAGTTCCTCCTTACGTATGATATACACCCTTCTGAAATACTCATCATGGGCGACGATCTGCCCGATTACGAGATCATGAAAGCATGTTCTGTACGTACCTGCCCTGCTGATGCGGCCAATGAAATTAAAACCCTGTGTCTGTATGTTTCACCAAAAAAAGGTGGGGAAGGTTGTGTACGGGATGTGATTGAACAGGTGATGAAGGCACAGGGGAAATGGTTTAAAGACTAAACCTTCCTCCATCGATTTCCCGGTATATATAAACAACAGCAACCTGGCAGGACTTCATACATACCTGCATGTACCCCTTCTTTCATACCGTATCGGGGCAAGGTCAAAAGTTGGGGAGTAGCCGGCTTTCTGTATCAAAAATGTGAGGACAAAGATCGTTTGAGTGAAAAAGTTCGG
>JABDAO010000079.1 GCA_013289095.1 Bacteroidota bacterium | reverse complement strand
TCGAGGCAGGGGCAACACCAGGTCAAATCAGATGGGGCACCGCTATCGACCCCTTAAACGGATTGACCATCACCTGGAGCAACAACGGCTCTGCCGATTCGGTAAAATGGGGATACACCACGGCATACGAAAAAGGACAATTTGCAGGAACCATCAGGGCCGGTTATTCTTCTGCAAATTCCTTTTTTAAGTATCAGTTTCCGACTGTCAAAGCCAGCGCCACACTTTACTATTCCTTGTACGACTCCAAGGCAAAAACCTGGGGCAGCCAGCTCAGTTTTGCCACCGCTCCACCCGTAACCAGCGATGTATTCTCCTTCTGTGGCATGGGCGATTGCCGCGACTACCCATCCACACTCACCTCCGTATCCAATCTGGCCCTTGCACGAAATCCTACCTTCACACTCTTCAATGGAGATCTGACTGTTGACGGAAATTCCACTTCCGAGTACGACACCTTTTTTTCTGCGGCTTCCAACTTCCTCCAAAATAATTTAGTGTATCATGTCGAAGGAAACCACGATGCAGCCGACCCTTCAATGTTTTCGAATCTGTGGGACCTTCCACAGGTAAGCGGGCAGAATCTTTACTATTCTTCCCGGTTTGGCAATGCTATTTTCATCAGTTTAAACTCGAACGACACGGCCAATCAGGCCCAGTTCTCGTGGCTGAAAAGCACCCTGGCTTCGGCTGCTGCCGATCCTACCATTACCTGGAAGATCATCTCGTTTCACCATGCCTTCTTCAACACCGGTAACCATACGGGCGATATGGATACCGAACGCACCACCTGGTGGAAAGCGTTTGACGATTATGGGGTTGACTTTGTCATCACCGGCCATGATCATAACTACCAGCGTTCCTACCCCATCAACCTCAATGCAAGTCAGGTGGGAACCCCGGTTGCAAACTATGGAAGCATTACAGGCGATGGACGCTTACAGATCATCTCGGGAGGGGCCGGGGCCGGGCTTTATGCTGAAACACCCGGTTCGGCCGATGCCTGGGCTATCAATGTGTTCAATCAAACCTACAATTATGTGTATTGCATGGTCGACGGTTGCAAGATGACCATCAATGCTTACGATCAGACCAATACCTTAATCGATAGCCTTACGCTCAATAAAAACGGAACCAGCGTTTGTTTTGCTACCGGCGTTCCGGCCATCGCCCAACAACCAAAACTCCTCACTGTTTCGCCCAACCCCACGAATGATTATGTGCTGGTGCATTACGCGTCGGACCTCACAGGTCAGGCGCTTGTTAAAATCATGGATATTACCGGCAAGGAAATTATTTCAGAATCTGTAGCCAAACCAGGGAAAGAACTCCTCGCTCACTATGATATGACGCGTTACCCGAAAGGGGTTTATAACGTATCGGTTACCATAGCCGGGGTGAGAGAAAACACGCCGCTGGTATTGCAGTAATTTGGCTCTCTTCATCGCCCTCCACACCCCTCAACCGGGTGTTGCACCCCCGCTCTTTGGCAGACCGTGGCAATGGGTTGAGCCGGGCAACGGGCCGTTTGGCTGTGTCATTTCGCAAGTTCATTTTCTTGTTTTGTTTGGGCGCATCTTCAAGACGTTGAGGATGCGCTTTTTTTTTCGGATACGGATCCCGGGGAGATGCGAGGCTATGTCATCTGGTTAAAGAAAAAATCACGCTTCTTCCTATCTTGCCACAGACAGATACACGGAGTAAGCCCGTGCTTCAGCAAGGGGTTAGAGGCCCCTGCACCCGCAGGTTTTAGCCTACTAAGCGCTGACATACAACGCTGCTTTTGGCTAAAGCCAAAGGCAGGAAGGATGTTACCCCCCGCGCTAAAGCGCAGGGGAATTTTTCTGATTTGATTGACATAAAGGAATACCGGGGAGAATCAGAAAAACAAATGCGATCCCGCCTTCCACCATTCGTTGTTTATTTAGGGTTCACTCAAATTAACCAATCGTCACACAATCATTCACTTACATTTGTTTATTGTCAAACTGGCACAAGCAGAAGTATTGATTTAGCTTAAAAGGCTTGCAGCCAGTATGTTTCAGACAGTCATTCTGTTCAATGATTTTTTCAATACGGAGTGTATCGAACTAAGTAACCCCGCGCTTTAGCGCGGGGTATAAATACCCCACATCCGCGGGCTTTAGCCCAATAAGCATGCACCTGGCGTTCTCTTTTGGGATGAAGCCCAACGTTCAAAGAGATGACATACCCCGCGCTAAAGCGCAGGGTTACTAATTGATGCAGGTAACGTACCTTTTAACAGGTTGATACATACACGCAATGAAGCCTGGCGTGTTCTGCCCTTTTGAGTGAACCCTATTTAGAATGATAACGTTGGGATACCAGGTCTATCCAAAGCATCGATTGCTGGCTACAGCTGTACTGGCTTAGACGAGGAACACCGGCTTCCGGCCTTTGCTTTCCCCACGGTCATCTCTTTATACGGCAACCTGGTTGACGTCTTGAGTCTTTACGAACACGAAAAGGAACCTGCTTCCTCCATTCCTACCCGATAGCCAGACCAGCTATTCGTTGGGCGAGGAAAATCTTCCCAAAAAATTCATCCCCCGCCATGCTTTGAATTTCTATATAAATAATTACCTTTAGTCGTTCCGTTTGCTACAGACATGTTTTCAGGCATCCAGTACCGGGGTTTAGAACCGGGGGGTGTACATCTTTTACTTCCTTTTCAGGAACAAGATGCGCTTCCCTGAGGCTGTGGTTGACCGGGGAGAGGACTAATACCGGATCAGGCGGTTTTAAAACCTGGTCTGTTGCGGGCGACATGTACGCTGGTTTTATACGCCGCCAAAGACATGTGCTTGCCGAATCTTCAGAATTTCTCCAGATTCGGTTCTTACACTCGCATTCGGCTGCTCCAACTCACAACGCAAACAGACTGTTTATTACTTAACCTTTTACCAAAACCCGTTTTCATGAAAAAACTACTCGTTTTATTCTTTTTTGCAATAAGCAGTGTGCAGGCAGGGGCAACCATCAGTCAGATCAGGTGGGGAAGCGCCGGCGACCCCTTACATGGGCTGACCATAACCTGGAGCAACAACGGTTCGGCCGATTCGGTAAAATGGGGATATACTACTGCCTACGAAAAAGGGCATTTTCCGGGCACAAAAAGGGCCGGTTATTCTACTACAAACTCCTTTTTTAAATATCAGTTTCCTACCCTGACCGCCAGTACCACACTTTACTATTCTTTGTACGACAGCAAGGCCAAGACCTGGGGCAGCCAGCTTACCTTTGCCACGGCCCCTCCGGTGACGGGCTCTGTATTCTCCTTTTGCGCCATGGGCGATTGCCGCGACTACCCCGCCACACTCACCACTGTATCCAATCTGGCCAGCGCGCGCAAACCCACATTCACGCTCTTCAACGGCGATCTGACTGTTGACGGAAATTCTTCATCCGAATACACTACTTTTTTCACTGCTGCTTCGAACTTCCTCCAAAACAACTTGGTCTATCACGTCGAAGGAAACCACGATGCGGCCGATTCATCCATGTTTTCGAATCTGTGGGACATCCCACGTGTCAACAACCAGAATTTATATTACTCTTACCGCTTTGGCAATACTATTTTTATCAGCCTGAACTCTAACGATACGGCCAATCAGATCCAGTTCTCCTGGCTGAAAAGCACCCTGGCTTCGGCTGCTGCCGACCCTACCATCACCTGGAAGATCCTTTCCTTTCACCATGCCTTTTTTAACAGCGGGACCCACACGGGCGATATGGATACCGAACGAACCACCTGGTGGAAAGCTTTTGACGATTATGGGGTAGATCTGGTCATCACCGGTCACGATCATAACTACCAGCGCACCTATCCCATCAACCTCAATGCAAGCCCGGTAGGAACCCCCGTTGCAAACTACGGAAGCACCACGGGCAAGGGACGGCTTCAGATCATCTCCGGAGGAGGAGGCGCCGGGCTTTACTCGCAAACACCCGGTTCGGCCGATACCTGGGCCACCGATATCTTCAACGAAACTTATAATTATGTGTACTGCAACGTCGACGGGTGCAAAATAACCATCAATGCCTACGATCAGACCAATGCCCTGATCGATAGCCTGACGCTCAACAAAAACGGGACCAGCGTTTGTTTTGTGACCGATGCACCGGCCCTGAACGCAAGCCCCAAATTGCTGACTGTTTCGCCCAATCCAACAGACAGCAACGTGATGTTGCATTACAGTTCTGACCTTACCGGCGAGGCCGTGATCAAAATCATAGACATTACCGGAAAAGAAATTCTTTCCGAAAAGGTGACCAAACCGGCCAAAGACCTGCTGGTACCGTACGACCTGTCACATTTCGCAAAAGGGGTTTATAACATATCGCTTACCATAGCCGGAGTAAGGGAAAACACAACGCTGGTGTTAAAATAAATCTTTTTTCGGGTTTGTTCGAACGCATCCTTCTTTCAGGGAGGATGCGTTTTTTTGTGGCAACCTACGGCTCCTGTTTAGAAACCGCTCATTTCAGCTGGCTTAAACATACGCTAATCAGCTAAGTTCGGGTTGAGCCGATAAGGATAGCTGTTATTCCTTTGAAGTTAATTAGCGTTCACTCAAAAAGTCAAAACACGCCAGGCTTCATTGCCTGTATTTATCAACCAATTAAAAGGTGCGTTACCTGAATAAAGCAGTAACCCTGCTCTTTAGCGCGGGGCCTGTCATCCTTCAAAACGTTGGGCTTCAGCCCAAATGAGAACACCTGGCGAACGCTTAGTGGGCTAAAGCCCACGGATGCGGGGTATTTATTTCCCGCGTTTTAGCGCGGGGTCATTTAGTTAACAAAAATGTTTCTGCCTCTCCCATTTTTCGCCTCACAGACCTAATCAGTAACCCCGCGCTTCAGCGCGGGGTAGAAGCTCCCCACACACCTGGGCTTTAGCCCACTAATAGCTAACGTGAGGTTCTGAATTGGGCTGAAGCCCAGGGGTTGGAGGATGACATCCCCCGCGCTGAAGCGCGGGGTTACTAATTTGAAATGCCTGATTGGTTGAATCATAAAATACGAGCAGCAATACAGGTGCTGTCTGTATTTCTGTTGCATCTTGCGCACTTAACTAAATGACCCCGCGTTTTAGCGCGGGGTTCCTTAGTTCGACACACGCATTCGTTAAATCTGCCGAACACACCATACAAACTATAATTTTGAAGCATCCCGGACGCCTGACAAGGCTAACACCCGTGCAGTTTAATCTACAGTCGCGATTGTACTGTTTTTCAGCTACCCCTTCAAGACATGATACGATGCCTCCCCTCTGCTGATTCTCTCAGGAAATAAACACCGACAGCAACACACTCCAGGGCCCGGCAAGTTCGGGATGGTGTGTATTCGACCACCGGGCATAGGCATGAAGCCTGTTACCACCGTTGGCGGGTCCGGTCTGGAGCAGTATAACAGCATGGGTAGAAATGAGTGTTTTCAGATCGGCATCCCCGGCATTCGACGGGGGAGGGCCCCCTGTCTTGTAACAGATCTCAACAATATCAGCTCCTTTGGGTTTACTGGCCCGCTTGCTGTCGTTCACGGTACGGCAGGTGACTTTCATTACACCCCCTCCCAGGGCCTGAGCCGTAAAATACACGGTTTGAATAAATGGCAGACGGGGTTTGGATTTGTGGTCGTTGGGAGGGGCAATGTTCAGGATCAACCTGTCAGATGAGGTGATGAACCCGCTACCGCTCATTCGGGTGAGTAAGGGCCGGAAAAAGTCGGAGAATGATCTGAGTATTATATTAACCTGCACAGTGGTGGCCTTGGTCCGGGTATTGGGTGATGTATGCAACTCATACGCCCCCGGGGCGGCCGCATTTCCGGTATACCATTGTGCAAAAAAAATTTGAGCTTTTTTTATTTCCGACGCTAACAGCCCCAGTCTGATTCCGTTGCTGTTCACCCCACCTTCAAGCAGAAAGGTTACGACGGTATGGATATAGCGGTCGAATTCGGGCAAGGTACGCGGTATTCGGGTGTTACTGGTTTTCATAGACATCTGGATGATCCTTTTCTGTTATCGGGCAGGCATATTTTTCTAAGTTGAGTTCCAATGAATTGCCTTCATCTTCAGAACCTGAAGACTTCCCGGCAGCGCTTCTTCCAGCTTCCACACCTGTTCCTCCGGTGTCTTCCTAACTTCCTCCGGTGTCTTCACAAGTTCCTCCGGTGTCTTCTTAACTTCCTCCGGTTTCTTCACAAATTCCTCCGGTGTCTTCCTAACTTCCTCCGGTATCCTCACAACTTCCTCCGGTGTCTTCCCAAGTTCCTCCGGTATCCTCAGAAGTTCCTCCGGTGTCTTCGCAAGTTCCTCCGGTGTCTTGCCGTCTTCTACTGGCAGGTTGATGGACTCCTCCTCTTTCTTCCAAAGGTCTGCCTCCTACGGATGAAGCTACGCTGGGCTGTGCCAAACTTCCTCCTATCCTCCTTCAACCTGGGCTTCAACAGGCACCTTTCTTTCTCTCCATCTTCGAAACTTTTAGCAACGTGGCCGTAACGGGGTATGGAGCACGACACGTTTATTGTTCGTTGACGCCGCCCGGCCCGGCCTGTTCCCAGGCCGGTTTTGGGCAGTAAAAATACGATGTCTGAAAAGAAAAAATCAACCTTCATTTAGATGTAAATATCAGTTATGGATACTTGTTTGGGATATTTCTCGCATCTTGTTCCAGCTAAACCATAAAAGCCCGATCTGTGCCGGGTGGAAGCAAAACAAAATTATCCGATTCGCCGCCTGGTTATTGAGTAATGGCTGGGAAGAACTAACGGGTTGCCGAAAACAGATTTCCATTTTAGTTGACAAACCCTGCCGGTAAGGGTCGCCTGGTTGACAAAAACAACGATCAACTAAATGTTGAAAATGGACTTCCATTTTGTTTGCCACGACCTGCAGGTCGTGGAATAAAAAAAACAGGTAAATCCGGCTTTAGCCGAAACCGCATACCGGTATTCCTGTTCTTCGGAAAATCCTAACCGGGTTCTGGCTAAAGCCGAAAATTTGGCAGAATCTATGTCTTCCCCGACCTGCAGGCCGGGGCAGCTAAAATTGACAACCCATTCGAACAGCATTTCCTTCATGCGCTAACAAATTGACAGTGGCCATCAGATCCTGATTCCAGGCATAAAAACAAACAGGTCTTGAGCCAAACCCATACCCTGTTCTGAATGAGCCTCCGCAAAGGGCCGCTCACTATACTTTTGCCTGAACAACAGACATCAACATAGGGTCGCTTCCCCTGTCTTCATTTTGTTCCTTCTGTTTCACCCACCTCTGCGCACGATTAAAAGACTGCATGGCCCAAAACCCTCCCCCTCTTTCTTTTTCCTATCTTTGCCCCGCGTCTTTTCCTGCAGCCACTTGAAATTAGAAGAGTTATCCAGTCTGTATCTGTCCGAAGAACGCAGTATAAGGATTACCGAAGCCATCCGCACCCCGTCGAGGATCCACCTCAAAGGTCTGGCTGGCTCGGCCCGAAGCCTGATTGCGAATGCTGTGTTTCAAAACAGCCGGCAAACCCAGCTTTTTATCTTAAATGATAAAGAGGAGGCGGCCTATTTCCTGAACGATCTGGAAAGCATCTGCGGCCCCGGCCAGGCGCTCTTTTTCCCGGCCTCCGAAAAGGTGCCCTATTTCACCGAAGAAACCGACAACTCCAACATCCTCCTTCGTACCGAGGTCATGAACCGTTTGCTTCAACAAGACAAAGCGGAAACAAAGCCCTTGCTCATTGTAGCCTACCCGGAGTCGGTTTCAGAAAAAGTCATTACCCGTACCCAGCTCACAGAAAACACCCTGGAGCTGAAACAACATGAAAAGATAAGCATAGACTTTATCAACGAAGTATTGCAGGAATACGGGTTTTCGAGGAATGAGTATGTACTCGAACCGGGGCATTATTCCATACGCGGGGGCATTGTGGATATCTGGTCGTTCAGTTTTGATTTCCCCTACCGTGTAGAATTTTTTGGCGATGAGGTTGATTCGATCCGCACGTTCGACCCCGTGACCCAGCTCAGTATCGGCAATTATACCAGGGCCAATATTGTACCGAACATCCAGGAACGCATCCTGAAAGAAAACCGTGTTTCGTTTCTTGAATACCTTCCCGCCGGCGCCGCGCTTTGGTTGAGCGATGTAAACCTGTGCCGGGAAAAGATTGCCAAACAGTTTGAACAGGCCGCCGCGGCGTTCGGCAAACTGGAATCGCTGCTGAACCACCTGACCCCCGAACAGCTTTATCTGAGCGGCGAGGGCTTTGATGAGCTCTGCAAAAATTTTCCGATGCTCGAATGGGGGAATTATTTTGTGAATGCCCCCACGCTCACCATCACGTACAATACCTTCCCCCAGCCTTCGTTCAATAAAAAGTTCGATCTGCTGATGGAACATTTACAGGAAAATACCGCTGCGGGCTACCACAACTTTATTTTCTCGGATACGGCCAAACAGATGGAACGGCTCCGGTCGATCTTTGATGACATCGGCAAAAACATCGATTTCCATCCGCTCAATGTATCCATACACGAGGGGTTTGCAGACCGCGACCTCCGGATAGCCTGTTATACCGATCACCAGATTTTTGAACGTTATCATAAGTTCCAGTTAAAAAACAGTTCGTACAAAAAGAAAGAAGCGCTTACGCTCAAAGAGCTTCAGGACCTGAAACCGGGCGATTTTGTGACCCACATCGATCATGGCATCGGGCGGTTTGGAGGGCTCGAAAAGATTGAAGCCAACGGCAAGATCCAGGAAACCATACGCATTGTGTACCGCGACAACGACATCCTCAACATCAGCATACACAGCCTGCACCGCATTTCAAAATATTCGGGCAAGGAAGGCCATGTGCCGCGCATAGACAAACTGGGCTCGAACGCATGGAGCAACTTAAAACAGAAGACAAAGAAAAAGGTCGTCGAGATTGCGTTCGACCTCATCCAGCTCTATGCCAAACGCAAGGCTCAGCTGGGTTTTCAGTACGCCCCCGACAATTACCTGCAACATGAACTGGAGGCTTCTTTCATTTATGAAGATACACCAGACCAGGTTAAGTCGACCGCCGATGTAAAACGCGACATGGAAAAACCTTATCCCATGGATCGCCTCGTGTGCGGGGATGTGGGCTTTGGAAAAACCGAGATTGCCATACGCGCTGCCTTCAAGGCCGTGTGCGACAGCAAACAGGTGGCCGTGCTGGTGCCCACCACCATCCTTGCCTTACAGCATTTCAAGACCTTTTCGGAGCGTTTGAAAAACCTTCCCTGCACGGTGGACTATATAAACCGTTTCCGCAGCCCTAAACAGCAAAAAGAAACCCTTCAAAAACTGGCCGAAGGAAAAGTAGACATACTCATTGGCACGCATAAACTCGTTGGCAAGGATGTGAAATTTAAAGACCTCGGGCTGTTGATTATTGACGAAGAACAAAAGTTTGGGGTAGGGGTGAAAGACAAACTCAAGACCATGAAGGTGAACGTGGATGCCCTGACGCTTACCGCAACGCCCATACCGCGTACGCTACAGTTCTCGATGATGGGCGCCCGCGATCTGAGCGTCATCACCACCCCACCGCCTAACCGCTACCCGGTAGAAACAAGCCTGCATGTGTTCAGCGAAGAGATCATACGCGACGGGGTGCTGAACGAAACGCGACGCGGCGGTCAGGTGTTCTTTGTACACAACAAGATTTCATCACTGCCCGAGATTGCCGGCTTAATATCGAGGCTATGCCCCGGCGTAAAAGTGGCGACGGGGCATGGACAGATGGAGGGCGACAAGCTCGAAGAGGTGATGATGGCCTTTGTAGAAGGCGATTTCGATGTGCTGGTTTCGACCACCATCATCGAATCGGGGCTTGACATCTCGAATGCGAATACCATCTTCATCAACGATGCGCACATGTTCGGGTTGAGCGATCTGCACCAGATGCGGGGACGTGTAGGGCGGTCGAACAAAAAAGCGTTTTGCCATCTCATCACCCCGCCCGTAAGCGTGCTTACCGACGAAGCCCGCAAACGCCTGAAAGCCATCGAAGAATTTTCTGAACTGGGCAGCGGTTTCCACATCGCCATGCGCGATCTGGATATTCGCGGGGCAGGCAATCTGCTTGGGGGAGAACAAAGCGGTTTCATAAACGATATCGGTTTTGACACCTACCAGAAAATTTTGGATGAAGCGGTGGAAGAGCTGAAAGAAACCACCTTCAAAGGCCTCTTTGACGAAAACGCCGATTCGTTTTCGCACAAACGCCGCAAAAGCACATCGGGCGTGAAACAGTTTGTACGCGACACCCAGGTGGATACCGATCTGGAGATCTTGTTGCCAGAAACCTATGTCACCAACATCACCGAGCGTCTGAGTCTCTACCGCGAGCTCGACGAGCTGAACACCGAAGAAGAGCTCTTTGCGTTCGAAAACCAGTTGCGCGACCGTTTCGGCCCTGTTCCGGCTCCTGCCATCGAGCTCATCGACACCATCCGCCTCCGGCGCATGGCCATGGATCTGGGTTTTGAAAAGCTCCTGTTGAAAAACAACAAGATGATTGCTTTTTTCATACCCGATCAGAAATCACCCTATTATCTAAGCGAGGTGTTTACAAAAATCCTCCGCTTTGTACAACAAAACCAACGCCGGGTGAAGATGAAGGAAGGAAACAACAAACTAACCCTTAGCTTTGAGAATATTATTTCGATCAAAGACGGGATGCATGCGCTGGAGCCTGTGCTGAAGGCCTGACAGGCTAACGGGAGGAACAAACCTTCGGCGACAGAACGCCGGTTTTTATGATCATTAAGATAAAAATGGATTCATGTTACTCTTAACAATTCATAACACGTATAAAAATCTGCGTGCTATCAACCAAAGCGCTGCGAACAATTGCCCACGAACCCTCCACCCATGAGATGGCTCTTCTTCTTCCTCCTCGCCCCATCCCTGCTCAGCGGGCAAACCCTTTATTTCAAAGGCCTTGACAGAAGCTATACGTTGCACATCCCCAAAAACTACACGAAAACAAAACCTGTTCCGCTGGTCATCGTCCTGCATGGAGGAGGGGGCAATGCGCAGCGCATGGGGGCATTCAGCGGGTTTGACAAACTGGCCGACCGCGATACGTTTATTGCCGTCTATCCCCAGGCCTGGAAAAAACACTGGAACGACGGGCGCGACATGAAGAAGTTTGATTCGCAACGCGACAGCATAGACGATGTAGGTTTTATCTCTGCGCTGATCGATACCCTCGAAAAACACTACCGCATTGTTCAAAAAAGAATTTATGTAACCGGTTTATCAAACGGTGGAATGATGAGCTACCGTCTGGGGTGCGAACTCAGTGACCGTATTGCCGCCATTGCCCCGGTCATAGCCAACATGCCCGTACAGCTGATGGAACAGTGTAAACCAACCCTCCCGCTCCCCGTCTTGATCATGAACGGCACCGCCGATCCGCTTATGCCCTGGGAAGGAGGACAGGTTCATTTCGGAAAACAGGAACTTGGAGCCGTGGTCTCGACCTATACCTCGTTTCAGTTTTGGTGGAAGAACAACCACTGTTTGTTTGACCTGGGCTCCACCCAGGTTCCAGACCCCACGCTTTTCAAACCACTGCCCGATGCCGACCCAACCGACGGCTGTACGGCTTCAGAGATTACCTATGCCTGCAATGCACATACCGAAGTGGTTCTGTATAAAATTGAGGATGGAGGGCACAATATGCCGGGCTGTAAACAATACCTGCCCCGCTCCATGATCGGAAAAACCTGTCAGGATTTTAACGGGGCCGAAGTGATCTGGAGTTTCTTCAAAACACACTAAGCAGGGCCCCGGCCCAGGCGCTGAAGGCCGCGGGCTGACAGTCCATCTTTTTCTATCTTTGTCCGATTCTGTTGTATGCTGAAACGACTTCTTCTTCCTTTTACCCGTCCAGGCATTTGGCTGGCAGCGCTTCTCCTCTTTTTCAGCCTACTCTATACGGTCATCACCGGGTGCAACCATTACTTTTTCAGGACCAATGCGTTTGATTACGGGGCCTACAATTATGCTTTTTGGGATTTCGCCCATGGGCATGTAAGCCCCAGTCCGGTTTACGCATTGGTCAACAACATCAATTTCCTGCAAGACCATTTTTCGCTCACCTTGCCCCTGCTAACCCCCTTTTATTGGTTGCTGAACTGGCTTACCGGCACGTATACCTTGCTGCTTATTCAAAACATACTCACCATCTGGAGCGGGTGGGCGGTCTACCGTCTCGTTAAATTAAAGACAGGCGATGCCTGGCTGGGGCTTGCGGCCTTATTCAGTTATTTTGTGATGCACAGCCGCTATAGCCAGTTCAGCGCCGATTGCAACCTGGGCATTATGTGTGCCGCGTTGATGCCCCTGTTTCTTTGGTTTTTTGAATCGGGGCGTCACCGCTTGGCGTTGGGGGTGTTTGTCTTCGCCCTGCTTTCGCGCGAAAACATGCCGGTGTGGTTTATTTTTATTTTTAGTGTACTCCTCCTCTGGCACTGGAAAGAAAAACAGCTGGTGAAGTACTGCACGTGGTATATGGTGGTATCGCTGGTCTATTTCATCCTGCTTTTCAAAGTCATCATCCCTGCCTTTGAGCGCCCGGGCCATCCCTACACACTCTTTAATTACAGCGCGCTTGGAGCCAACCCCTTAAGCGCGGGGATGCACATGCTGCGTCATCCCATAGACAGTTTCCTGCTACTTTTTCAAAACCCCACAGGCAACCCCAGTTACGATGGGGTCAAACAGGAGTATTACCTCGTTTATCTGATATCGGGAGGGTTCATGCTGTTCTTCAGGCCTACCTATTTCATCTGGTTCCTCCCCTTGCTTGCACAAAAAATGTGGAACGATCTGCCGGTACGTTGGAGCATCGAGGGCTATTATGCCATCGAAACAGCCACCCTTCTGCCCCTTGCGGCCCTGCTGATCCTCGGCGAGCTGAAACTCCCAAAAATAAGATACGGCATTGCCATCATGCTTTGTATCCTGCCCCTGGGCATGACCTACTACAAGCTGGATGCACGTAACCGCAAGATGGGTTGGTCGGGCACGCTGAAGGAAAATATAGCCGACCCGAACTTCTTTCACGGCCCCCTCCAAACCCGAAAGATCTATGAGGCCTTGCACCAGATTCCGCCGGATGCCCCGGTTTCGGCGTCTGAGCATCTGCTCCCTCACCTGGCCCAGCGCAAAGGCATTTACTTTTTCCCCGACACCGGTGATGCCGTGTACATAGCCTTTTTCACAAACAGAGACAATTACATGTTAACACCCGCGCAGTATCAGGACTGGGCCGGCAAATACCTCCATGATCCCGATTGGAAACAGGTTACAGCGCTTCCAGGCTTTGTATTATTGAAAAGAAAGGATATACCTGCAACAGAACCCCGGCCCTGAGAACTCCCTTATACCCATCGCTTGCTATGCAGGGTTCACTCAAATTAACCCATTGTCGTACCATCATTCACTTACATTTGTTTCTTGTCAAACC
>JABDAO010000078.1:13236-13533 GCA_013289095.1 Bacteroidota bacterium | reverse complement strand
TTTCCTGCCCAGGACCCGCAGTACAGTTGTATCGTAGTGATCAACGCTCCCTCCAACGGCGTGTACTATGCAGCGGCCGTGGCCGCACCCGTATTCAAAGAAATTGCGGACAAAGTATTCGCCACCAATCTTGACATTCATCGCGAAGTCAATGTACCTGGATTGGTCTCGGGTACAATGCCACAAGTGCATGCTGGAAACAGGAAAGAGATCATGACTGTTGCTTCCATCTTTCGTCTTCCATTCACATTGGTGGATGATGCCAGTTCTGCATGGGTGACAGCATCTGGGCATTCC
>JABDAO010000078.1:9622-13226 GCA_013289095.1 Bacteroidota bacterium | reverse complement strand
AAAGAGATTACACTGTTACCGATGAACTTGGAGGGCCAGCTCAAAAAAGGGGTAATGCCTGATCTGTCAGGCATGCTGGCCAAGGATGCGCTTTATTTGCTCGAAAACAATGGTATCCACGTCAAACTCAAAGGATGCGGAGTGGTGGCTAGTCAATCGTTAGTGCCAGGGACAAAATACAACAAGGATTCACAAATAACACTGGAATTGCTCTGATGAAACTGCTGAAGGATATACTATATAAAGCTGGTTTGCTCGAAGTGGCAGGGTCAACGAATGTTGCCATTACCTCTATCACGTTCGATTCTCAGAAAGTGGTGAAAGATAGTTTGTTTGTTGCGATCCGTGGAGTGCATGCTGATGGGCACCACTATATAGAGGATGTCTCTACGAAAGGCGTCGTGGCAATCGTGTGTGAAGAATTCCCTGAAGTGCTTCAAGAACGCATCGCCTATGTAAAGGTGAAAGACTCGCATGCAGCACTGGGTGTTATTGCATCCAATTTTTATGGCAATCCCTCTTCACAGCTTAAGCTCGTGGGAGTTACTGGCACCAATGGAAAAACAACCACTGCCACGCTTCTTTACCAACTATTCCGTTCGCTCGGTTATAAAACCGGCCTGCTCTCCACGATTAAAATTTTAGTCAATTCCGAAGAAATTCATACCACACATACTACTCCCGATGCCATCACGCTCAATCGCATCCTGAGCCACATGGTGGAGGAGGGCTGTGCATATTGTTTTATGGAAGTAAGTTCGCACGCCATTGTCCAGCACAGGATTTCAGGATTGCATTTTACAGGTGCGATCTTTACCAACATTACACACGATCACCTTGATTATCACAAAACTTTTGAAGAATACATCCGTGCCAAGAAGGCCTTTTTTGATCAACTGGATTCTGATGCATTCGCTTTGGTGAATAGAGATGATGCCAACGGCGTGATCATGCTTCAGAATTGCCGTGCCGATAAAAAATTCTTTTCCATGAAATCCATGGCCGATTTCAAGTGCAAGGTGCTGGAGAATCAGTTTTCAGGATTGTTGCTCAACATCGATAACACCGAAATGTGGAGCAGGCTCATCGGCACTTTCAATGCCTACAACCTGCTTACTGTTTATGCCACTGCCATGCTCCTCAAACAGGAAAAGATGCATGTGCTGACCACGCTCAGCTCGCTCAACCCCGTGGAAGGCAGGTTTGAATATTTCAGAACCGATAACGGGATAACCGGAATTGTTGACTATGCCCACACCCCGGATGCCTTGTTGAATGTACTGAAAACAATAAAGGATATACGGACTGGGAATGAAAAGGTTATTACCCTCATCGGATGCGGAGGAGACCGGGATCGCTCAAAACGCCCTTTGATGGCACGCATTGCTTGTGAAAACAGCGATAAAGTGATCCTCACTTCCGATAATCCAAGATCGGAAGAGCCTGGAGACATCATTGAGCAAATGCAAAAAGGAGTTGACCCCCTTCATTTTAAAAAGGCCCTTTCTATCTCCGACCGAAAAGAAGCGATTCGTACGGCCTGTTCGCTTGCACAACCCGGTGATATCATACTGGTGGCTGGAAAGGGACATGAGAAATATCAGGAAGTAAAGGGAGTAAAACATCCCTTTGATGACATGGTCATCTTGCAAAATAATTTAAGGGAAATAACACAATAACAGCTTCAGTATGTTTTATTATTTGTTCGATTGGTTAAGCAGTAACAAACTTCTTCCTGGAGCAGGGGTGTTTAAGTACATTTCATTCAGGGCAGCAATGGCTGTTCTCACTTCGCTGATTATTTCTGCTGTTTTTGGGAAACGTATCATCGCATTCCTGCACCGGAAACAGGTCGGCGAAACGGTTCGTGACCTTGGATTGCAAGGCCAGACTGAGAAACAAGGCACGCCAACCATGGGAGGGTTGATTATCATTTCTGCCATCGTAATCCCGACTCTCCTTTTTGCAAAACTTCACAATGTATACATCGTTTTGATGCTTATCACCACGGTTTGGCTCGGACTGATTGGTTTCTTGGACGATTATATCAAAGTGTTTAAGAAAGACAAGGAAGGTTTGCAAGGCAAATTTAAGGTGATCGGACAGGTGGGTATCGGACTTATAGTTGGAATTGCTCTTTTTTTTAACCACTCGGTGGTGGTCCGAGAACGGGTGGTCGGAAACGATCCAGGGTTTTATCAGAATGATAAAAATGAAGCCCAGGTGCAGTCTGTGAACCCGATGAAGGTGCTTCAGTATTCAAAGGATGACACCCATTCGCTTAAAACGACCATCCCGTTCCTGAAGAACAATGAGTTTGATTATGCTTCGCTTGTCCGTTTCCTGGGTGATAATTATCGCAAATGGGCCTGGCTGATATTTATACCTATCGTCATACTCATTGTTACAGCTGTTTCAAATGGAGCAAATATTACCGATGGCATTGACGGGTTGGCTACCGGAACCTCTGCCATCATAGGTGTAACACTCGGCATCCTGGCATATGTTTCGGGGAATACCATTTTTGCGGATTACCTCAATATCATGTACATCCCGCATAGCGGTGAGCTGGTTGTTTTCATTGCTGCATTTGTCGGGGCCTGTGTAGGGTTTCTCTGGTATAACTCGTTTCCCGCCCAGGTTTTCATTGGAGATACCGGAAGCCTTGCCCTGGGGGGTATCATTGCTGTATTTGCCATTGCTATACGCAAGGAGTTGTTGATTCCGGTGCTGTGTGGGATTTTTCTTGTGGAGAACCTGTCAGTAATGATCCAGGTGAGCTGGTTCAAGTTCACAAAGAAAAGATATGGGGTTGGGCGGCGTGTATTCCTGATGTCTCCGCTCCATCACCACTATCAAAAGAAGGGAATCCATGAGGCGAAAATTGTAGCACGCTTCTGGATTGTCGGAATTATGTGTGAAGCGCCTGGTGATACTTGGAGGAGGGGAAAGTGGAGTGGGGGCCGCAATACTCGGGATGAAGAAAGGATTTGATGTTTTTGTATCTGATAAAGGCAAGATTAAAGAAAAGTATAAGATCGTTCTTTCAAATTACGGAATTAAATGGGAAGAAGATACCCATACCGAATCGCTCATTCTGAATGCTGATGAAGTAATCAAAAGCCCCGGAATACCCGAGAAGGCGGATATGGTACGCATGCTCAAAGCAAAGGGAGTGAAAGTGATTTCAGAGATTGAATTTGCCGGAAGATACAATACGGCGAAGACAATCTGCATCACGGGCAGCAACGGAAAAACGACAACCACCTTGCTGACCTATCACATCTTGCAGAAAGCTGGTTTGAGTGTAGGTCTTGCCGGGAATGTCGGAAAGAGTTTCGCCTGGCAGGTTGCTGAAAATCATTTTGACTTCTACGTGATCGAGCTCAGTAGTTTCCAGCTTGATGGGATGTATGAATTCAAAGCAGACGTAGCAATCCTGCTGAACATTACCCCCGACCACCTTGATCGATATGAATATGAATTTCAGAATTATATCAATTCAAAATTCAGAGTGATTCAAAATCAGGGGTAATGTTCAGCAGGATTGCTACGTCTGCTTTGAATTCATACATCCCATCAAGCTGGAAACTACTGAGCTCGA
>JABDAO010000078.1:0-9612 GCA_013289095.1 Bacteroidota bacterium | reverse complement strand
GTGTTCATCTATTGTGATGATGACGAGGTGATTAAAACAGAACTAAGCAAGCGAGTAATAAAAGCAAAGCAATACCCTTTTTCCATCCTGCATGAACTAACGGAGGGAGCCTTTTTAAGAGATAATGAATTAATGATCCAAATAACACCTAACCCACAGTCTATGTCAATCGAAGAATTAGCATTACAAGGCAAACACAACATCTACAATTCGATGGCTGCATCGGTTGCCTCCAAGTTGTTTGACATCCGCAAGGAAATAATACGCGAAAGTCTTTCTGATTTCCACAATGTCGAACACCGCCTGGAACATGTGGGTAAAGTTCACGGTATTGATTTTATCAATGACTCCAAGGCCACCAATGTGAATTCAACCTGGTATGCCCTCGAAAGCATGTCTCAACCCGTTATCTGGATCGTTGGCGGACAGGACAAAGGGAATGATTACTCCCAGCTTGTAGAATTGGTGAAAGAAAAGGTCAAGGCTATCGTCTGTTTGGGTGCAGACAATAATAAGATCATTGAAGCCTTTAAAGGTGTAGTGGAAACAATTGTTGAAACCAATTCTGCCAGAGATGCTGTCAAGGCAAGCTACAGGCTTGGAAAAAAGGGGGATGTGGTACTGCTCTCTCCTGCCTGTGCCAGTTTCGACTTGTTCGAAAATTATGAGGACCGCGGTCATCAATTCAAAACATCGGTCAGATCACTTTAAATTAGTAGCGTCATAAGAATTACATGAAAGAAGCAGAACAAAAACTCACAGTAGCATTCTCGGCGAACAAATTTGCAGAGCGCAGGGAACAAGCCTCCGTATTTGAACATAACCTTGAATTTGCAGCCCGTATAAACCGGGTGAATTATATCAATGATTCCAAAGCCACCACGGTGGAGGAAACCTGGAATTCGCTGAACGTAATGACTGAGGACATAACACTCATTCTCGGGGGTACAGACAGGAAGAGCGATTACGGTATATTGAAGAATCTTGTAAAAGAAAAAGTTAGAGCGGTTATCTGCCTCGGCTCTGAAAGAGAACGGATCTTTAAAGCATTCATGGATTCGGCATTAACGGTACATGCTCAGACCATGGAAGAGGCAGTTAAGCTGGCGGCCATCATTGCAAAGCCCGGCTCAACAGTCTTGTTTTCGCCTGGGTGCCCAAGCTATGATGCTTTTGATAATTATAAAAACAGGGGAAATAAATTCAAGCATTTGGTAAGTGCTATCAATATTCAATAAAAATGATCAGGAACATTAAAGGCGATAAGGTAATCTGGATAGTGGTCATTCTGCTGTCTATCATTTCACTTGTGTGCGTTTATACTTCGGTTACCGCGCTTGCCACCCGTTATAAGAATGGCAATTCGCTCTATTACCTCATTAAACATGCGTTGATCATCGGCATGGGATTCTTGCTTATTTATGCTGTTCATAAAGTAAAGTATTCGTATTTCTCGCGCATTTCTCAACTGGCTATCTGGGCGGCGGCTCCATTGTTGTTGTACACACTGATGAAGGGGATCAGCGCCGGCGAGGCTAACCGTTGGATCGGCATTCCCGGCCTGGGTCTTACTTTTCAGACTTCTGATTTTGCAAAGCTTGCTCTGATCGCCTATGTAGCCCGTGTGCTTGCCGTCAGACAGGATTGCATCAAAGATTTTAAAAAAGCATTCCTGCCTGTTATTGTACCCGTTGGAGTCATCTGCGCCCTGATCCTGCCAGCCAATTTTTCAACTGCTGCATTGTTGTTCGTGACCTGCCTCACACTCATGTTTATTGGAAGAATCAATGTAAAATATATGCTCTATCTGCTCGGTGGCTGTGTGTTATTCGTCGGTCTCTTTGCATTTGTGATCCTGAAATTTCCAGACAGTATTCACCGGGGCAGGACCTGGAAGGCGCGGATCGAGAATTTTAAATCAGGCAATAGCGAAGAGAACTATCAGGCCGATCAGGCCAAGATAGCCATCGGTACGAGCGGGGTTTTGTTTGGAAAGGGGCCTGGTCACAGCGATCAGCGTAACTTTTTACCCCAGGCCAGTTCTGACTTTATCTATGCAATTTTGATCGAGGAGTGGGGGGTCCTGGCAGGGGCATTCGTCTTGTTCCTATACATGGTACTCCTGTTCAGAGGTGTTCGTATAGCGAGCAAGACACCCAAATCCTTCGGCAGCTTCTTGGCAATCGGGTTGACATTCAGCCTGGTCTTTCAGGCCATGGTCAATATGGCGGTGGCTGTAAATTTATTTCCAGTAACCGGACAGCCATTGCCTTTGGTAAGTATGGGCGGAACATCCATCTGGTTTACAAGTGTATCCATTGGCGTGATACTAAGCGTGAGCCGGGATATGGGCGCAGAGGCCAGTGCAGAGTTGAAAGAAACAACGAACGAGAAAGGAGATCAGCTTGCAGCCGCCTAGGATCATCATGAGCGGTGGAGGAACGGGCGGGCATATTTTTCCTGCCATTGCAATCGCAAATGCGCTGAAGGAGAAATGTAACGGACAGGTTGAAATCCTGTTTGTAGGCGCTGAAGGCAGAATGGAAATGGAAAAAGTGCCTGCAGCGGGGTATAAAATTGAAGGGTTGTGGATTAGCGGTTTACAACGAAAGTTTACAGTTAAAAATTTATCGTTTCCATTTAAAGTCATAGCGAGTTTGTTTAAGGCAAAGAAAATATTAAAATCATTTAAGCCCGATGCGGTTGTTGGCACCGGCGGTTATGCCAGCGGGCCTATGTTGCGTGTTGCATCAAATGCTGGCATCGCAACGCTTGTGCAGGAATCGAATTCCTACCCTGGGATCACCAATAAGATACTGGCCGGTAAGGTTGACCGGATTTGTGTGGCATACGAAGGCATGGAACGGTTTTTCCCGAAAGCAAAACTGATGCTAACCGGAAACCCCGTGCGTCAGGATATCCAGAAACTGGAGGGAAAGAAAGCAAGGGCGATGGAGTTTTTTGGTCTTGATCCTGCAAAGAAAACCGTACTGATCATTGGTGGCAGTCTCGGAGCGCGTACAATTAATGAGAGCATCCTGGCAGGCATACATGAATTTGCCGGGAACAATATTCAACTGGTATGGCAGACGGGTAAGACCTTTCTGGCAGAAGGCGAGAAGGCAAGCCAACCGTTTGCAGACAAAGGAATCAAGGTAATGGATTTTATTTCAAAAATGGATTATGCATACGCTGTTGCCGATGTGGTTATATCGCGTGCAGGGGCCAGTTCTGTTTCTGAACTCTGTCTGGTCAAGAAAGCTTGCGTCCTGGTGCCTTCGCCTAATGTGGCCGAAGATCATCAAACCAAGAATGCCATGGCGCTTGTAAATCACGAGGCCGCATTGCTGGTAAAAGATGCGGAAGCCAGAAAAGACCTGGTTGCCGCAACGATTGCACTGTTAAAGAATGAGACGCTGAAAGGCAAACTCGAAGTCAATATAGCTAAACTGGCTTTTGCCGATTCAGCCCTGGTGATTGCCAACGAAATTCTCAACCTGATTCATACAAAGAAACACTAACGTGAAATTCGAGCAGACGCATACTATTTATTTCCTGGGCATTGGCGGCATCGGCATGAGCGCACTGGCCAGGTATTTTAATGCGATGGGCAAACAGGTAATTGGATACGATAAGACACAGACATCGTTGACTGACGAGTTGGTTGCCGAGGGAATTCACGTGCATTTTACAGAAAACGAATCGCCAGCAGTTTTGGGTCTTACGCCAGAGAATACACTGGTTGTATATACTCCTGCTGTTCCGAAGGATCATAAGGAACTTGTCTACTTTACGGATAAGGGTTTTAATGTCAAGAAGCGGGCCGAGGTGCTTGGGCTCATCACAGAAGGATCTTTTGCCATTGCCGTTGCAGGAACACACGGTAAGACTACCACTTCTTCGCTGATTGCACACATCTTGAAGAGTGCGGGGATCGATTGCTCTGCCTTCCTCGGCGGAATTACGCAGAACTACAATACCAATCTGTTCATCGGAAAGACCCTGGGCGATCGAAATGCGGTGACAGTGGTCGAAGCCGATGAATACGATCGGTCATTTCTCACGCTGCATCCAGACCTTGCTGTCATCACTTCCATAGATGCCGACCATCTCGATATCTACGGAAACAAGGAGCATATGCATGAATCCTATAACCTGTTTGCAAAACAAGTGAAGCCCGGAGGAACCCTGGTTGCAAAAACAGGCACAGAACCTGTTCAGCATGGAGTTGGGGCGAACATCATTTCATACGCTCTGAAATCGGAGGCCGATGTGTTCAGCCATCACAGGATAATCTCCAACGGAAGATATCAGTATGCGGTAAAAGGGAAAGACTGGGAGATTCAAGAACTTACACTCGGCCTGCCAGGATTGCACAATGTGGAGAATTCAGTTGCCGCCGTAATCATCGCACGATTGATGAAAATTTCTGATGATGAAATCCGGAAAGCGCTCGCCTCGTTCAAAGGCGTAAAACGCCGCTTTGAATATCAGATCAGGAATGAAAAGCTTGTGTTTATAGACGATTATGCGCATCATCCCGAAGAACTGAAAGCCTGTATTCTTTCCGTGAGGGAACTCTATCCGTCAAAAAAAATAACAGGGGTGTTTCAGCCGCATTTGTTCACCCGTACACGCGACTTCGCCGATGGTTTTGTCAAAAGTCTTTCACTCCTGGATGAGGTCATTCTGCTGGATATTTACCCTGCACGCGAGCTTCCAATTGCAGGTGTTACATCGGCTATGCTGCTTGATGGCATTGAATCGAAGAGTAAGATGATCTGTTCGAAACGGGAGCTTGTAGCCGAATTAAAAAAGCGAAAATTGGAAGTACTCCTTACACTCGGTGCCGGTGATATTGATGCCCTTGTTGAACCTGTTAAGAATGCCTTATTGAACAACTGAACGTGAAAAAAATTCTCAACATAGCTCTTTGGTTGATGTTCCTTGCAGGAACCCTTGTGACGCTGGGCTTTGTTCAGAAGGAGCAGCGTGAGAAAAAGGCCAGTACCCTGCGCATCAATATCAGCTCAGACGATGAGAATTATTTTGTGACGCGTGATGATATCCGCCAGATGCTTACCGACCGGGGCGATTCGATCATCCATCAGCCCTTGGCAACCATTGATGTGCCGGCTCTCGAAAAGCTGATTACAAACAATCCATCGGTGGCGAATGCCGAAGTGTTTGTGTCTGTAAACGGGCAGGTGGAAATAAACGCATCGCAACGTAAGCCTATTGCACGCATCTTCAACCTGAGCGGTGAAACGTATTATATGGATCAGGACGGGAAACTCATGCCCTGGTCGCCAAACTATACTGCTGCGGTGGTCACGGTGACCGGATTTGTAAACGAATCGTATGGAAACTGGTACCGGTACAGTGTAAAAGACATCGAAGCCATGGCCCCGATGAAAGCATACTCGGTGTTGGATGATATTTATCGCATAGCAGATTTTATCAACAAAGATGCTGGACGCAAAGCCTTTATTGCGCAGATCTATATCAACTCTTCCAGGGAATATGAGCTGGTGCCAAGCCTAGGGACTTTCCACATCGTGCTGGGCGATTCGAACAATCTGGAAGAGAAATTTGCAAAGCTGATGGTGTTTTGCCGCGAAGGATTGAGAAATACCGGGGCATGGAATTCATATTCTGTCGTAAACCTAAAATATAAAAATCAAATAGTCTGTACTAAACGAATCTGAGCATGGAATCAAACATTGTAGTCGGTCTCGACATTGGAACAACCAAAATAGCTGTAATCGTAGGACGGCGTATCGAACACGGAAAGATCGAAATCCTGGGAATGGGCAAGTCAGAATCCCTGGGCGTGGCCCGTGGAGTCGTGCTGAATATTGACGAGACGGTGAAAGCCATCAAGACCGCTGTGGCCGAAGCCGAAGCAAAGTCGGGAGCCAATATTCATGTCGTGAACGTGGGCATAGCCGGGCAGCATATCAAGAGCCTGCAACATCGTGGTATCCGCACCCGTCAGAGCCTTGATGAGGAGATAAGCCAGAAGGACATTGATCTGCTCATCGAAGATATGTACAAACTGGTGATGCTTCCCGGCGAAGAGATCATCCACGTTATTCCACAAAGTTATATTGTGGACAACGAACAGGGCATCAAGAACCCCATCGGCATGTCGGGCATACGGCTGGAGGCCAATTTTCACATCATTGCCGGGCAGGTAGCTGCTGCCAAGAATATTTACAAATGTGTGGAAAAAGCCGGGTTGAAAGTAGCCGATCTTACACTCGAACCCCTGGCTTCGGCTGAGGCAGTGCTTACCGCTGAGGAAAAAGAAGCAGGTGTGGTGCTCGTAGATATCGGCGGTGGCACAACCGATGTGGCCATCTTCCAGGACGACATCATCCGTCATACTGCCGTGATACCTTTCGGCGGAAACATCATCACCGAGGATATCAAGGAAGGCTGTTCGATCATCAAAACACAAGCCGAACTGTTAAAAATGAAATTCGGATCAGCGTTGGCCAGCGAGAACCAGGAGAATGAAATCGTTTCAATTCCCGGTTTGCGTGGGCGTCCTCACAAAGAAATTTCGGTAAAGAACCTGAGTCATATCATACAGGCCCGGATGGAAGAGATCATCGAGCATGTGTATTACGAAATAAAGAATTCGGGTTTTGAAAAGAAACTGATTGCGGGGATTGTGGTAACCGGTGGGGGTTCGCAGCTGAAACACATTTCTCAGCTCATCGAGTATGTTACGGGCATGGATGCACGGCTTGGTTATCCCAACGAGCATCTTGCAAAAAGTTCGGAAGAAGTAACGAGCCCTATGTATGCAACCGGCGTAGGTCTGGTGATGCGCGGTCTGGAAGAAAACGACCGTCACCCCGAAGCCGCAAGTCCGGTGGTAACCCACACACGCAAGACAAAAGGCGGTTGGTTCGACCAGATTTTTTCGAAAGGAAAAGAGTGGTTTAACGAGGAAACCGAATAAAGAGTCGCAGAAGGCAGGAGTTGAATTCTTGCACCGGTTCATGTAAAGAAATCAATACCTGTGCATGACCAGAGCATGATGAAGTACAAAAGGTGTGTCAACACCAATATCTAAATAAGTAATACCGGGAATAAAAAATAAATAATCACTTAAAACAACAAACACATGATGCGTTTCGATTTACCAGAACAAACATCGATTATTAAGGTGATCGGTGTGGGAGGTGGGGGCAGCAATGCTGTCAACCACATGTACCGCCTTGGGATCAACGGGGTGAATTTCATTGTCTGCAATACAGATAAGCAGGCGCTGGATATCAGCCCGGTCCCACACAAAATAACGCTTGGCGAGACCCTTACCGAAGGGCGCGGAGCGGGATCCATTCCCGAAGTTGGCAAACAGGCCGCTATCGAGACAATGGAGGAGATCAAAGCCCTGCTGGGCAACAACACCAAGATGGTGTTCATCACTGCCGGTATGGGCGGTGGAACAGGCACCGGTGCGGCCCCTGTTATTGCACGTGCTGCCAAAGAACTGGGTATCCTCACCGTAGGCATTGTGACCGTTCCATTCTCGTTCGAAGGCAAAAAACGCCGTCAGCAGGCTGAAGAAGGTCTGGCCGAGATGAAAGCCAATGTAGATACCCTTCTGGTGATCTGCAATGACAAACTGCGCGAGATGTATGGTAACCTCAAAATGCGTGAAGCATTTAGTCATGCCGATAACGTATTGAGCATTGCCGCAAAAAGCATTGCCGAAATCATCAGCCTCACGCAACAGATCAACGTCGACTTTGCCGATGTGCGTACTGTCATGCGCGACAGCGGTGTGGCCATCATGGGTTCTGCTTCTGCTTCTGGCGAAGGACGTGCGCTGAAAGCCGTTCAGGAGGCCCTCAACTCACCTCTGCTGAACGACAATAATATTTCAGGAGCACGTTACGTACTGCTGAACATTACATCAGGTTCGGATGAGATCACCATGGATGAGCTCGGCGAAATAACCGATTACATCCAGGATGAAGCCGGGCAGACTGCCGAGCTGATCAAAGGATACGGTGTTGACGAAACACTGGGTGATAAGGTTAACGTAACCGTTATCGCAACAGGTTTTAATACCAGTTCGAATATTCCTTTTGATCTTTCAAGTCGCAAACCCGAGAAAGTTGTAATGAACCTGGATGATGCCAAGGTGGAGGCTGTAACCGTTTTACCGGTATCCGGCAAGATCGAATCAACACCCGAACTCAAAACCCAGAACCCGCTGGAGCCGTTCCTCATCAGCAAGCCGGTACAGGAAGAAAAGCAGGTAACCATCGAGTTCGAAGCAAAGATCGAATCAACGCTGGAAGAAACACCTGAGTTTAAAAATGAATTGTCTGCAACCGATGAACAAGTTGAAGAAGCAGCCGAATCGTTTATTGAAATGCGCAAGGACGAAGAGACTGAACAGATCTGGGAAATCCCGGCCCTTGAGATGAGTGAGGTTGAATCTGAGGAAATCACGTTCGAAAGCGAAGAGCAGGAGCCGGTTGTTGCTGAAACGGAGGAAGATTTTTCAAGCGAGGTACACTCAGTAGAAGAACCTGTTGAAGAACAAAGAGCGGAAATTGTATTCGAAATCACTCCACCCGCAAAAGAAGAGACTCCGGAGCCGGTGATGAAGAGACGTGAAGAGCCCGTTGCTCCGATCCTGTCGAAAGAGGAGATTGAGGCAAGAAAACAGGAAGAGATCAAAAAGATGGAGGAAGAAGAACAGAAGCGCAAAGCGTATGAGCGTATCCTCCGTTTGAAAGAACTCAGCTTAAAGCTCAAGACCCCAAACGGTTTGACCGAGCTTGAGCAAGAGCCCGCTTTTGTAAGAAGGAAGATTTCGCTTGATAATACCCCACATTCATCCGAGTCGCAGGTGTCGAAATATACACTCACCGAAACAGATGACAAAAAAGTGGAAATCAGGTCGAACAACTCGTTCCTGCATGATAATGTTGACTAATAGAAGCCACTGATCTCGCTCAGCCTCTCTCCTAAGGAGAGAAGGCTTTTGAGGGAAATTTGCAGCTTGTTACTTAATTGTTTTTGGAGAACTGTTTGGTTGATCCGGCTAAGCCTTAACTTAGCCGGGTAAACAACCAGGACCAGGTACTCAAACAATTAAACAAATAAAACCATGAGCTTAGAAGAAAAGATCAATTCCGATATCAAGACCGCAATGCTGGCACGCGACCAGGGCAAGTTAGAAGCCCTGCGCGCCATCAAGTCGGCCATCCTGTTGCTGAAAACATCTCCCGAAGGCCTGAGCCCCGAAACGGAAGCCAAGTCGATGCAGAAGATGGTAAAGCAACGACGCGAAACAGCCGAAATCTATAAAACACAAGGCCGTGCCGACCTGGCCGATGTCGAGACCCTGCAAGCTGATGTCATTGAAACCTATCTTCCCAAACAGATGAGCGAAGCGGAGATACGTACAGAGCTTGCAGCCATCATCGCGTCCACAGGAGCTGCAGGCCCGGCAGATATGGGCAAGGTGATGGGCACAGCCAGCAAACAACTGGCCGGAAAGGCTGACGGCAAATTGATTTCTACGCTTGTGAAAGAATTGCTTTCAAAGTAATACCCGGTAGCAGCATGTGTAGTGTT
>JABDAO010000077.1 GCA_013289095.1 Bacteroidota bacterium | reverse complement strand
CATCCCGATGCGCTCCAGGCTTAAACCTGCAAGAGGTCTTTGGGCGGAAATGCCAGCCCCGAACTGATTAGTGCGGGATTATTTTCTACTTTTAACAATCACTTTTACATACATGCAACCTGTAATTTATTCAAGTTATTGATCCTGATGGCATTAAAAACTATTTTTAAAGACCTTCGGGTCATAGAACTGGCCAATATCCTGGCAGGGCCTGCCGTCGGAATGTTTTTTGCTGAGCTGGGCGCCCAGGTTCTGAAAATAGAAAATAAGACTACGGAGGGCGATTTGACCCGACAGTGGAAGCTCGCAAGCGAAGATCCAACGTCTTCTGTTTCTGCCTACTATGCTTCTGTGAATCTTCGGAAAGAAATCAGGATGATCGACTTGGGAGATCCTGCTGAACGGGAGGAGGTTTATAACCTGATCCGCGATGCGGATGTGGTGATCTCCAATTTTCTGCCCCAGGTGGCAGAGCGATTGGGCATGACTCACCAGAAGTTCAGACAATTAAACCCGCGGATCATCGTAGGGTCTGTCACGGCCTATGGTGAGGATGACCCACGTCCTGGGTTTGATCTCGTCCTGCAGGCGGAGTCTGGATTTATGTCGATGAATGGAACCACATTGAGCGGCCCTCTCAAGATGCCGGTGGCGCTCATCGATCTCCTTGCGGCTCATCAGCTTAAAGAAGGTCTCTTGCTTGCGCTGATACAGCGGCAGCAGTCTGGGGTAGGGTGTACCGTGTCTGTTTCCTTACTCGATGCCGCAATTACGTCGCTTGCCAATCAGGCTTCTAATTATCTGACTGCGGGGTTTATCCCAGGTTTGAGCGGGTCCTTGCATCCGAATATTGCCCCTTATGGTGAAATTCTACGGAGCCGCGATGGAAAAGACATTGTATTGGCGGTAGGGAATGATAAACAATTTGAAGCTCTCTGTAAAGTGCTTGAAATACAGGTTATTGCTTCCGATGTTCGTTTTTCCAGTAATAGGCTGAGAATAGAAAATCGGAGTGTTTTGGGCGAATATCTTGCAACGGCTGCATCAGCCATTGATTCCGGTGTTCTCTTGGATCAACTGAGCAGAAGTGGGGTGCCCTCCGGGATGATAAAAACGATCGATGAGGTATTCAAAGACCCTCATTCACAGCAACTTATTCTCGAGGAAAAGAGGGAAGGCGTGTTGTTGAGAGGAGTATCCACACTTGCATTCAGGGAAATGGCTGGTTTGTCAACCGAAAACACAGACTAGCGCCTCCTCCCTTCGATATTTAAGAATAGGTAGGCCTCATCCGCAGGAGGAAACATGCAATCTGCGTTTGTTCATTTGCTTTTTTAGCATCTCTTGGTGTTAATATTCTTAATATTAGCTTGTTGAAAAATTAACAAACCGTCTGGTTCTCCGATTCCTAGCCACATGAGTTATGTTGAAAAAATCAGAATTATCCTGATATGATGTCCTAATTTCTTCTATCTTTGAGTCATAATTCCTAGCTACCCTTCCTTCACGTATGAAAAAAAGATACTTACTTCTATTGGTATTTATGGTTCCGCTGTTGGTAAAAGCCCAGTTCAGGCGGAAACGATATAAGTATGAAGTGGTTATGAATATAGGCGGGACCAATTTTCTGGGTGATGTAGGGGGCTCAGATCAGGTTGGGACACACTTTCTGAAAGATTTTAACTATCAGGTATCACGGCAGGTTATAGGGATTGGTCTTCGTTACAAAACAAACCGGTATTGGGCTATTAAAGGCGATTTGTATTGGGGTGAGGTAGGTGGAGATGATGCCCTTTCCAAAGAACCCTTTCGACAGAACCGAAATATAAATTTCAAATCGATCATTCTCGAGGCTTCTGTCCGATTCGAAGGTTACTTTACAAAAGAACAACAAGGCCATTTGTACCGTCTTAAAAACGTTCATGGTATGAAACGCAGAGACATTCAGGCCTATTTCTTTGCTGGGGTCGGCGCATTTTATTTTAACCCCAAAGGCAAGTATATTGATGGAAATTATTACGCGCTACGGCCACTGCATACAGAAGGCGAAGGCCTGCCTGGCGGTCCACGCGAGTATTCTCCTGTCGCCATCTGCATACCGCTTGGCTTAGGGGCAAAAATTGCACTCGATCAGAAATGGAGCATTGGTATAGAATATGGAATACGCTATACTACCACCGATTATATTGACGATACCAGCGGAAAATATTATAACAATGATGTAATCCGTTCAAACTACGGGAACGTTGCCGCCTATTTTGCAAACCCTTCGCTTGCCAAGTATCCAGCCAGTCTTGATACACCAGGCACTCCTTCAAATTACGATCAGGCTGCTACCGGACAGGAACGCGGAGATCCAAAGTACAAGGATGCCTATATGTTCATGACTGTAAATGTTAATTACAAGATCCCGTATTCCCGCCGCCGGACACGTTCTAAATTCTGATTATTTCTCGCTATGAGAGTCGTGGTTCCTCAGACAGAGGATGACTTCCGTACTTATTTTGAACTCAGGTATGAGATTTTAAGACGTCCCTGGGGCCAGCCTTTCAGCTCGGTGAAGGACGACCTGGAAGATACAGCCATGCATGCCATGATTCTCGATGAGAAGGGTATTGTAGCCGGGGTTTGCAGGATGCAGTTCAACAACAAGGATGAAGCTCAGCTCCGGTTTATGGCAATCCGTGCCGATTTGCAGGGCAAAGGGCATGGTAAGCTATTGCTGACTTATTTTGAAGAACTTGCCAGCCGTCATAATAAAAAACGAATCGTGTTACAAGCCCGTGAAGCAGCGGTTGGATTCTACCGACGAAACGGCTATATGCTCAAGGAACAGACTCAGCTCCTGTGGGGAGTCATTCAGCATTACCGGATGGAAAAAGTGCTTCTTCGGGATGAATAGCTTTTTGTAAGCAAGGAGATGAAGGTTTACCCGACCTCCCGTTGAAGCGTATCGAGTCTGTTTTTAATGAGCTTTAGTAGTTCCCGTGCTTCTTTCTCCGTTAGCTGCATCCCAAACAGGATTTCCTTTCCGTAATAGGTAAATGAAAGCGTTTCGCCAGAAATCACCCAGTATGAACTCAGCAGGTGATTGATTATATCTCCCTGGTTTTTTTCATACGTTCCGGGATTCTCGATAAATTCAACTGCATATTCCAGAATCCTACCTCCACCGCGGTTGTCGCGTTTATAAAATAATTGCTTTTTGCCGATCTTCAGAATTTCTTTTCCGAATTTCCTCCAGGTGTAGGCCTTCCAGACTTTGAACTCAAAATAAAGCC
This sequence comes from Bacteroidota bacterium, assembly GCA_013289095.1. Taxonomy (GTDB): domain Bacteria; phylum Bacteroidota; class Bacteroidia; order Palsa-965; family Palsa-965; genus Palsa-965. The sequence continues at coordinate 10,598 of JABDAO010000077.1, read as the reverse complement.
AGAAACCGATCCAAACCAGGATCATGGTCTTAAGCTGACCAGTAGGTACCTGGAAGAGGTAAATGAGCATGGCCAGCCCTCCGCACGACCAGGCGATGAACCACAAGAGCAGAAAAACATTTTTGTTTTTATCTGAATAGGAAGAGATAACGATGCTTAGTTCATCCTCTTTCTGTACGTAGGTGATTCGTTTGCCAATCTGGTTCATGTAATTCCTCTTGATCCTGCAAAAATACTATTTGTCTTCAGCTATTACACCCTTACCTCAGGAATCACCAAAATGCAACCGCCCAGCACCCTTGTTTATACCCATACAACCAGGCTGAGGGCGGTGGATGATCGAGCTGACCTTTTAATTTATATATTTGCGGCAGAACAGCCAGGGAGTGTACAGCTCCTTGTTTCTCAGAGTCTGCATAAGACTGAGAATTAGTTTTCCCACTTACCCCGAACAAACTCAGCGTTAAATGTCATATTCCCGCTTTCAGAGAATGAATCCGTTTTCCTTCAGGATGGTCGTTGTATTCCTGATGTTGGTGCTTGTATGTCCGGTCTTTGGTCAATCAGCCAAAAAACTTGGAAAGGAAGGCCTGAAACAGCTGAAAGCAGGAAAATATGAACTTGCAGAAAAGGCATTCAGTCAATCACTCGCACTGAAACCTGCGGTTTATAAGGTGCTCATGGGCAGGGCTCAGACTTATGAATATTCCAGGCAATACGAAAAATCCATTGCCGATTATCAGGAAGCCTTAAAACAAGACATCCGGAATCATAAGCTCTATCTTAAAATAGCCGATCTTGACATCCTGATTAAAAAGTATCAGGATGGCCTGTCCATTCTTCAAAAATTGATTGTGTTTGATGAGCTGAACCGTGATGCGCTGGAACGGATGACCTGGTGTCATATTCTACTCAAGGAATTTACCGAAGCCGCTAAAATCTGCGACTTTATCATCAGTGGTGACGCACATCATACCATTAGGCAGGATCATATTATTAATTACTATCACGGAATTGTACAAGACAGTTTAAAGAATTTTCAAGGCTCAGTACTTTCGTATGTGAAGGCTATTTCACTTCTTCCTCCACCGCCCCCAGGAAAACATATCAGTCCGGCCTTCAAACCCTACTACGTGAACCTGGCAACTGCGCAGTATCATTTGAATCAACAGGAAGAGTCGCTGAAAAATTACTCGATAGCATCTGTTCTGGATGTAGCCGATACCGTTGATCCCAAAAACTATACACTCTACAACCTGAGGAGCTATGTGTATGAACTGAAATCGGATTACACGAATGCTTTTGGAGATTTGGACAGATCTATTGTGATGAATCCCAAAGACTATCATCTATTTATGCACCGTGCTGCGCTCAATCAAAAAACAAGCAATTTTCACAGCGCCATCAGCGATTATACCAAGGCCATTTTACTCGATCCGGAAAATGCACCCGCCTACACCGGAAGGGGGACCTGCTACCTCGATCTTGCCGATTTTCAAAACGCCATCACCGATTTTCACAAATCGCTTTTGCTCGATGAAAATGATGCCCAGGCTAAAGAGCTGCTCGAAGCAGCTGAAAAAAAGAATTTCGATGCCAATCGGGAGTCTGATGCCCCGGAACTAAGGATAGACTATCCGGTTGCTGATCTGAACAGTTTCATCAATATTTATGAAACCCAGCTCGATGTAATCGTAAGCGGGCAGGCAAAGGATAAGAGCGGAATCAAATTCATTAAGGTAAATGGCATAAACGCACAGATTACCACCGAGGAAAAGACGCACTATTTTAAGTGTAAGGTTCCGATCACCGCTGAATTCAGAAAGATAGAGGTGACCGCTCAGGATATCTATTCAAATCAGAGTACTGTTACCATGAAGGTTGGCAGACTTGTGGATGATTCGAAGGTTGCAGTGACATTTAAAGGAAAACTGCTTGCCGATGACGAACACAAAACGCCACTTGAAAACAAAATCATCTATCTCTGTAACGAAAAAGGAGAAGCCCTCTATTCTACCCGTACGGATGCATCGGGTTTCTTTAAGTTTGTCAAGCTTCCATTCGACAAAAATTACATCCTCTCGCTTGATGTGAGCGATTCACCCTTGGCTGCCGTTCAAAAATTTATCGTGACAAACGAACAGGACAAAGTAATCCTGCGGGCGAAGGCCAATGGTAAAGCTACCTACAAATTTGAGGTACTTCAAACCGATGATCATGTGCTCACCCTCATGTCGATGGATGATGAACCGCTTAAAATCGACCTTAAGGGCAAATTACTTGCAGATAACGATAACAGGTCTCCGCTCGCGAACGTGAATGTACAGCTGGTAAATGAGAAGGCCGAATTGATCAGTACGCAAAAGACCGACATGTATGGGGTTTTTAACTTCGGTGGACTGATGCCTGATGTTTCATACTCGGTGAAGATATCGGAAGAGGATGCGAAGTCCATCCCCTTTGATAAAATTATCCTGACCGATAGCCGGGGTAAAATAATCAAGGAAATTGCGAAAGGTGTTTATGGCTATTTTACCTATGAGCTTCTCGGTCTGGAGCGAGGTATGCTCTCTTCTATCTCAGAACCTGATCCTTGGCTCAAAGCCATTAAACTGAGCAAGGAAAATACAGAACTTGAAATTATCGATAATCTCTATTATGAATCTGGGGCATTTCAAATCATGCCCACCTTCGAACCAGAGCTGAACAAAGCTGTGGATGCCATGAAAAATAACCCGAAGATTGTTGTTGAAATCCAGTCGCATACCGATGCCCTTGCCGGAGATGATTACAATATGGAACTTTCGCAGAAACGGGCTTCGGCTGTTGCTGAGTATATGATTTCAAAAGGAATTGATAAAAAGCGGATCATAGCCAAAGGGTATGGCGAAACCAGACTGATAAACCGGTGCGCGAACGGAGTAGATTGTTCGGATGCAGAGCATAAGCAAAACCGCCGTACGGTCTTTAAATTGAATTATGCGACAAAATAAAGGAACCGGAAATTAACGGTTCCCGAATATCAGGCTGCCCACTCGTACCATCGTGCTGCCTTCTTCGACTGCAATCGGATAATCGCTGCTCATCCCCATGGAGAGTTCAGTGAACCCTGGCAAACCAAATCCGGATTTCAATTCTTCGAAAAACAGGTTTAATGCCCTGAATTCCTGACGAACCTGTGTCTTGTCAGGAGTGTTGGTAGCCATCCCCATCAGCCCGGTAATTCGTATGCTTTGAAGCGTTTTGAGCGTTTTGTCTTGCAAAATATTTTTAATCTCTTCCTGGTCAAGACCAAACTTTGTCTCCTCCGAAGCAATGTAAACCTGCAATAAGCAATCGATCACCCGGTTGTTTTGCTCAGCCTGTTTGTTTATTTCTTTCAGCAACCTCAGACTATCGACCGAGTGGATCAGGCTTACGAAAGGGGCAATGTCCCTGACCTTGTTGGTTTGAAGATGTCCGATCAGATGCCACTCAATATCTTTTGGAAGCAATGCTTGTTTTTCGACCATCTCCTGCACCTTGTTTTCTCCAAAAATGAGCTGTCCGGCCTCATAAGCTTCGCGGAGCATGGGAAGAGGATGTGTTTTGGTAACGGCAATCAGCTTCACCGTGGAGGGGATCTCCTGTTTAAGCCAACGCAGACGTTCTTGTATGTTCATATTCGAAGGCCGATTTCCTTAGTAGGTTTAATAAACAAAATGGGTTATTCTGAAAGGCTGTAAATCACCAAACCGCTGCGCATCTTTGGTTCGACCCAGGTTGTTTTTGGGGGCATGATGTTGTTGGTGTCGGCAATCCGTTTGAGTTGCTCCATGGCCACAGGAAAAAGACCAAAGGCAACCTCCGCCTTGCCGTTGTCAACCTGTTTTTTTAATTCTTCCATCCCCTTGATGCCGGAAACAAAACCAATGCGTTTGTCTGTTTTTAGGTCATGTATATCCAGTACAGGAGAGAGGATATGATTGGTGAGGAGGGATGCGTCCAGCGAACCTACGGGCTCCGTATCGTTCACGATTCCTTTCTTGGGAGAGAGCGAATACCAGCATCCCCGAAGGTACATGCTGAAATTATGTTTTCGGCCAGGTTTGTAAAGCTCACTGCTTTTCTTTTCCACTTCGAACGGCACACCGATCTTTTCGAGGAAGGCTTGTTCGGTCAATGCGTTCAGGTCCCTGACAACCCTGTTGAAATCATAAATCCGTAATTGCGTTTCGGGAAAAAATACGCCCAGGTAAAAGTTATAAGGTTCATGGCCGGTATGACCCGGATTCTGTTCCTTTCTGGACTTACCAAGCAGGGCAGAGGAGGCCGAGCGATGATGCCCATCGGCGATATAAATGGCCGGGATGTTCTCAAACCGGGATGCCAGCTTCTTCACGGTTGCCTGTTCAGACACTTTCCAAAGCGTGTGACGGACCCTGTCGGTGGTTGTGAAATCGTATTCTGGAATTCCTTCGCTGATTTCTGCTGTCAGCGAATCGATCACGGCATCGTTCGGGTAACTGAAAAGAACGGGTTCGGCATTAAAGTCGCAGATCTCGAGGTACTCCTTGAGCTTTTCTTCGCGTTCGGTCAGGGTTTGCTCGTGTATCTTGATCACCCCGCTGAAGTAGTCGTGAATACTGCTGCAACCAATCAGTCCGGTGTAAACGCTATTGCCTTTTTGTTGCCGATAGATATAATAACAGGGTGTTTCGTCCTGTACAAAGATTTCTTCTTCATGAAATTGCAGGTATCTGGCTTTTACTTTTCGGAGCCGTTCTGGTGAACCGGGTTTAGTATGTTTATCATCCGCGAAATCGGGGTTGATTACATGCAGGAAAGTATAGGGGTTGCTCTTTAGCTTCTCTTTCAGATCAGCTGCCGAGTACCCGTCAACAGCACGGGAAGCCACCAAATGCACTTTGTCGGGTGCAGGACGTATGCCACGGAAAGGGATGATGGTAGCCATGTAGATCGCGTCAGGGTATTATTTCAACTTCTCAATAATCAATTCTGCCAGTTCAATGCCAATGCGTTCTTGTGCTTCATCAGTTGCTGCACCGATATGCGGTGTGAGTGAAATTTTAGGATGTGTCAAGAGTTCTTTTTTCGGAGCAGGTTCGTTTTCGAATACATCCAGACCTGCATGTGCCACTTTCCCTGAGTTTAAAGCGGCAATCAGATCGGCTTCGTCAATGACTCCACCCCGGGCTGCGTTAATAAGCACAACCCCGTTCTTCATCTGATCGATTTCTTTGGATGTGATGACTTTGCCGCCTGGAACGTGCAGGGTAATGAAATCGGCCTGTTTCAGGATCTGCTCGAACGGTACGGTTTTAATTTTCACCTTCACCTCTCCGGCGCCGGGTATATCGAGATACAAAAGGGCTTCGGCAATAAACGGATCGTATGCTTCCACCTTCATCCCGCAACCGAGGGCAATTTTAGCTACGGCCTGACCGATACGCCCGAAGCCGATGATGCCAAGAGTCTTGCCTTTGAGTTCAATTCCTTTGGCATATTTCTTTTTCAACGCATCGAATTGCGTTTCTCCCGACACCGGCATCTGGCGGTTGGAGTCATACAGAAACCGGACACAGCTGAACAGATGGGCAAATACCAATTCTGCAACAGAGTGTGAGGATGCGGCAGGTGTATTCACAACCTGCAGGCCTTTTTCTCTGGCATACTCCACATCTATATTATCCATGCCAACACCACCTCGCCCGATAAGTTTTAGATGTGAACAACTATCGATTACATCTTTTCGCACCTTGGTGGCGCTCCGAACGGTAATGCCTTCGTACCGGTGTGAATTCAATTCCTCAATCAGTTTTTCCTGAGGCACCTTGTCGGTAATAACCGTGAAACCTGCTTTTTCCAGCAGGGCTTTGCCGGTTGTGTCTATGCCGTCGTTTGCGAGGATTCGTTTGCTCATAAATAGTAGGTTTGTTTGTTTGTTAAGAACCAGGGCCTCCGCTTGCGATCATCGCCCAGAGATAGATTGCTGCCAGTATGAGTGCAATGATTAAAGGAGTGATGATTTTTCGTTTTGTATAAGTTGTTCCTGCTCCAATGTACCTGTCTCATCCGTACATACTCCGTAAGGATGCTCCACAAAAGTTCAGACCTGCGGCGAACCCTGTGAAGGAGGTAATCATGTTCAGCATCACACCACATCCTAAAACCTATACTGCAAACCATTCCTGCCGGAATTGCCTTCCCTATGCCCATCCGTTTCAGGTTCATGCAGAAAAGGATGCTTCCGAAAAGCGTTGAAAACAAGACGCTAAGCCACTTGATGGTATTTCGCGAATAAAGTTCGGGAGGATCCTGTGTGTCTAAGGGATGTGCATCGGTATCAAGAACAGAAGCGAGGTTATCGTTCATAAGCTGTAGCCGGAACTCAGGCGAATTTCTTTTCAAATGCCTGCATCACCTCCACCAATACCTGAACGCTTTCGAGCGGTAGTGCATTGTACAAAGATGCCCGGTAACCGCCTACATCGCGGTGTCCGCGCAGACCGCTGATATTGGCTTCTTTCCAGAGTTTATCAAACTCGGGTTCGAGTTCAGGTTTGTGCATCACAAAACACACGTTCATGTTCGAACGGTCTTCCTTTTCGCAGGTGCCTTTGAACAGCGTATTGCGGTCGATCTCGGCATAAATGGCCTGGGCCTTCTGCTGGTTTATTTTTTCGATCCATTCAACACCTCCGTTTTTCTTCAGCCAGCGCAGCGTAAGCATAGAAACGTAGATCGGGAATACCGGTGGGGTGTTGTACATGCTTCCGGCCTTGATATGCATACGGTAATCGAGCATGCTCATCATCTTACGACCAGTCTTGCCAAGCAGTTCTTCGCGCACGGCCACCATCGTAGCTCCTGCTGGTCCCATGTTCTTTTGTGCTCCGGCATAGATCAAACCAAACTGTTTTCCATCTACTTTACGGCTGAATATATCGGACGACATATCACAAACAATAGGCACCGGAGTCACCGGCCATTTCTTGATCTGAGTGCCATAAATGGTGTTGTTGGAGGTAATGTGTAAATAATCGAGGTCTTTCGGGATAGGAAACCCTTTGGGGATGAAATTAAATTTATGCTCTTCGGATGATGCCAGTATCTTGGTATTGCCTATGATCTGTGCCTCCTTGATGGCCTTGCTGGCCCAGACCCCCGTGTTTACATAACCGGCTGTACCTTCAGTGCGGAGCAGGTTGTAAGGAACCATGCTAAACTGAAGACTGGCCCCTCCGCCCAGGAAAATGATCTTGTAATTATCGTCCAGCAACAACAGTTCCTTAACCAGTGCAGCCGATTCCTCCATCACCTTCTCGAAATTCTTGCTTCGATGGGAGATCTCAAGCAAGGACAGATTGAGGTTGTCAAAGTTGATACAGGCTTCTGACGCTTGTTGGAGTACTTCCTGGGGCAGGATACCAGGCCCGGCGCTGAAATTGTGTACTTTCATAAGGGTTTTAGTGGAGTTGGTTTGTGTCGTGGTGGAGAGGCCAGAAGGGTTCATGGTATGTTTTTTAGTGGATAAAAAACGGTCTTTCGGGTGGGTTTCTGGTTCCCGAAAGCATTGTTCTGAGCCCGAAATTTAGCAAATAAATATCAGATGGATAGGCTCTGGAGCAATAGAATTTGTTTGTGTACGACTGAATGGTTTTTTTGAAGAAAGCTTAACGGTTTGATTGTACCGGAAAAGGATGGAAATGGCGAATAAAGTGTATCGTGTATGGGGCTGACAGACCCTTGCGCTTCAGAAACAGAAAGAACAGATCTTGTTTGTATAGGTCACTGCTGTTTTGGCACGGTAGTATTGGGGGCAGTAGCTTTGGGTTTTTGGGGCGGGCCCATGGTATTACTGCCTTTTTTGTCTGATTCTGCCCGCGGATCCTCATAGAATTTGTCATTCGGACTTTTGGGGTTTAAGGCATTTACTTCGGGGATATACTGCCATTTTCCTTTTTTAAAGACAAACCCGTTATAGCTTCCATCCATCACATACGTTTCGTAGATGCCTTTTCCTTCAGGGGCTTCCGGCGCCAGGTTGTCGAAAATGATCATGCCTTTTTCATCGTTGTATTTCAGGGCCATGATCATCTCGGCCCTGAATTCGAAGACGATGCGTTTCTTGGGAAGCTTGCCCATCACAAAGAGTGATTCACCAAAGTGGGGGGTGCCTTCTTTGTCGAACCACAACACTTCGATGAGCTTGCGCCAGGTCAGGCTGTTGTGCCCATCCCAGCCAAGCAGGGTATAATAGGTGTTTTTTGCTGTTTTGGTTTTGATGATCTTGTAGTAAAGCGCTCCGAACCATTTCTTGCAATCCAGGCTCTGCGATTCGGGGTTTTTGATCTCTGCCGATTTGTCATAGAGTTGAAAAAGGTCAAATTTCTTTGTTTTGGGGTTTGGACGTTGTATAAAACCGTAGTAGACCATACTCCCATCATCTCTCTGCAGGTTCCATTCATAGATCCGGAACGATTGGTCAGGGGCTTTTAGTTTGCCAATGTCTTTTAGTGAATCAAAGGAATACTCAAAGGAACCTTCCAGCTTCAGGGTTTCTTCCATCAAGGAGAGGAAACGGGTATTGGCTTTGAAACGGGCTTCTTCGGTTTTGCAATGGAAGACCAGAAAAGCTTGTTTACAGAGGCTGTCTTCGGAAGCCTGGAGGAGGAGTTTGTCGGAAGCCAGCAACGTGGAAGTCGAAGTCAGCGCCAGCAGGAATAACAGAAACCGGGTACGTTGCTTCATCATGTATGAATAACGTAAAATTTTGGAATAAATTTCAACTCCCCCTTCAAATCCAACCCATTCAGTATCAGAGGCTCGGTCAGCAACGGGGTTGGTATTACAGATGCAGGGAAGCCTTTTTGGTCAGCAGCTCTTCCTTTGTTTCCCTGAAATTCTCATCATCCACACAACAGTCAACCGGGCATACTGCGGCACACTGAGGCTCATCGTGAAAACCAACACATTCGGTGCATTTATCGGATACAATGTAATAGAGGTCCATCGAAACCGGGGTTTGAGGCGTTTCGGCTGCTACATGCAAGCCGCTTTTTGAGTCGAACGGGCCTTTCAGACCGGTGCCATCGGCAAAACGCCATTCGGCACCACCTTCGTAGATAGCATTGTTCGGACATTCGGGTTCGCAGGCCCCGCAGTTGATACATTCCTCGGTAATCTTTATTGCCATGGCTTAAATCGTTAGTTTTGCAAACTGCCGCAAAATTAGTAAAATTTATACCTCAGCTGAACGATTTTGTGGAGAATCAGCCCTGGTTGAACTGAATCAAGGTGTCTTTGATGCAAGGGACGGAGGGATTCAGTAAATGATAATGATTAAAAAAAAGAATGGAACTCAAAGAACGTATAGCCGCATTCGAAAAGCTGGGTGTTTTTCTGAAAGAACAAGGCACCGGATTCTTTACCGGCATGTCTGCCGAACATAAGATGTTTGGAAACCTGATCACTCAGCTCAAGAACCACAACGGGTGGTTTACCGAAGAGAATGTACACCAGGCCATCGCCTCCATCGCCCAAAGCCTGGAGCCAGAGAACCTTCGTCAATGGCTGACCCCATACCGGGGTGAATTGGCAGGTCCCGAAAGGGGTAAAAAGGTATTGGTGATCATGGCCGGGAATATCCCCCTGGTAGGTTTTCATGATTTTATATCGGTACTCATCAGCGGAAATCGTTTTCTGGGTAAGGTTTCTTCAGATGATCATCTGTTGTTGCCCTTTCTGGCCGCCGTGTTGTTACAGATCGAACCCCGGTTCAAAGACAGCATCGAATTCGCCGAAGGCCCGGCAAAAGACCTGGATGCCGTCATTGCAACGGGCAGCACCAATTCATCGCGCTATTTTGATTATTATTTTGGAAAATACCCCCACATCATCCGCAAGAACCGGCACTCGGCGGCCGTCTTAAACGGTTCTGAAACACCGGCTGATTTTAAGGAACTTGGAAAGGATATTTTTCAGTACTATGGGCTGGGCTGCCGCAATGTGAGCAAACTGTTTGTGCCCGAGGGATACACGTTCGACTCGTTTTTTGAAGGCATCTTTGAATATGCCGGTGTTGCCCAAAGCAACAAATACGTGAACAACTACGAATACAACAAGACAATCTATCTCCTGAATAACGAGAAGCTGTTTGATAATAATTTCCTCCTCCTGCGGCCCGACATCGCCCTTTCTTCACCAATTGGAGTGTTGTTCTATGAGTTCTATTCCGATGAGCAAGCCTTGGGTACCCGCCTTGGCATGGATAAACCCTTTATACAATGCCTCGTTTCGAAGGATGGTGCCCTCGAGGGGTCTGTTTCATTCGGAAACACTCAATGCCCCATGCTTTGGGAGTATGCAGACGGGGTAGATACCCTGAGGTTTTTACTTGGCCTTTCCTGAAAAAAGATTTGGGAGTTGGGATTTATGGAGTGATTGTGGATTTAGGTTGGGAGTCGTTTTGGATTTTGGGTTCCGCTTGTGTTAGCACACGGTTAGCACAAGTGTTCTCCTCCAAAACCCTTGGTACTGATCTGACTCGTCGGCCTGGGTGTTGGGGATCAGTGTCTCCGACCGCCAGGGCATAC
>JABDAO010000076.1 GCA_013289095.1 Bacteroidota bacterium | reverse complement strand
TCCGTAACCAGGCAATGTCGTATTTCAAAGCGGTCATTTGCTGGCCCAGGACATCATGTATCTCCCGGGCAATAGAGGTTCGTTCGAGCTCGCTGATGGTCTGCATGTGGTTCGACAAATCCCGCAATTGAATATTCATTCCTTCCAAATCTTCTTGTGCTTTTTTGCGTTCGGTGATATCATATACAAAACCGACCAGCCGTTTAAATTCACCTTTCTCATCAGCAACCGGGATCACCGTAACCAAACCAGTTTTTGTTCCGGATGGATAGTGCGAGGTTTCTTCCCATTGCATGGATGTTTTATTCCGGATCGCGGTATTGTATTTTTCAAGAACCATTTGCAGTGAGTCGGGAGGTATCACTGCATCCAGATTTTGATTCATTACCTGATCAGGTTTTAGACCGGTGGCCTTCAGAAAGGCATCATTGACCGAAATAAATTTGTAGCGGTTCCCGGCATCCAGGCTAAGCATGAAAATAATATCGTGCGTGGAGGAAAAAATGAGTTGAAGATTCTGTTCGTTGTAGTTCAGTTTCTGCTCAGCCATTTTTTTTGTTGCGGTGTTCCGGATCCCTTGCACGGCATAGGATAGGTTGTCGGTGACGGATGTCAATACACCCACTTCGCCCGCATCAAACGACTCGGCATTGGAGGAGTATATGGTGAGGCAGGCGAATACCTTGTTATCGATCATCAACGGAAAGGATGCTGCCGATTCATAACCGTACTTCAATGCATGGGGTTTCAGAAAGGCATAGTCAAGATTCTGCACAATATGGTTGATGATGACCGGTTTTCCGCCGAGCACCGCTTTTGCAGTAAGGCCTTTCGGGTTTGGATCTGACTCGGCAAGGTATACCTTAATATCACCTGCGTGGCTTCTTTCTATCCCTGCCATCATCCGGGGGGTGATTACCTGATTGGGCTCATCCTCCCCAGGCGTCATTCCAATCCAGACCGTTTTATAATTCCCCTGTTCGCCAAGAAGGGAGCAGATGTTACGCATCAGTACTTCCTCATCCTTCTCCTGTAAGATGATCTTATTCGCATTGTTGAGCAGGAACAGTTCCCTGTTTAGCTTACGCAATGCCAGCTGGTTGTTTTTCTCATGCACCACATCGCGTATAATAATGCTGGTACGCTCTTCTCCTGCCGCATCCGAAAAGACCGACGTAGTCATGTCTGCCGGAAATCGCTCTCCGCCCTTTCTGATGAACGTCATTTCGCCGTAGGCTCTCCCGGTTCGTCTGCGTTGTTCCAGAATATCAGCCAGACGCGGATCGGAGTTGTCAGCGATGCCTGCTCTGCCGGCCTGACGCAGCTCAGCCTCCGTCATCCTGAACATGCTGCAGGCAGAGGGATTGGCATGGAGTATCCGTCCGTCGGGGCAGGTCAGCAGGATTCCATCCATACTGTTTTCGAAAAGTGCCCGGAACTGTCCATCACTCTCTGCCTTCTTTTTCTCGGCAAGGACACGCTCCGAGATATCTATCCCGATACCGATCAGACATCGTTTGTTTTGATAGTCTATCGAATATCCATTGAAATAATAGGGTATAAACCGTTTGTCTTTCGTGTAAAAATCGGCTTCAATGTAAGCTTCGCCTTTTTCGAACACCTCGGCAATTTTTTGTTGAAGGATTTCCTTCTGGGCGCCCTCAAAAAAATGCAGCGGATGCATCACACTTATTTCCTCAGCTGAGTAACCGGAAACAGTCTCGAAGTTTTTATTCCAGTGGATAAACTTTCCGGTATCGTCATAGAGGTACAGCAAACCGGGGAGACTGCCGATGACATAACCGGCCAGGCTGTTTTCCATGAACCCCGCAACACCTGTTTTCTCGCGGTGGCTCACATCCTCGAGGAAGAGAAATAACTCATCTCCGGATGAAAAAACATGGATACTGACAAGGATTCCATCGGGCAGCCATATTTCTTCCATGTACCCGAACTCTTTTTTTTCTGCAGCTTCCAGACAGGCTTTGTATAAAGGACTGCTCTTTAATTCAGGAAATGAATCCCAGATGTTTTTTCCTTTCAGCTGATTGATGGAGTGATGCATAAAACCAGCGATGTCTGCATTTCCATTGGCGACTCTCCAGGTTTTATCCAGCACAAGGAAAGCAGTATGCCTCTCCATAGAAGTTGGATGGGGCGTGTGTTTTTGTTTTTCCTTTTCTCTCATCTGCCTGTTGATAATGAGTTCGACCCAGATAATGGCCCACGTGTGTGAAAATCCGACGCTGCAGGCTGAAAATCAAATGAGGAACTTCGGTGAATCAACGCACAGGGAGCTGTGATTCCGGAAATACCGGGACTTGTATGAAAATAGCTTCGGGGACTAGACATGGGGGTGTTGAAATACGGCAGCGTGAATATCTAATGCTGAATGTCAAATGTAGGGAAAAGGAGGAGAATTGCAAGGCCCGGATCACCTCTTCCGATCACTTTAAACGCGCCTGGAAAACGTAACGGGATGGCTTTAATTTTTAAATCTTGCTTTTTGTTGTGAAAATATAACCTTTTGAAATGTGCTCACTACGTGTATTTAGTTATTCAATGTTATCGCTCCTCACTACTTGAATATATGTATTTATATTATTTACCTATACGCATAAATATTGAAATACCCTTGGTTTGTTCCGTTTATTATAGAGATATGAGAATATTATGTTAAAAAACTTAATTTCATTGATCGCATCAAAAACAAGGTGTACTTTTATTCTGAACTACATACTCACAGTTTCACCATTGCCTATTTTTTTGAAAATTAAGTGAAGTCTCTCACCCGGGCTTTAACTGATTTTTGGTTTTCTTTTCTCAGCAAACAGAAATGTTTCGTTTGTGGAAGATGCTGTTTTTATTATTCGCGATCCTGTACAGTACCTGATTTTGAGCTGATGAACCGAATACATACACTGTCGTTTTTGCTCTTTCTTTCTGCACTACAGCTTTCCTCTTCAGTGGAGGCTCAGACACCAGTAGCACGCGCAGGGGTGAGGCAACAAAAGACAATCTTTCACTATTCCTTTAACGGGGCCACGTCACTGCAGCAGGTAGATTCACTGAAGGCTGAAATACTCCAGCTGCTTCCCGAAGTGATCTCGTTCAAGGCCCGGTTTAAACCCGAGAACAAACAGGCCGAGCTTACCCTCGTTGTAGTTGAGTATTTTCCAAGGCCCGAAAGCCGGTGCACCTTCAATGCGGTTACCTTGAAGACACTTATTTTACGGCATGGGTATGATCCTGTAGAACTAACCTATTATTATCCTGAAAAGTGAAGAACTGATGAGAAAGTGGAGTGAGTGGGGAGAAATGATGTTTAGCGCCGGTTCAATGAGTATGAACAGCCGTTTTGTGCTGTTTGTAATAATGCTCCTTCTGGCGCCTGCCGGTTGTCTTTGGGCTCAGACCACCAACACACAATCTTTTGATGCCGGTTTCCGCCCACCGGGTTGGACCGGAGCTCCGGTAACCGGAACATACGATTGGACGCAGTTTACCTCTGGAGCGCATACCGGCGCAGCCTGTGCGAAGTTTGATTCGTATGATGCACCGGCTGGAGATGATGCTACCCTCATTTCACCGGTGTTTGATTTGTGTGCGAATACCGCCGCTCATACCGTGAGTTTTTGGATGTGGAGGGATAGTTATACCTGGACAACAGATGATGATTACATGCAGGTTTATGTGAATACAGCAGCCAGCCTGGCAGGCCCTAATCTGACCCTGCTGGGCACTGTTAACCGTCTGTATACGTTGGCTCCTGTGGTGGGCACTGCAGATCAGTGGTACCAGTATACGTATACAATACCGGCTGGAGCCCCTTTTAATACGGTCAATAATTATCTCATCTTCGAAGCCGTGGGCGACTATGGCAACTCGATGTATATTGATGATGTGGCCTGGGTTTCCGATCCCTGTGCTTCGGGTGGGCCTGCAAACGACTTCTGTACCGGAGCTATTGCCGTAACCTGTGGAAATACATATGCCGGAAGCACTGCAACCGCAACCACAACCGGCGACCCGACTAGCTTTTGTGGTACAACCCCAGGAGCTGCCGGAGTTTGGTACTCTTTTGCCGGTAACGGTGATTATGTGGATGCCAGCCTTTGTGGCTCAGCCTATGACACAAAAATAAATATCTATAGTGGATCCTGTGCCAACCTAACGTGTATTGACGGAAATGATAACAGTGGGTGTGGGCTTCAGTCTGTCATTGATTTTCCCACGGGTGTGGGTACGACCTATTATATCCTGGTGAATGGTAATGGGGCGACTGGCGCCTATTCGCTTAAAATAACATGTACCGTTCCGGTGGTGCCCAACGACGACTGCCCCAGCGCCATCACCCTCACGCCCAATGCAGGATGTGTCAATACGGCCGGCACCACCGTTGGCGCCACGGGGTATATCCCCGGTTGTGTAGGCAATGCCGACAACGATGTATGGTATGATTTTGTAGCTACGGCCACCACGCATGAAATTACAACCAGTACGGCTGTCGGGACCTTTGATATTGTGGAAGAATTATTTTCGGGAACCTGCCCCTCGCTCACGTCGATGAATTGTATGGATGCCAATGGAGCAGGTGTTTCTGAATCCATTCTTGCCACGGGTCTGACTATCGGTACAACCTATTTTGTACGTGTGTACGATTTTAACGGTACTGCCGGAGGCGGCGCATTTAATATTTGTATAGCTAACCCCCCGGCTGCACCCGCCAATGACAATTGTGCCGCGGCTACCTCACTGACTGAAAATGTGGGTTGTGTAAATACTGCCGGCACTACAGTGGGCGCCACATCAAGCGGGGGGACCTGTTCGGGTTCTGGAGCTCAGGATGTCTGGTATTCGTTTGCGGCAGTGAACTCTACTGCCACCATCACCGTAACCCCATCGGCAACCATGGACGCGGTGGTGCAATTTTATAGCGGAACCTGTGCTGCACTGGTTTCGGTTACCTGTGAAGATGCAGTTGGAACAGGAGGCGTAGAAACCATCAGCGCTATCGGTCTGACCACAGGCACCACCTATTTTGTTCAGGTGAGCGATTATCTGGGGACTGGACAAACATTCAATATTTGCGTATATGGACCGGCCGCAGCCGCTGCACCTTCGAACGATGCCCCGTGTAATGCCATTGCCCTCCCTGCTGTTACAACGGCTTGTAATTTTTCTACGTTTACCACAGTGGGGGCTACCCAGGAAGCTATTGTTGCAGGCCAACCCCCGTTGCCAGCGGGTTGTACAGGTGGTTCCGGCGGAGCCGCAGGTTATTCCTCCTGGGCTGGCAAGAACGGGGATGTCTGGTTTTCAGTAGTTGCACCTGCAACCGGGCAAATATCCATTAGCGCACAACCCGGTATTGCTGCCGGTGGCATAACCAATGAGGACGGTTCCATGGCGCTGTATAGTGGAACATGCGGGACTCTTACACAGATTGCGTGTTCAAGTGATAATCCATATCCTACTCCACCTGCGAACAATGTGAATCTGCCCTATATCAATGCATCCGGTCTAACCGCAGGAAACACCTATTTTATACGTTATTGGGCATTCGGTTCGGCGGTTGCACCCAATGGAAATGGGTTGTTTGGCCTCTGTGTACAGACCACTACCAACGACAACTGTGCGAATGCCATCGTTTTGTGCGACCTGAATCAGGGGTACAGCTCATCAACCAGCTATGCGTATACCGTTGACAGACCCAGTAACATGTATGGGAATGATGAACATGCCGGAACCTATGTTTCAAATGGAGGAGTCGATTCGGGAGGGCCATTCGGAGACCCAGACCCGGCCGGAGACGCGAATCTGCCTGCCACTGAAGGTGTAAGTCTGTTTGATGTCACCATTGATAATAACTCCTGGATACGTTTTACCGCCGCCTCCACCAAAGCTACCTTAACGGTGACTGTGGGCACCTGTTACAAGAGTCCGGCACAGGGTATTCAGATGCAATGGTATGGCACGAGTCCGACGGGAGGCTGCGCGACCTTTCTTGCCGCTGCCCCATTTTATCAGAGCACGACGGGGTACACGATGAATGCCAACAGTCTGGTGATCGGAAACTCATACCTGATCATGATCGACGGTTTCGCCGGGGATGTATGCAATTACACGATTGATCCAGGACCCGGTGTACTGTTTCCGGCTATCATCGCATCGGCCAATCCGGTTTGTCTTGGCAACATAGCTACATTGACCGCTCCGGCAGGCGCGACGAGTTATAGCTGGACGACTGTACCGGCCCAGACTACCCAGAGCATTACTGTAACGCCTTCAACCAATATTACCTATACCTGTGTGGTAACCGGTACTTGCGGAGAAAAACAAGCACTCACTGCCGCAATTGCCATCAACAGCGGTTGCGCACCGCTCCCGATACAGCTCATCTCCTTTGATGCCATTTATAAAGGCGGTGAAAATGGGTATTTGCTTTGGGAAACCGCTACCGAAACAAACAATGCTTTTTTTACGATCGAACGATCGCGTGACGGATACGATTTTACGCTCATCGGTACAGTCAGGTCGCAGGCTCCCGATGGCAACAGCACTCAAATGCTGAAATACAGCCTGGTAGATCCGAACGTATATAGCGGTACGTACTATTACCGCCTCCGGCAAACAGATCTCAACGGGGTGTCTTCTTATTCGGCCGTGGCAACCTTACAGGTCGACAACAGCGATGCGCAGTTTTTGGTAAAACCAAATCCGACTTCGAACAGGTCCGAAATTTCATACACCGCGTTTGAAACAGGGATGGCTCTTCTCAAGGTGTTCGACTGCCGGGGAAATCTGGTGTCTACCGAAGATCTGTGGGTGGTGCCAGGAAGCAATACCGTTTATGTGGATCTGATGGGTGAGCCTGCAGGCATTTATTTTATCTCCCTTGCGGTGAGCGAAAAATTGTACAAGAGCAAGATTATCAAGAAGAATGAATAAACCCGGATATTTTTATTCATCCCTGCTAACCTGCACAAAACCGGTATACACCTTTGGCAAATTCGTGCCGCTGAGTATATAATAATACGTTCCATCCACCACATCGCGGTTTGTGCTCAGGAATTTCCCGTTCCAGTTGTTTTGATAGTTTGAGTTTTCAAACACCTTTACACCCCAGCGGTCATAAATAAGGAGGCTGCTGTTGGGGAAGTTTTCGAGGTTCTTGAAAACAAAAAGATCGTTTTTCCCGTCGCCGTTGGGTGTAAAAATATTGGGCACAAGTATCTGCGGGAACAGTTTTACATCAATCTCCTTACAGGTGCTGTCCAGACATCCAGGGCCGTTCAGTTCGATCAGACAAACCCGATAGGTGCCGGTATCTTTGTAGGAATGCATTGCGTTGGGCACCGGTGAGTTCGTTCCATCCCCAAATGTCCACTCGCTGTTTGTGCCACCCGTTGAGGTGTTGATAAACTGGTAACTCATTCCGTTCGAAGCAGGGGAGAATTGATAGTCGAACCCGGCTACAGGCACTGGCGCCATCAATACCGTGGTAGTGGCAGTGCTGGTACAACCCAAGGCGTTTTTGGCAGTAACCGTGTAAGTGGTGTTCGAAGAGGGTGTGGCCAGCGGGTTCGAAATAAAACCATTCGATAATGTTGAAGCCGGAGTCCAGACATAGCTTGTTCCTCCTCCTGCATGAAGTTGTGCACTCTTGCCCGGGCAAATGGTTGTATCGGGGTTTGCAACAGCCGTTACAAACACGACGGTAACCAGTACCGAATCTTTTTGTGTGCAACTTCCGTTTGTAACATTTGCGTAATACAGGGTTGTTTGTGTTGGTTTGGCTATGGTACTGGCACTGGCAGTAGCCGAAAGGCCGGTTACCGGTAGCCAGCTGTACGTACCTCCACCAGTCGACTGAAGCACTGTGCTATCTCCCTTGCAAATAGAAGTGGGGGTAGAAATCGTCACCAGGGGTGGTGCGGTGATCGTTACGCTTGCTGTAACCGAGCAACCCTTAGTGATGGTGACCGTATAGGTGGTGGTGACCAAGGGACGAGCAAAGGGATTGGGGCAGGCGCTACAACTCAAGCCAAGAGCAGGCGACCAGCTATAGCTCGACCCTCCTGTAGCCAGGAGGGGCGCCGCGTGATCACAAATGGTGGTATCATTGGAGAGCGTGATCACAGGACGGGGACTTACCTGGATCACGATGTTGAGTGGCGTGCTGGCCGGAGGTGTTCCGTTGTTCGAGGCTGTTATCAGGATGGTATTGTAACCTACATTGTTCGCCTGTCCGGCAAAGATTGAAATCAGGTTTGCGGTATTCCCGCTGGTATTGCTGACGATTGAATAACCATTGATACCTGTTGAATTCACAGCAATGGAGGTAATCAAATTAACCGACGGGGAGAAAAAAGAGGGATTGATATGCAGGGTGTCTCCTTCGCAGATATGCAGGGTGTCGCAGTTCTCAAACCCGGTCAGGATGGGCGGGATATTAGAACTGGCAGAACAGCCATCCAGTACAAACGAGTTGTTGGCCAAAAAACCAACTCCGCTGGCTGCCCCATGCGATCCGTTATAGGTTGTGCCGGGCGCATTGAACGTGCCTAGCTGTACAAAATTCACCCCATCGCCTTTGTTGATTCCTACAACTGCCGGGAACCCTCCGAACCCACCAACACCGTTCGATGCATCACCGGTAGTCCATTGCATGGCTCCATAACAAAAGGATACGTTCCCACCGGGTAAGAGTGGGTCAGAGCCGTTGGTGAGGATGAGCTGGAAGGAGTTACGTTTGGTGGCTATTGAATCCTGGTTATAATACCCAACCGAATCCCATTGAATAATGATGTGGGTTGGGGTGATCTTATAGTATGCCACCCCGCTTGTCGAATCGCGGGTGTCGACATCGGCCCAAAAAGGTGCAATGGTCACAAAATTGGTGTTCGGAAAGGTATCGGCCGAGTAAATCGGGTTGGGGTTGCCGAATGTGACATTCCCGTTGTTGTTAATATAGACCCCATGCCAGGTCTGTCCGTATAAGCAAAAAGAAAACGGGAACGCAATATTTCCGGTCGACCAGTCATCGTTTTGATAGAGCGGGGGCGTGCCTGGGCCACCGTCACCGCCTGTACTGTCGAATGGCACAACATGCCAGGTTGAATCGGGAACCTGCCAGCAGGCACAGCTGCTTGTGGCAGCCCTTACAACCCGGTTGTTTGGAGAAGGCCTGTATCTTTTGTGTGGGGAGTGCGAAACGCGTAATGGAAGGTTCTTCATGGCATTGATATCGCCTTCGCGTTTTGCTTTCGACCAAATCGAATCTTCGCGCGATTCTTGTGCAAATGATTGATGAACCAACAGCATAGAAAGAAAAATACTCAAAAGCCACTTGATGCCCATGGAAACCGTATTAGCGTTAAAAATGAATGATGGTTGGCAAATATAGGAATATATAGGTGCGTATGTATACCCGAAAGGGGATTTACGACCTGACAGGATGCTCTCTTCAGCATGAAAAAACAGATGGAAACGGGCCTGCTGTGCACCCTATGGGCTTCCAATTACCGGAACAGGCAGAAACGGGATGATCTCGAATACTTAGAATAGTCAATTCTTGATCATTCCCCGGAAGATGGATACAAGGATGATCTGTGTCCTCAAACCAGGTTCGGCAGATGCGCTGATTACTGGAAGAAGAGGCGGTATGTTTGCTGCGCTCTATTGTAAATTCGGGTTCACCTGTTACCTTTGTTTTAGGTCTTGATGTTCGTATAAAACATGATTCAAGCCCAAGTTATGACCATCTCGACGCTTACTAAATACGGCGCATGCTTTTTGTTCAGCGGGCTTCTTTCTTGCGTTGCCTGCCGTTCGGGTTTACAACGTCCATCCCTTCAGGAAGTTCTGCTGGCACAAAAGCGCTGGCATGAGTGCGATCTGAACTCGTTAAAGGCAGGACTCACGCTTTATACCACTCATTGCGGACAATGTCATGAATTGTATAAACCACTGGCATACAGCGAAGACAGTTGGCTGGATTGTCTGCCAGAAATGGCGAAGAGAGCCCGTATCACTCCCGAAGAACAACTCCTTATTCGCCGCTTCCTGCTTACACGCCGAACCTATACCCTTGAAAAAAAGAAATAGCATCCCTGTCGCCCGACGATTCAGCTCAGTTTCTGTCTTCCGCCGGAGCGGCATTGATAGTTTACGGACTGCAAAAGACGGTTTTCAAACCGAGGTTGCTGGTTGTCGGTCCCGACATTAGTGAAGTCGAAAAGGATCTGGTATTCTGATTAAATTTGAGCGGGAATTCTTTCTTAATTCGTTTTCTGATTTGGCAATTAAAACCGATTGAAATGAAAAATTCAAAAACAAATCCTCCCCAGCCAGTTTCTTCGGTCAGCAAAGATACTGTACTCATTCCTGCACACCGAAAAAAGACCTTGTCGAAAGAACAGACAATTTTCAATAAATTAAGCCTTCAGATTGCGGGCCTGCGCAAAGCATTGAAAAACGATGAAAGGCGGTACAATACATTGGCCGACTGCTTTCTGGAACAGGTAAAACCCATGGAGGCAGCTTATGCCAGCAATCTGACAATCGTGGTAAAGCGTTTATATGAGATGTATCAGCAAGAAAAACTCTCCAAAAAAGTTAAGAAGGATTTGGGTGCGTTGATTGTGGTTACCCTTTCTGAAACATTTCAATATTGCGCCCCTGCAGAAGACATAAAGACGATCTACAATAAATTCGCCGAGATATCCTATGAAGAAGAGGAGGCCGGGCAGTTGGCTGAAATGAAGGAATCATTTGAGGACATGTTTCAGGATATGTATGGAGCTACCATTGATCTTTCAGCATTGCGAACCGATATGAGCGAGGAAGAGCTGAATCAAACCCTGGGTAAAGTCCAGGAGAGTCTGGAAAACCAATTGCATGAAGGGAAAAGCCAGGAAGCTTCGAAAAAAAAGAGCAAGAAGGAACTGGAACAAGAATTAAAAGACCAACAGGACGAGGAGCGAAAAAAGAAAACAGCCCGGGCTATCTATACTTCCCTGGCCAAACTCCTGCATCCCGATTTGGAAATCGACACAACGCTCAAACCCGAAAAGGAGGAGCTGATGAAGGAGCTCACCAATGCGTATCAGAAAAACGATTTACACAAGTTATTGCAACTCGAAATACAGATTATCTATCAGCATGGCGAAAACCTGGATCAGCTGACCGACGAAAGGTTAGGAGTGATCAATGCCACACTGCAAGATCAGGTAGCTCAGATCGAACATGAAAAAGAATTGCTGAGTGTGCACCCGAAATATGCTGAGATTTTCGAATTTATGTCCTATCCCTTGAAACAATCAATTGGCTTGATCAGACAACAGGGCCATGCATTGAGGGAAATGAAGGCCGATGCATTGCATGATCTGGCCGGCTTAACCGGCAAGAACAGGCTGAGCTACCTGGCTGAAATGCTTGAAAGATCGGAGACAGAGACCGAGGACGAGTTTGGCCGCAACGACCTCGAAGATTTCCTAAACGCATTCGAACAGTTTTCAACCGCTCCCAGCGGTCAGCGAAGAGCAACAGGAAAAAAGCGGTGATGCTTGCTCACAACATTTACAGATCCCTGTTATTCACAGGAGCTTGTCTTTTTTTAAACTTTCCGATCAGAAAGCTTAGAAAACCCATCAGGAGTATGCAAGTACAATATCGACCGGGAGCATCTAAAGCAGTATCAGGGTGAGCGGTAAAGTACGGGATTAATACCATACACCACCCCGGCTTTGATTCGGTTGAAGGTTTGGGTGAGTGGATTGCTCAGCAGGGAAGGGTAAGCGGGATTCTGGTTTATGGCCAATCCAGATACTCCGTAGCGCTCAATGACCGGCTACGGAGTATCGGATGGTTTACCTGCCAAAACTCAGGCAGGCTTCTGTATCAATTGAATATCAAAATGCAGTTTGATCTCTTCACCCACCACAATCGTCCCGGCATCGGTCGACAAGGCAAAGTTCAGCCCGTAATCCTTGCGGTTTATTGTACCGTTGATTTCAAACCCGGCTCTGATATCGGCAAACCGGCCCTGGGCAGTTCCGGTGTATTCAACCGGCATCGAGATGCTTTTTGTGACGGCACAGAGTGTCAGCTGGCCATTCAACGCCAAACCGGCGCCCGCCTTTTCGAGTGTGCCCTGGAAAATGATCTTCGGAAATTTTTGGGTGTCTAGAAACAAGGGCGATTTGAGATGCGTATCCCGCTCTGTCTGGTTGGTGTCTATGCTGGTGGCATCCACCTCAAAATGAACCGTTGCTCCGCTAAAGTCTTCATGTTCCGTTTGAACTTCACCGTTAAATACTTTAAACGTACCTGCGATATTTGAGATCATCAGGTGTCTTACCTTGAATTGTACTTCTGAATGGTTGGGGTCTATGGCCCAGGTTGTTTGTGGTGTCATCGGTCAGATTTTATACAAACATAGGATGAACAGATGTACCGGGTTTTACCAAATGATAAAAAATCATTTTTTAGCCCGGATGCGGCTAAGCGACTGTTGTGTAATGCCCAGATAGCTTGCCAGATCGCCCAGGCTTATGCGCTGAAGTATGGAATGATGTTCCTTCACAAATTGAGTGTAGCGCTCGGTTGCATTTTCTTCGAGCATTTCGCTGATGCGTTTGGTCATGCGTATGGCAACAATAGAGAGCACCTTCCTGAACAAGGTCTCTACATCGTGATGTTTTTTGCAAAGCTCTTCCATGCGTCTGTGGCTGATCAGCATCACAGTGGTTTCCTCCAGGGCAACGATGCGGTAGGGCGAAGGGGCCTGGGTGATGAAACTCTCAAAAACACTGAATAACACGTTCCCACTGAAGAAACGCATGATAAATTCTTTGTCGCCTTTTTCGAACGAAATCTTGGCCAGTCCTTTGCTCAGGAAGTAGAGGTATTTACACACTTCCCCTTCCCTTAAAATGTATTCCCCTTTTTTATACGTCTTTGCTTTCAGACCGAGACAAAGGCCGTCTGCTGAAGCTTTGTCCAGCGGAGCATATCGGTTGCAGCATTCGAGGAAATCGGTCATGAGCTGATGGGTTGAGATATCTGTTTTCAAAGATAAATTAATCCCATCTAATTAGCGCCCCGAACCATTCTGCAAGGCGGTGCCAGGTTACGCTAAACAGGGTAAGTACTGCAAACTGGAAAATTAAGTTAATTTTGAAAGAGCCAGGTTTGGAGTACAGACAACGAAGGCATTTTTGTCAGCCTGCAGAGTGCCCGCAAAAACACAAAATCAAAAAAATATGAGCAAATACATCGACAACGTGCCTTCCTGGGTAAGGATCCTGGTAGGATTATTGGCCCTGGTAAACCTTGCTTTTGGGGTTATGTCGTACCTGGATATGTCTTTGCTGTTTAAAAACGGGGCCGGGCTCGATCTTGGCAATAGCATCCTCCGGAATGCAAGTTATGAATTTGCTTCGCGTAACCTGGCCATTGGTCTGGCCCTGGCCTTTGTCACCATCATCCGGGGCGCCCCCGAAGCCCTTGTTATCCTTACGATTGTAAGGGCCCTTATCGAAATTCAAACCATCGTCATAGCTCTTGTACAGGGAAACATCCAGGCATTATTGCTCCTGCCCTTTGCGTTTTTGATAGCCGAGGTAGTTATTATCAAGACATTGATAGGGGTCATTAAGAAAGAAGAAGAAGAAGAGAAATAAGCCGCATCGCCCCGGTTGTTGAAATACGTACCCCACCCCTTGCATCGGGTGTAAATAATTTCTGGGCATCTCTAATAACCCCGTTTTCCTGACCTCTCCCTGACCCTCTCCCAAGAAGAGGGAATGTTTGGAAGGGGTTATTAGAGATGCCCTCAATGAATCAGGGCACAGGGTACCGCGTTTACTCCTCTTGTGTGATTGCTTGCCCCCACGGATGAATCCGTGGGCTATGGTTCATGCGTCAGCACATAGCCCACGATTTTAATCGTGGGCTTGCAATGCGAAAAGGATTCGTGAACCGTTTTAACGGTTTATACAATATCGTCACCCTATGCTGAGAATGACACACCATCTTCAGTATCCAACAATCAAATTACCAATGGCTTAGAAGAAGTTAGATGGAATTATTCATTCGGAATTGGCCTTCCCACTCAAATGGCTGACAGCACATGCACCCAGCGGGATAACCGTCCCGATAGATATCGGGACACACACAAGGCTTAACGCACGTTGCATTAGCCTGTTACACGGCTTTTCCAAAATCCAGGTTTATAGAATAGACTCTCGATTAAAACGTTTGATACTCCACATTCCGGTACGAAACGTTCGGAAATCTGTCGGAACAGGAATGGAACCTTACC
>JABDAO010000075.1 GCA_013289095.1 Bacteroidota bacterium | reverse complement strand
ATATGTACAAGGCCAGGGTTGTTGATTTTTATTTAGGCAAACCGGTCACATTTTAAAAGAGCACGTTCAGACAGAATAACCGGGGTGTTCACAAAATAAATCCTATGAAAAAGAATATACGTATCGCAGGTATCGTCGTACTCGTGCTTATTGCCGGATCTTATTTTTATACAAAGAGCCGGAGCGCATCACAGCTCCCGAACTGGAAAACAGCGCGTGTCGAGAAAGGAAGCCTGGTGCAATATGTAACCGCCACCGGAACATTGGCGGCAGATACAACGGTGCAGGTAGGAACCCAGGTTTCGGGCATCATTGCCAAAAACCTGGTTGATTTCAACTCCGAAGTAAAGTTTGGACAGATTGTTTCCATCCTGGATACCACCTTTCTGTATGCTTCAAAAGAAGATGCCGAAGCCGTTCTGGAAAAGGCAAAAGTACAGACAGCCGAGATGAAACGGGAATTCGAGCGGGCCAAAACCCTGTTCGATCAAAAGGTGGCCGACCAGGCTGATTATGATCTGGCCGTCTACAATTACGAGAGCGCCAAAAGCGCCGAACGTTCGGCAAAGGCGCAATATGACAGGGCAGTGATCAATCTGCAGTATGCAACCATCCGGGCCCCGGTGAGCGGAACGGTGATCTCGAGGAATGTGGATGTAGGCCAGACCGTCATCTCCAGTTTCAACGCCGTTACTTTGTTCAGCATAGCCAATGACCTGACCAAGATGCAGGTACAGGCCAGTGTGGATGAGGCCGACATTGGGTTGGTGAAAGAACATCAGCTTGCCGAATTCACGGTAGATGCTTATCCCGAAGATCTTTTTCGCGGCACGGTTGAACAGATCCGCTTACAGCCCATTATCGTACAGAATGTGGTAAACTATACGGTGATCATTGAGGTGCCAAACAAAGACCGCAGGCTGATGCCTGGGCTTACGGCCAATATCCGCATCAAAGTCAACGAACGCGACAGCGTGATCAAGGTGCCGGTCAACGCCCTGCATTTTAATCCCCCGCCCGAATATCCGGGCCCCATACACATACCCGACTCCATCCTCCGGAAATCAGAAAGCCTTACACCTCCCGCCAGCCCGGAAGAACGAAAGAAGAGTTTTGTGGTATGGGTAAAATCAGGGCCCTATGTATATCCGGTGCGGGTAAAGTCGTTTCTGAGCGACGGGCTCTTTACCGAAGTTTCAGGCAATCTGAAAGTGGGTGATGAGGTAGCCATAGGCGTATTGGCACAAGCCGTTCAGACAACCAAACAACAGAATCCGTTTATGCCACAGTTCCAGCAACCCAGGAAAACACATTGAGGGATGGACAACAACAGCATAATCAGCGTTAAGAACCTGTGGAAGACATACACCACCGGCGATGTGGTGATGCATGCACTCAAAGACGTATCGCTCGAGGTGCAGCAGGGCGATTTTGTGGCCATCATGGGCGCCAGCGGTTCGGGCAAATCAACCTTTATGAATGTGTTGGGATGTCTGGATTATCCCACCAGGGGCCAATACCTGATCGACGGGGCCGATGCTTTAAAGATGAGCCGAAACCAACTTGCCGAACTGAGAAATTTAAAGATTGGCTTTATTTTCCAGTCGTTCAATATTCTTTCACGCACTTCGGCGCTTGAAAATGTGGAGCTCCCGTTGTTGTACAACAACCGGTTCAATGCAAAGCAGCGCAGGGAAAAAGCATTGAAAGCCCTGCAATCAGTAGGACTGGGGGAGCGCATCAACTCCATGCCAAACCAGCTTTCGGGAGGTCAGCAGCAACGTGTGGCCATAGCCCGCTCGCTCATCAACGACCCGGTGGTGATCATGGCCGACGAGCCTACGGGCAACCTCGATACCCGCACCAGCTACGAGATCATGGATATCTTTCAGGAACTCAACAACAAAGGAATAACCATTGTGATGGTGACACACGAGGCAGATATTGCCCAATGCGCACGCCGTAATGTGGTTTTCCGCGACGGGCAGATCATCGAAAACAAGGAAGTGCACGAACGCAAGATTGCAAAAGCAGAGCTGGCAAAGATCCCTGCCTTACAAAGCGAAAAACAAGTGGTATGAGAATTTTAAATCTGATAAAGGTGGCCGCGCGCAGCCTCAGTAAAAACAAGTTGCGCACCTTCCTCACCATGCTGGGTATCATCATCGGGGTAGGCTCGGTCATTGCCATGCTTGCCATTGGCGAAGGTTCCCGGCAAAACATCCAGGCCTCGGTGGCCAGCCTGGGCACCAACTCCATCATGATCTACCCTGGCTCCATGAACCAGGGAGGGGTGCGCATGGGCGCTGGCTCCTACTCTACCCTTACCGTAAAAGATGCCGAAGCCATTGGCGTACGCTGCGATCTGATAAACCTGGTAACCCCTGTTGTGAGCAAGAGCGTACAGGTCATTGCGGGGGCCCAGAACTGGAGGACCTTCATCGTAGGCAGCAATATTGAATACCTGGCCATTCGCGATCTCAACATCACCAGCGGAAGCCCATTTAACCCCAGCGATGATCGGGCAGCTGCCAAGGTATGCATCATCGGGCAAACCGTTTCCGACAACGTATTTGGCGAAGGCAAGGACCCTGTAGGCCAGTCGATGCGCATCAACAGCATTCCCTTTCGCATTATCGGATTGCTCGAGAAGAAGGGACAAAACACCTTTGGGCAGGACCAGGATGACATCATCATCGCCCCTTTCTCTACCGTTCAAAAACGCCTGATGACTTCTTCCATTTTTATCAGCAGTATATATGCCGAAGGAAATTCAGAAAAGGTGATAGACCGGGCAAAGGATGAAATCGGAGCCATCCTGCGCGAACAACACAAACTGAGCCCGCATGACGAAGATGATTTTACGGTACGCAGCCAGGCCGATATCGCGAATATTTTTGGCTCCATTTCAAAGATCATGACCATCTTGCTTGCCAGCATTGCAGGCATCTCGCTGCTGGTGGGGGGCATTGGCATCATGAACATCATGCTTGTATCGGTCACAGAACGCACACGCGAAATCGGGATACGCATGGCCATAGGCGCAAAAGGAAGGGATGTGCTGATCCAGTTTATGATCGAAGCCATTTTCATCAGTTTCCTGGGTGGCCTCATCGGTGTGGGTCTTGGTATGCTTACCTCGGGTCTGGTAGCGAAGTTCGGGGGGTGGCCGGTGGTGATAACAACTTCTTCTATCCTGTTATCGTTTGCATTTTCGGCAGCAGTAGGTGTCTTCTTCGGGTGGTATCCGGCCCGCAAGGCCGCCAGCCTCAATCCGATTGATGCGTTGAGATACGAATAATCGGTGCAGGCTTTGCCCAAGCGCCTAACGCTGTTGAGCAAAGACAGCGAAAGGAGTCCGTCTACATCCTGATGACCGAAGTTAGCCCCGGCCATGACATCCCTCATTTCGCGTGGAGCAGGCCCAGCTTATTTTTGATGCCATAGAAACCTAAAACAGCTTCGCGTGTCACACATTATCCACCTTCATTCTGTACTTGCCCTTCTGCCGAGGGTGTTTTTGGGAATGCTCTTTCTGTTCCAGGGGTATGATGCCGTATTCAGGGTAAAAGTCAGCGGGGTGATCGGCGCGTTTGACGATGCCCTGACAGCCAAAGGAATTCCTATCGGGATCATCAGACTGGGTGCGTATTTCACCTCGTATGTTCAGCTTATTGGCGGGGCATTCCTGATCATCGGATTCTTAAAATACTATGTCTTGTATTTCCTGGGCCTTGATCTGCTGCTGGCCACCTTTGCATTCGGGTTGCTCAAACCCATGTGGGACCTCGGGCATGTTTTTCCGAGAATGGCCTTGCTCCTTTTCTTGTTGATGATACCCCCGTTCTGGGATGTGTTTTCTGTTGATTATGCCTGGTCATTGATCCGGTTTATCCATTCTTTCTCTCAAGCTGCAAAAGGCTGAATGCCTCTCAAATAAATTCAACCCATGAAAACCATTTTAGCCCCGATTGATTACTCGAAGGTATCCGACAATGCGCTGAACTATGCCGCTGATCTGGCTTTTCAGATGAAGGCAAAGCTGGTGCTTTTTCATCTCTTCGCCATTCCGGTACCCAACGGCGAAATGCCCTTTGTCATCATCTCTGATCTGCATGACAAAGAAAACAAAACACGCATCAAACAAGCTGCGGCAAGAATACAGAAACGTTTAAAAGGCGGACTTGTCATACAGACCGAAGCCCTTGCAGGGTTTAATGTGGTGGAGGAAATACTGGACCAGGTAAAAACCCAAAAGGCCGACCTGATTGTGATGGGCCTCACCGGAGGGACTGGTACGATCTCGAAGACGTTGATGGGCAGTACTGCAACTTCGGCGATTAAAAAAGCTGCGTGCCCGGTGTTGATCATCCCCGAAAAAGCTCGTTTCAAAAAAATGAATTCCATGGTGCTTGCCTGCGATTACTCCAGGCCCTTGCCCCAAAAGATGAAACCGCTCCTGACCGCGTTTCAACAGCTGCAGGGAGGCAAACTTGCTGTCCTCAATATCGTGAAACCTGTTGAAGCCATGGAGAATGAGCGGGGTGAGGCCTATCAGGCAGTACGCCGCAGCCTGTCGGCATTAAAACCCGAATACTTCTATGAAGTCTCCGAAAAGTTTGATTCTGAAATCATACAATTCATCGGGCAAAAGAAAGCCGATCTGTTGGTGATGGTGCCTCACAAACACAATCTGCTGGAAAGGCTGTTTCGCGGCAGCAAAACCCAGCATACCGCGTATCATACCAGCGTGCCACTCCTATCTATTCACGACTGAAACCTTCACACGATGCAACTTGAGATCAATGATCACCGGAAGATTCATGCCATCCAACATGAATTCAACCAACTGTTTCCGTTTTTGAAGATCGAATTTTTTTCGAAACCTCACAAAACAGGGGGAGTGGCTTCAGTACGTAAGATCCATTCCGACACAAAAACCCTGGGCGAATGCGGAGTGCTTCACAAAAAAGGGATACTCACCGTCATGCCCGGAATGAGTGTTACCGAGCTGGAAGCCAATTTCAGGGATGTATACGGTCTGGAAGTGAGGGTATACCGCAAATCGGGCAAGATCTGGCTGGAGACCAAACAAACCGAAAAATGGTCGCTCGAAAAACAAAACATGCAGGGCGAAGCCATAACCCGCGCGATGGAAGAAGAGAGCGAACACTAAGCCCTGAGGGTGAGCTGGCATTGCTGAGCTCTCATCTTACAGAGGTGACAATCAGGCCCACTAAAAATCAAGGGGCTATGAACAGTAAACAATGCAACACATAAAAACATTGGAACCATGGAACAGATCGAAGAACTATACTATGCCCTGGGCGAATTGTGCTATGCCATCGCCAAGGTCGACGGCACCATACGCAAAGAAGAGAAAGACCGGTTACATGCCATCCTCGAAACCGAATTCAGGTCGCACCCCTGGGGCATAGCATCAGCCGAAATGATCTTTCAGATCCTCGAACGCGAAGGGATGAACTCCGGGACCGCCTACGAATGGGCGCTGCATGAGATCAAACTCAACAGTCAGTATGTCAGCGAAACGCTGAAAACGCATTTTATTTCAGTCATCAACAAAGTGGCCGATACCTTCCCTCCGCTCCACAAGGAAGGAAAGGAACTTGTTCAGGATTTTATCCAGGAATTAAAAAAAATACACGGCGACCCGGTGTTCAGTCATCTGACGGAAGATTCTGTTGGGCTTCTGAAGCAGACAAACAAATCTGGGGGCATACACTAATCCTGTTGGTTAACTGTTCTGTTTCTGAATCCGGCTGAGGCTGGATTCTATCACACATCGTCACCCTATTCACTTTAATCAATACAACAAAAATGAAAACAAAAATCGGGCTTGATGCCGAAAAATCAGAAATGCTGGCCAAAGATCTGAACCAGCTTATTGTTTACCTCCACATCTTTTACATGAAGGTAAAAGTATTCCAATGGAACATTACCGGAAAGAAATATTTTGAGGTACAGTTGAAATTCGACAAAGCCTATACCGATTCTATCATCAACAAGATAGACGAAGTGGCCGAACGCATCCTGGTACTGGGGTATTTTCCGGATTATTCCTTTTCTGGTTATATGAAAGGGGAGGAAGTCGAAGCCATTTCCGGCGAAGCGCGAGGCAGCGCCGCTGTACGCGAAATACTCGAAAGCTCCGAAGTAATCCTGGGCATAGAACGCAAATTGCTGGATCTGGCAACCGCCTGCAAAGATGCCGGTACGGCAGCCCTGATGGTTGAATACATCAAAAACCAGGAAAAATACACCTGGATGTTTTCGGCCTATCTGTGAGCAGGGTTTATGATTGGTGCGTTGTGAAGTGTGGGTGGTATCTGAGTTATCACGCTGCATCGAAGTACGGATGGACATTCTGCAGCGCAGGCAACTATCATTTATGATTTGTTGGTGTTCATGCTGTTTCGTTGCCCGTTTTAAAGTCAAACAATGTGTAAACATTGAAAAGTGGCGCATTTTAATGTTTTCTATAATTTTTTCTCCACCTGCTGCATTGTCACCCTCTCCACTGACAAAACTCATTTCTGGCTGAAAAGGCCAGGGTTACTTTTATACCGGGAGAAGATTAGAATAAATTCAGTCTGTCTCGGTATATCCCCTTCTTATCCGCTTTAAGACCCCGATAGCTATCGGGGTCTTAAAGTGGATAAGAAGGGGTATAGTTTCTCCGAAAATCGAAAATCAGTTCAATGGCTTTATCAAACAGCATCAATCGGTCGGTAAAAGAATTTTTTCTGGAAGCAGGGGCGCTTTCCCGGTTTGCGGGACGCTTTTTGAAAACAGGCTTTAAACCTCCCTATGAGTTTCAGGAAATGATGAGACAGTGTTATGAAATTGGGTACCGGTCAATTCCCCTGGTTTCGTTTACGGCATTTATCATGGGCCTGGTTATCACCATACAATCACATCCTGCCCTCGAAGTGTTTGGGGCAGAATCGTGGTTACCTTCTATTGTATCTGTGTCGCTGGTACGCGAGATCACTCCTGTTATTACCGCATTGATCTGTGCAGGTAAGGTCGGGTCGAGCATTGGGGCCGAGATCGGGTCGATGAAGGTTACCGAGCAAATTGACGCCATGGAGGTATCGGGCACAAATCCGTTTAAATACCTGGTTGCCACCCGGGTGCTTGCCACTACGCTCATGCTTCCGTTGCTGGTTGTTTTTGGCGATGGCATAGCACTGTATGCGGGTTATCTGGGTGTGAACATACGTGGGGTAACCAGTGCGCACCTGTACTGGACCCAGGTGTTCAACAAACTTACGTTTGGCGATGTGCTGCCCTCGGTGATCAAATCTGTTTTCTTTGGTTTTGTGATCGGCATTGTCGGTTCTTTTAAGGGGTATACCACTACCAGCGGAACAGAAGGGGTGGGGAGGGCTGCCAATGCCTCGGTTGTCATCTCCTCTTTTATTGTATTTATTGTCGATCTGCTGGCAGCGCAAATATCAGATTTAATGAATATCCTATGACCGTGTCAGGACCCGAAAATGCTGCTCCCATCCTCACCATCCGAAACCTGAAAAAATCGTTTGGCGAGAATACCGTGCTCACGGGTTTTAACCTCACGGTCAATAAAGGTGAGAATGTAGTGGTCCTCGGCCGATCGGGCACCGGCAAATCGGTCTTGATAAAATGCATTGTACGGTTGATAGACCCCGACGATGGGGAGATAAATGTGCTGGGGAAAGAAATATTGAAACTAGACCCCGAGCCCCTGGACGTCATGCGGGCACGGATCGGCTTTCTGTTTCAAAGCAGCGCCTTGTACGATTCGATGACGGTGGAAGAAAATCTGGAATTTCCCTTGCGCCGGCATTTGCGCAAACATATTAAATACGATGTAGAGAAACTGGTAAAAGATGCACTGGAAAGCGTACGTCTGGATGGAACGCAAAAGATGTCGCCTGCCGAGCTCTCGGGCGGGATGCGCAAACGCATCGGGATAGCCCGTACCCTCATCCTCAACCCCGAAGTGATGCTGTACGACGAGCCGACCACTGGTCTGGACCCCATAACAGCCCGGGAGATCAACCACCTGATGCTGGAGGTGCAGGAAAAATTCAAGACCACCTCCATCATCATTTCGCATGATATGAACTGTGTACGCATGACCGCCAACAGGGTGGTGGTACTGATAGAAGGAAAATGTTATGCCGAAGGCAGCTACGACGACCTGAAGAAAAGCCAGGACAAACATGTCAAACAATTTTTTGATTAAGCCATGACTGAACGAAACAGCAAAGAACTAAAAACGGGCATCTTCGTCCTCGCCACCACCCTCCTGTTTATCCTGGCGCTTTACAAGCTGGGGAGCAAACGGAGCATGTTTGGCTCGGCAATCAAGATCAGCGCTGTCTTCAAAAACGTAAACGGGTTGGTTGCCGGCAACAATGTACGTTTTGGGGGGATCGACATCGGCACTGTTTCGCACGTAAGGATTATTGCGGATACCGCGATTCTGGCCGAACTGCAGATTGAAAAGTCGCTGGCGGGTTATATCTCTACCACGTGTATTGCTTCCATCGGAACAGACGGGTTGATGGGCAATAAGATCGTGAACCTGCTGCCAGGCCGGAGCGGAGGGGCACCTGTGAAGGAAGGGGCCATCCTGACCATACAGCCCCAGGTTGAATTCGACAATGCCGTGCGCACCTTAAACAAAACAAACGATAACCTGGAACAGATAACCGACGATGTGAAAGTGATCACCGGTCGTTTCAGCGAAAAAAATACGCTCTGGAGCGTGCTCATGGATTCGGCAGTGGCAGGTAATGTAAAAGAAGTGGTGCTCGATATCCGCACTTCGGGTAAAAATGTAAAATCGCTTTCTATAGGTCTGAACGATCTGGTGAACCATATCAATACCGGAAAAGGCCCCCTCGGTGTTTTGCTGCGCGACAGTTCGATGACCCAAAACCTGGAACACGCCGTGTCTGACCTTAGGCTTACCGCCCGCCAAGCCTCGCAGGTAACGGGCGCTTTCGACATGATTACGGGTAAGATCCTGAACGGTGAGGGCAGCATAGGGCTGTTGTTGAAGGATACCGGTTTGGTGCACCGTGTAGATTATGCCATCCTCGACTTCAAAACAGGAGCCGCCAATTTCGATACAAGCATGGTGGCGTTAAAGCACAATTTCTTTTTCCGGCGGTATTTTAAAAATCTGCAAAAGGATAAAGATTCGAAGAATAAATAGACGTTAACGCGGAACCCTTTGTCGGATATAACGCTGATTATTAAGATGATTATGAGTTTTAAGATTTAAGCCGAATCATTTTTTTCACACGAATCGTAAAGATCTGCGTTCTATCAACAAGAGCAAAAGAACCAAGTTGATAAAGGTCATGTTTATCCCTGTCGCTCATCATTTAGAATCCGTTAGCCCGACACTACATTTGTGGCATACAACGTTCAAACATGAAGCACGAATCCCTGAATTTCAAAAAGATGGCCCCGTCTGAAATCATACATTTTCTGACAGATAAACATTATCCTGCCCTCATCCAGCTCGCCGAACAGTTAAATATTCATCTTCCTGCCTCCGTAAAAGTAAATACATCGGCGCATCTGCCCTTAGACGAAATTGAAAAAGAATATCGAAAACTGGTTTCCCTGGTAAAAGGCCAGATCAAGAAACACACCCGCATTCTTTTCCCTTTTCTCGACAATGTACTGGAAGATGGAAAAGTACCCTCCGAAGTGCTGAGCGACCTGGAAATTGAAATTAGTGAGATACATACCCGCCATATGCAGATGAGGACCCATCTGGCTATGTTGTCATCTCTAAGCAACAATTACACCCCAGGCCCGAATTCAAGCGAGAGCATGAAGGTGGCTTTTGCTGAATTGCACAGCCTGGAACTTCAGTTGTACCGGTTGTTCTACATCGAAGATGTGCTCCTGCTTCCAAAGATCTCAAAACTGACGTTCTGTCGAGAAAGCATTCCAGGTATGCGGCGTATACCCAGATCTGTCTGAATTTTAGGAGTAAGTGTGTTTCCATGCATCAATAAACCCAAATTCTATATCCATGAAAAATATCCTTGTCGCAGTTGACTTTTCGAAAGAGGCTACCAATGCCGCACATTTTGCTGCCGAATTGGCCAAGCGTCTGGATGCCCAACTCACGCTTTTCTTCGTCTTTCATGTCCCGGTTCCGATTTCGGAAGTGCCCTATCCGATAGATTTTGAGCGTCTGGAACAGGAAAATAAAGAAATACTGGGCGCCATTGCCCTCGAAATCGAATCTGAGCACCATCTGACTGCCAGGCAACGGAGTGTACCAGGTTTTGCGGTGGATGAGATCCTCGACGAGGTTTCAGGAGGAAAGTATGATTTGGTGGTGATGGGCATGCGTGGCGCCGGAGGTAAATTAAGCCAGCTGCTTGGCAGTACCACGGTTGCAGTGATGCGCAGGAGCCAGGTACCTGTTTTGGCTGTTCCTGCCCTGGCACATTTCAAAGCTCCCGAAAAAATTGTGCTAACGTGCGATTTTCACGAGGTGAACCACCCCGAAGTCTTTTCGATCCTGACCAGCCTGAGTAAACGTTTCCATGCATCCATTTCGCTGCTCAATGTGTTTGCCCCGGGTGAAGCTCCCGAAAAGAAGAAGGCTATTGAAGGCATCAAGCTCGAGCGTTACCTGGAAGGAGTAGACCACCGTTTTTATTTTGAAGAGGAAGAACAAGTGGAACAAGGTATTGATAACTATCTGAATACGCATCCTTCAGATCTGCTTGTTATTATCCCGCATGAACATTCGTTAATCGATCGTTTGTTTTTCAAGACGCATACCAAGAAGCTGATGCTTCATGCTACCATACCCGTGCTCACTTTGCCCGATAAGACAAAGGCGCCTAAATTGTGGATGAATGAGGCAGGAAGCGGGGCTCAGTAGAAAGCCCGGTGCAAAGACCTGATGCAACCTAACAACTGTAAGTTACGGGCATGATAAAAGTTATGCCGAATAGTTATCACGCTCCATATTTTTGATATTCTTAACCACTCAACCCCAAAAACCAATCCTATGAACACACGTAAAATAGCGGCAGGTCTTGTCCTGGTTCTCACTGTTCTGTTTCCATTTCGTTTAGCCTACCTCAATCAACCTGATATGGGCCCGAAAGATCTGCTCAACTTTCTGGCCGTAATTGCCGGTTGCGCCATTTTCGGAATCCTGGTTTCAGGGGGAGAGAAGGAGAAAAGCACAATGACCGTTGAAAAGCCGGCAGAACAATCAAAAAGAGAAGCAGCATAACCCATGAACTGGCCCAAACTCTCTGATAAGGCAATCAAACACCGCGTCTTCCAAGCTCTAAACGAGAACCGGGAAAACCGCAAAGAGTGTATGTTGGGGCCTGCCAGCACCCAATCTCTAGGCAAGCAAATTTCATTGGCTATACTCCCTTCTCCACAAGTCTGCTCATCGGGCTCGGGGCATCCTTTATCAGCGATTCCTGGACGGCCTTGGTGCAAAACGAAAAAAGGTGGAGGAGTATTACAGAGCCACTGGCGAAGAACGCTTTCCATTCACCAAAGGGCATTTGCTCACCAGCGAAGATCTGGAGTTGCAAACCCAGCTTGTGCATTAGATGGCTTGTGCGCTAATGCCCGTCCAGACCGGCTCAACCAGGTCTTCTAGCGGCCGGGCGGGCACCGTGTGTTAGGATTTGTGCGGTTCCGATATTCATCGGGAGGGGTTATCCCCCGGGTTCGTTGTGTTGCTGGCCCTTTGATTGTGAATGCCTGCTTCTAATACATAGTGCGGGGTAAACACATCCAGAACCTGATGTGTTACGGTCAAACCGATTGGGGCCACGAAGACCCGCAATGCCGGGCCTTGATTCCAGCCTTGCTCGATTTGGCTGAAATGCAGAGAGAGGGACTGTTGATGTTAAAAGAATATAGTATATAGGTATTACCCGAAGACCTTCCATTTATCCGCAATATCTGTATGGCTTTTGACGCACGGTTGAGGGCAAGGAGACAAAATCCTTACAAATCAGCAAGGTGATTTAATCCCAGATACATCCCCTTAATGTCCTCCAGATACAGTTTATACAGCTTAACCGGTTTCCACCCTATTCCAGCCCCTGCATCTTTTTGACCGCGATCATGCTGTTAGAAAACATGCGTCATTTGTTTTTTATTTGCCCTTAAGTAATATTGTGCCCAAATCAGATTGCTTGATCAGATGACCCAGGAACTCGGAGTACTAATTAACCAATAACCTTCGCTATGAAAACCACCGTTCAATCCTTGCACTTCGTTGCAAATGCCTTACTCACTGCTTATGCTGAAGAGAAAGTAAACAAACTTTCACATTTAAATCAGGAAATAATAGCTGGGGACGTTTGTCTGAAGCTTGAAAAAAGCGACCATGCGAATGACAAGTGCTGTGAGCTAAAGCTTTCGATCCCCGGAAATGCCCTCTTTGCAAAAAGCAGTTGCAAAACATTTGAAGAAGCCATCAACAAATCTGTTGAAGCCTTGCAGAGCCAGCTACGAAAACAGAAAACGAAGTTGATGAACCAACGGCAGTCATAAGCCTGATCCGCGAGACCGCAGAAATATCATCAGGCCACGGGGCCACAGGAATGATGCTTGGTCAATAAGAAGCATTCCTGCCGATGTGATTTCGCCCGTTCTTGAGTCAGTTTGAGTCGGGAAAAGAGTTATTGCTGAGAATACACGATCTCTGAAAAAGAGATCCTATATCCAAAAAAGTTCTTCAGGATGCTTTCTTTTTCCCAAAGGCATCAACCACCTTCTCAAACGCCCCGGACGCAAAATTCCTGGCAAAACCAAGAAG
This sequence comes from Bacteroidota bacterium, assembly GCA_013289095.1. Classification (GTDB taxonomy): domain Bacteria; phylum Bacteroidota; class Bacteroidia; order Palsa-965; family Palsa-965; genus Palsa-965. The sequence continues at coordinate 1,560 of JABDAO010000075.1, read as the reverse complement.
AGCGTCTTTTACCGTTGAATCCTTGGTTTCTTTTTCCGCTTTTTCGTGTTGTTTGTCGGCCCAGCGCCCTACCAGTTTGCCGGCGATAAACAAAAGAATGTTTTCGGGCCTCAGGCTCTCCGAAAAAGCACGGACAGAAGCGCGAAATTCTGATTCGAGTTCTGTCTTCCTGCTCTCCAGTTCACGGATGTCGCGCTGTAGTTCCCGAAGGGAGGTAGGGTTAGTTTTCATCTTTTTTGTGGAATTGGAGGATGAAGATATTGGCCAGGGGGGTATCGAGCAGCCTCTTTTTGTTGAGTTTCAGGATCAGGATCAGCAGCAGATAGAGCCCGGATACGATCAGGCATCCCATCCACACATTGCGGGTGATGACAGAGAGATAAATGGCCAAGGCAATGCTTGCAAAAATCAGGGCGCAAAACCCGATCATGAGCAGGATCAGCCGCCCAAGTACAGCGGCAAAAGCGACCGCCCCATATTCCATTGCTTTTAACTTGCCGATATCCAGCCGGGTGTTAAGATATTCATGCGCCTTGTCGGCCACATCTTCGAGGTGCGTTTTTTCTGGTTGCATCGTGCTTAGTCGTTTGCGCTTGATTCGTGTGATTCTTTGTGGCCCGAAAATTCATCCTTGAGTTTGCCGACCAGGTCTCCGGCAAGGTCATGCAATTTCTTTCGTGTTTCTGAACCCTTGTCAGGAGCCATCAGCAGACCAATAGCGATTCCGGCCGCTGCCCCTGCCAATACGGCCAGCAGCATCTTTTCAGTATTATGATTGTCTGACATGTATTTCGTTTTTGTAAAGGTAGCTGAATTTATACCTGTTCTCTGTTACGGCAGGGATTTTCCTCCCCTTGTCATCACGGGTTTGGGTATCAGGCTTGTTCCCCACATTCAACAAGAGCATGGAAAATACGAATGTACTTCATCCATACCCCTTGTTTCTTTTTATCACGGTTACTTGGGAGAGCCAGGCTGATGCTCCTCTTCGCCCGATGAAAGCGGTTTGACAAGGCGAAGTCAGACTGTTGACAGGGCTCGAATCATCCCATTTCTATACATCGCTTCGCGCTTCTCAGGAGTTTGCAAAAGATGTTTGGGCCGGTTTCTACTCCTGCTGCATCCATAAACTAAAGGGTTACTTTTTGTAGATCGTTTGGGGGAGTCTGCATAGCATTTGTTCGTTTCAGCAAAGATCAGCCCCCGACCCCGTTTCATCCATGACCCAACTCAGGCATAGAAAGAATATTTATCAATTAGCAATATGATTAAAATCAGTTTTTTAGATCTGATTATCTGTCATTTTTGTCATTAATGCTTATTCGATGAAAAAACAATCATCCAAATACCATAAATTTGATGGGTTAATAACCCCTCAAATGTTCAAAAATCTAGAGAGCCGTGATATCTTCCGTTTGCTTTTTGACTCTGCCGGCGAAGGGCTGGTGCTCATCGAACAAAAAGGGACCATGCTGATGGTCAATCCCAGTCTGGAGGAAATGTTCGGTTATGAAAAAGACGAACTGATGGGCCAAAAGGTGGAAGTGCTTATTCCCGAAT